>JBIKMC010000042.1:0-17143 GCA_044359405.1 Burkholderiaceae bacterium
TCGCAGCACGGAAATCGTCGCCATACTCAGCCGTCTTGGCGAGGTAGTCGTCCTCGGTCATGATCTGGCAACGCTTGAGCGGCGTCATGCCCGGCTCAATCACCACGAAGGCTTCAAAGTAGAGCACGCGCTCAATGTCGCGCAGCGTCATGTCCAGCACCATGCCCAGACGCGACGGCAGCGATTTCAGAAACCAGATATGCGCGACCGGCGAGGCCAGTTCAATATGGCCCATACGCTCACGCCGCACTTTGGCGAGCGTGACCTCAACGCCACACTTCTCGCAGATGACGCCACGATGCTTCAGGCGCTTGTACTTGCCGCACAGGCACTCATAGTCTTTGATCGGGCCAAAGATCTTGGCGCAGAACAAACCGTCGCGCTCGGGCTTGAAGGTGCGGTAGTTGATGGTTTCCGGCTTTTTGACTTCACCGAAAGACCACGAACGGATTTTGTCGGGTGAGGCCAGTCCGATGCGGATGGCATCGAAATGTTCTTCTTCCTGAACCTGTTTGAACAGATCAAGCAAGGCTTTCATTGGCAGCTCTCCTGTGTTCTGCGGTCCGATCAGTTGCGCTCGAGATCGATATCGATGCCCAGCGAGCGAATTTCCTTGACAAGCACGTTGAAGGATTCCGGCATACCGGCATCAATCGCGTGCTCGCCCTTGACCAGATTCTCGTAAACCTTGGTACGCCCGTTGACGTCATCGGACTTCACCGTGAGCATTTCCTGCAGCATGTATGAGGCGCCATAGGCCTCAAGTGCCCACACCTCCATCTCGCCGAAGCGCTGACCACCAAACTGGGCCTTACCGCCCAGCGGCTGTTGCGTCACCAGCGAGTACGGACCGGTGGAGCGTGCGTGCATCTTGTCGTCGACCAGATGGTGCAGCTTGAGCATGTGCATGAAACCCACGGTGACCGGCCGGTCGAAGGCATCGCCGGTGCGCCCGTCATACAGCGTGACCTGCGTCTTGCCCGGAGTGAAACCGATCAGGCGGGTGCGCTGATCATCATTCGGATAGGCAAGGTCGAGCATGCGACGGATCTCGGGCTCAGAGGCGCCGTCGAACACCGGGGTGGCAAACGGTACGCCTTTGCTGAGATTGGCGCACAGCTCGATCACCTCTTCATCAGACAGCTTCTCAATGTGGGCACGCTGACCACTGGTGTTGTAGATTTCATCGAGGAAGGTGCGTAGCTGGGCGGCCTTGGCCTGCTGCTGAAGCATCTGCCCAATGCGCAGGCCAATACCTTTGGCGGCCCAGCCCAGGTGCGTTTCAAGAATCTGACCCACGTTCATACGCGAGGGCACGCCCAGCGGGTTAAGCACGATATCGGCTGTGGTGCCGTCAGCCATGTGCGGCATGTCTTCAACTGGCACGATACGCGACACCACACCCTTGTTACCGTGGCGCCCGGCCATCTTGTCGCCAGGTTGCAGACGACGTTTGACGGCGAGGTACACCTTGACCATCTTGAGTACGCCCGGAGGCAGTTCATCACCCTGCGTGAGTTTCTTGCGCTTTTCTTCAAACGCGAGATCAAACTGGTGGCGCTTTTGCTCGATGGACTCTTTAAGCGACTCGAGCTGACTGGCTGCGGTTTCGTCGGCCAGGCGGATCTCGAACCAGTGATAGCGATCAAGGTCAGCGAGATACTCGGCGCTGACCACGGCGCCCTTGGCAAGCTTTTTGGGGCCCCCGTTGACCGCTTTGCCAACCAGCAGTCGTTCGATACGCTCAAAGGCGTCGTTCTCAACAATGCGCAGCTGGTCGTTCAGATCGAGGCGATAACGCTTGAGCTCGTCATCGATAATGGACTGTGCGCGCTTGTCGCGCTGAATGCCTTCACGGGTGAACACCTGAACATCGATCACGGTGCCAGTCATGCCTGAGGGCACGCGCAGCGAGGTGTCTTTGACGTCAGAGGCCTTCTCGCCGAAGATGGCGCGCAGCAGCTTTTCTTCAGGCGTGAGCTGGGTTTCCCCCTTGGGCGTGACCTTGCCCACCAGCACGTCGCCGGCCAGTACCTCGGCGCCGATGTAGACAATGCCAGAGTCATCCAGACGCGCCAGCTGTCCCTCAGACAAATTGGAAATGTCGCGGGTGATTTCCTCAGGGCCCAGCTTGGTGTCACGCGCAAGAACCGACAGCTCCTCAATATGAATTGAGGTGTAGCGATCTTCGGCGACCACACGCTCAGAGATGAGAATGGAGTCCTCGAAGTTGTACCCGTTCCAAGGCATGAAGGCCACCATCATGTTCTGGCCCAGAGCGAGTTCGCCCAGGTCAGTGGAGGCCCCATCAGCCACGACATCGCCACGCGCGATGCGGTCACCCTTGCGAACGATGGGCCGCTGGTTGATGTTGGTGTTCTGGTTGCTGCGCGTGTACTTGATGAGGTTGTAAATATCGACGCCGACTTCACCGGCGGCCGTCTCGTCATCATTGACCCGAACCACGATGCGGTTGGCATCAACATAATCGACCACACCGCCCCGGCGGGCAGTGACCACGGTACCTGAGTCGACCGCGCAGGTGCGCTCAACACCTGTGCCCACCAGGGGCTTTTCGGGCCGCAGACAGGGCACCGCCTGCCGCTGCATGTTGGAGCCCATGAGCGCTCTGTTCGCGTCGTCATGCTCAAGGAAGGGGATGAGTGAGGCAGCAACCGACACGATCTGCGTCGGTGCAACGTCCATGTACTGAACGTTGACCGGCGAAGTAAGCTCGGATTCTCCCGCCTTACGCACCGACACCAAATCACCGGTAAGCCGCCCCTGCTCATCCATGGCGGCGTTAGCCTGGGCAATCACGTAGCGGCCTTCTTCGATGGCCGACAGGTAATTGATTTCGTCGGTTACCCTGCTGTCAACGACACGTCGGTAGGGTGTCTCAAGGAACCCGTACTCGTTAAGCCGCGCATACAGGGCCAAGGAATTGATAAGCCCGATGTTTGGGCCTTCAGGGGTTTCAATCGGGCAAACGCGCCCGTAGTGCGTGGGATGTACGTCGCGGACCTCGAAGCCTGCGCGCTCGCGCGTCAGACCCCCAGGACCCAGCGCCGAAACACGCCGCTTATGGGTGATCTCGGACAGCGGGTTGGTCTGGTCCATGAACTGCGACAGCTGAGACGAGCCGAAGAATTCGCGCACGGCTGCGCTGATGGGTTTGCTGTTGATGAGATCGTGCGGCATCAGGTTTTCAGTTTCGGCCTGACCCAGACGCTCTTTGACGGCACGCTCGACGCGCACCAGACCGGCGCGGAACTGATTCTCGGCAAGCTCGCCAACGCAACGCACACGCCGATTGCCCAGGTGATCGATATCGTCGATTTCACCTTTGCCGTTACGCAGATCAACCAGAATCTTGATGACCGCCAGGATGTCATCGTCGACAAGGGTCATCGGTCCGGTGAGTTCGTCCCGTCCAACGCGACGATTGAATTTCATGCGACCCACTTTAGACAGGTCGTAGGCGTCGGCGCTGTAAAACAGGCGATTAAAGAGGGCTTCGACCGCCTCTTCGGTAGGCGGCTCGCCGGGGCGCATCATGCGGTAGATAGCGATACGCGCAGCGGCCTGATCGGCTGTTTCATCGATGCGCAGGGTCTGGGAGATATACGGGCCCTGATCAAGGTCGTTGGTGTAGAGGGTGCGGAATTCCTGCACACCGGCGTCGCGCAGCTTCTTGAGGAGCTCTTCAGTGAGCTCATCATTGGCACGGGCGACGATTTCACCGGTCTCGGCATCAACCACGGCATGCGCAAGCGTGCGACCGAGCAGATAATCTTCCGGCACCGACACGTGCTTCATGCCAGCCGCCTCAAGATCGCGGATGTGGCGCGCATTGATGCGCTTGTCTTTGGCCACCACGACTTTGCCGGAGCGATCAGTGATGTCAAACCGCGCAATATCGCCGCGCAGACGGTCAGGGACCAGCTCAAGCTGGGCGCCTTCGCCCATCAGGCGGAAGCTGTCGAAGACGAAGAAGTTGGCCAGAATCTGTTCGGGGTTCAGCCCGATGGCCTTCAGAAGAATGGTGACCGGCATTTTTCGGCGACGGTCAACGCGGAAATAAAGAACGTCTTTGGGATCGAACTCAAAGTCGAGCCAGGAGCCGCGATAAGGAATGATGCGCGCTGAAAACAGCAGCTTGCCCGAGCTGTGGGTTTTGCCGCGGTCGTGCTCGAAGAACACGCCTGGCGAACGGTGCAGCTGGGAGACGATCACACGCTCGGTGCCGTTGACAATGAAGGAGCCTGTGTCGGTCATGAGCGGCACTTCGCCCATGTAGACCTCTTGCTCTTTGACTTCCTTGACAGTGGGCTTGGCGGCCTCACGATCCATGATGACCAGACGAACCCGTGCGCGCAGCGGCGCGCAGTAGGTGAGACCGCGCTGCTGGCACTCCTTGACGTCGAAAGCTGCGGTACCCAGCATGTAGCTGACGAACTCGAGCCTCGCCATCTGATTGTGCGAGACGATCGGAAAAATGGACGTGAAGGCCGCCTGCAGGCCGTCATCACGACGGTCGGCCGCGGCCACGCCCAGCTGTAAAAACTGCTGGTAGGACTCGATTTGGGTGGTGAGCATGTAAGGCACGTCAAGCACCACGCGGCGCTTGGCGAAACTCTTACGGATACGTTTTTTTTCGGTGAACGAATAGACAGACGCGTTGGCCATGAGCACTCCGTGTCGGTTCAGACGGCAGGGCGGGATTGCTGCAGAAAACCGGATTTGCTGATCGTGTCGCACCCGTCAGTGAATACACTGAGCGAGATCAGCAAACCGGGTTTTCCGGATGGACGACAATGCCCGACCTGCACCCGCCCAAACGGACAGGTGGCAGCCGGGTATTGAACGTGCAAGAGGTGAGCCCGGGTCGAGACTTACTTGACCTCGACCTTGGCGCCGGCGTCCTCGAGCTGCTTTTTGAGGGCTTCGGCATCGGCCTTGCTGATTCCTTCTTTAACGGGCTTGGGCGCACCGTCAACCAGGTCTTTGGCTTCTTTGAGACCCAGGCCCGTGGCAGCACGAACCACCTTGATGACCTCGACCTTCTTCTCGCCAGCAGCGCCCAGAATCACCGTGAATTCGGTCTGCTCTTCAGCGGCTGGCGCGGCAGCGGCGGCGGCAGGACCGGCGGCGACGGCAACAGCAGCAGCGGCAGCGGACACGCCAAACTTCTCTTCCATCATCTTGATGAGTTCGGAGAGGTCAAGCACGGTCATGCCGGCCACGGCGTTGAGGATATCGTCTTTACTCATGGACATTTAATGCTCCGTTCAGTTCAGTAAGCTTGTTTGCATTCAGTCTGGAATACCCAGTGCGTTTTCGCTCAGGCAGGTGCCTTGTCCCGGACGGCCGCCAGGGTACGAACAAACCTGGACGGGACCTCGTTGAGCGTGCGCACGAAGGTGGCGATAGGTGCCTGCATGGTGCCCAACAGTTTCGCCAGCAGCTCTTCGCGGCTGGGCATGGTGGCTAGCGCCTTGACCGCATCCGCAGCGAGCACGGAATTGGGCAGAGCACCGGCCTTGATGACCAGCTTGTCGTTTGCTTTGGCGAAATCGTTGATGACCTTCGCAGCCGCCACAGGATCGGCGGACATGCCATAGATCAGCGGCCCGACCAGACGGTCGGACAACATCTCAAACGGCGTGCCGGCGAGCGCACGACGTGCCAGCGTGTTCTTGAGAACACGCAGGTAAACGCCCTGGGCGCGCGCCTGACGGCGCAGCACAGTCATCGCACCAACTTCCAGACCACGGTATTCGGCAACCACCACCACCGAGCTCTTCGCCACTTCAGCGGCGATTTCGGTGACGACGGAGGCCTTATCTTCACGATTGAGACCCACGGTCTTACTCCTCTAATGGCTGTCGGAAGCTTGGCCGCCTGGCGTCTTGCAAAACGCCGGGACGGTTGGCAAACCGACCTCCGTTGCTACACGGCGACCGACCGGGGATCTACCTGCAATCACAGCCTTGTGAACTGTCGTTGCCACGTTGATCCTCGCTTCGGGGACGCCATCTGCGCAGGGCCTTTGCGGAATTAAGCGCATGACATCAACGGATGGCACACGCCCCTGCGGTCTTTGACAACCTGACGCGATTGCGTTGGCGAAACGGTGTAACCGCAACGCTGCTGCGCACGCGCCAGCCCAAAGTTCATTTAACTATTTCTGCTCTCTCGCCCGAACTCAAGCGGCTGATGCCGAGAAGGCGGCCGGATCAACCTTTACACCGACACCCATCGTGCTGGAAACCGCGACCTTGCGCAGGTAAATGCCTTTCGCACTCTGCGGGCGCGCCCGGTTGAGCGCTTCGATCAGGGCCTTCATGTTGGTTTCAAGCTGCTCAACACCAAAGGAGGCGCGGCCGATCGTGGTGTGGACGATGCCCGCTTTATCGGTGCGGTACTGAACCTGACCAGCCCGAGCGTTACGGACGGCACCGGCCACATCGGGAGTCACCGTGCCCACCTTGGGGTTTGGCATCAGGCCGCGCGGACCCAGAATCTGGCCCAGGGCGCCCACGACCCGCATGGCATCGGGGGAGGCGATCACGACATCAAAATCAAGGTTGCCGGCTTTAACGCGTTCAGCCAGGTCTTCCATACCGACGATATCGGCACCTGCCGCGCGGGCCTCGTCGGCCTTAGGACCCTGAGTGAACACCGCCACCCGAACCGTCTTACCGGTACCGGCCGGCAGTACAACCGAGCCCCGGACGACCTGATCGGATTTCTTGGCATCAATACCCAGTTGCACGGCAATATCAACCGACTCGTCGAACTTGGCCGTTGCACACGACTTGACCAGAGCTAACGCATCAGCCAGCGGGTAAATTTTTTGCGGATCGAGCTTGGCCCGGATCGCTTGGGTGCGCTTTGACAGGCGTGCCATGTCAGACTCCTTCCACGGTCAGGCCCATGCTGCGGGCGGATCCGGCAATGGTGCGTACCGCCGCATCAAGGTCAGACGCGGTGAGATCGGGCATCTTCAGCTTGGCGATGTCTTCAGCCTGAGCCCGGGTGATGGAGCCAACCTTATCGGAATGAGGTTTGGGTGAGCCCTTGTCGATCTTGGCCGCTTTCTTGAGCAAAATGCTCGCGGGCGGCGTCTTCATTACGAAGGTGAAGCTTTTATCAGCGTAAGCGGTGATCACCACCGGAATCGGCAGTCCAGGCTCCATCCCCTGAGTCTGGGCATTGAAGGCCTTGCAAAATTCCATGATGTTCAGGCCGCGCTGACCCAGCGCAGGACCGATGGGCGGTGAGGGGTTGGCTTTACCTGCAGGAACCTGCAGTTTTACAAAGCCGACGATCTTCTTGGCCATAGTGGCTCTCCTTTGAGTTCAAACGCGTGTTCGATTCCCTGACGGAATCTACTGACGCTCCTCGATGCATCGCTGGGGCCAACTGCCCCGTCGCGCTGCGCGTGACGCCACGCCTGAGCGCAGCGTCTTAATCAAACCGGGTCAGACCTTTTCGACCTGACCGAATTCAAGCTCTACCGGCGTGGCCCGGCCAAAGATGGTGACCGACACCCGCAAACGGCTTTTGTCGTAATTGACTTCCTCGACATTACCGTTGAAATCGGTGAAGGGGCCTTCCTTGACACGAACCATTTCGCCCACCTCAAACAAAGTCTTGGGCTTGGGCTTTTCGACCCCTTCCTGCATTTGGGCCATGATCTTCTCGACTTCCTTGTCGGAGATCGGCGTAGGCCTATTGCCCGCACCACCCACAAAGCCAGTGACTTTGTTGGTATGTTTGACCAGGTGCCAGGTGTCGTCATCAAGCACCATCTCAACCAGCACATACCCGGGAAAGAAACGGCGCTCGGTGATGGTGCGCTGACCGCCCCGCATTTCAACGACCTCTTCGGTGGGTACCAGAATGCGGCCGAAGCGATCCTGCATGCCGGCGCGGTCAACGCGCTCCTGCAGGGCGCGCGCGACACTCTTTTCCATGCCCGAGTAGGCGTGAACGACGTACCAACGCTTAGACATTTATTTCTTCCAGCCCAGCAGCAGATCGTAAAAAACCCACTCGAGCGTCTTGTCGACCAGCCACAGAAAGAGCGCCATCACGACCACAAAGGCGAACACGGTCAGCGTCACCTGGATGGTTTCCTTGCGTGTAGGCCAGACCACCCGCCGGGTCTCTGACCACGAGTCACGGGCGAACGCGATAGCCCGCTGCCCGGGACCCGAAAACCACGCGATCGCCACGCCCGCGGCAAGACCAGCGAGCACCGAACCGATGCGCACCACCAGCGGTTGCTGCGCCAGCAGGTAGAAACCCACCAGGCCGGTCAAGACGGCAAGCAGCGCCAAGCCGACCTTGAGCCGATCGGCAGTGCTGGTGACGGTTTCAACGCCCGGATTGGACATGGTCTACGAAATCGCTCGATAGGTTTAAGTTTAGACGCCAGCGACCGGAGAAAATTTGGCAGGGGCAGAGGGGATCGAACCCCCGACCTTCGGTTTTGGAGACCGACGCTCTGCCAGTTGAGCTATGCCCCTACTTTCCATCAAGGCCGTGGATCCCGCAGCGCGGGACCCTCGGCGCCCACAAACCTCAGACGAGGATTTTGGCGACGACGCCGGCACCGACGGTGCGCCCACCCTCGCGGATGGCAAAGCGCAGGCCCTGCTCCATCGCGATCGGCGCAATCAGCGTCACCGTCATCTTCACATTGTCCCCAGGCATCACCATCTCAACACCCTCGGGCAGGTCCACCGACCCCGTCACATCCGTCGTGCGAAAGTAAAACTGCGGCCGATATCCATTGAAGAACGGCGTATGACGACCGCCCTCTTCTTTGCTCAGCACATACACCTCGCACTCAAACTTCGTGTGCGGCGTGATCGAACCCGGCTTGGCCAACACCTGCCCGCGCTCAACCTCCTCGCGCTTGGTGCCTCGCAACAACACCCCAACGTTGTCGCCCGCCTGACCCTGGTCCAGCAACTTGCGGAACATCTCCACGCCCGTGCACGTCGTCTTGGTCGTCGCCTTGATCCCGATAATCTCGATCTCGTCGCCAACACGCACAATCCCGCGCTCAACCCGCCCCGTCACCACCGTGCCACGACCCGAAATCGAGAACACATCCTCGATCGGCATCAAAAACGCACCGTCAATTGCCCGCTCAGGCGTCGGAATGTAGCTGTCCAAAGCATCAGCCAGCTTCATGATCGCCGCCTCGCCCAGCTCTCCCTTGTCACCCTCCAACGCCTTCAGCGCCGACCCCTTCACAATCGGAATGTCGTCGCCCGGAAACTCGTACTTGGACAGAAGCTCGCGAACCTCCATCTCCACCAGCTCCAGCAGCTCCGCATCATCAACCATGTCGCACTTGTTCATGAACACAATGATGTACGGCACACCCACCTGGCGCGCCAACAAAATGTGCTCGCGCGTCTGCGGCATCGGGCCATCGGCCGCCGATACCACCAAAATCGCTCCGTCCATCTGCGCCGCACCCGTGATCATGTTCTTCACATAGTCAGCGTGCCCAGGGCAATCAACGTGCGCATAGTGACGCGCCGACGTCTCGTACTCCACGTGCGCCGTGTTAATCGTGATCCCTCGTGCCTTCTCTTCCGGCGCCGCATCAATCTCGTCGTACTTCTTGGCCTCGCCTCCAAACTTGGTCGACAGCACCGTCGTGATCGCCGCCGTCAGCGTCGTCTTTCCATGGTCAACGTGCCCAATCGTCCCAACGTTTACGTGCGGCTTCGTACGCTCAAACTTGCCTTTTGCCATTTTTTAGCTCCGAATGAGGGATGAGTAGCGTTTATTGGTTTACTTGCTGCGTGCCGAGATCACGGCCTCGGCCACATTCTTGGGTGCTTCGCTGTAGTGCTTGAATTCCATGGTGTAGGTCGCGCGCCCCTGGGTGAGCGAACGCAGCGTGGTTGAGTAACCGAACATCTCTGCCAGAGGAACCTCGGCGCGAATCGCCTTGCCACCGCCCACCATGTCTTCCATACCCTGGACCATGCCCCGACGGGAGGACAGGTCGCCCATCACCGTACCCGCGTAGTCCTCGGGGGTTTCCACCTCGACCGACATCATCGGCTCAAGCAGCACCGGTGCCGCACGCCGCATGCCTTCTTTGAAGGCAATGGAAGCTGCCTGCTTGAAGGCGTTCTCGTTGGAGTCGACGTCATGGTACGACCCAAAGAAAAGCGTGGCCTTTACGTTGACCACAGGGTAGCCAGCCATTACGCCAGCGGGCAGGGTCTCTTCGATGCCCTTCTGAACCGCCGGAATGAATTCGCGCGGCACCACACCACCCTTGATGGCGTCGACAAACTCGAAGTTGGCGCCGCCCGGCTCGAGCGGCTCGAGCTTGAGCACCACGTGGCCATACTGACCACGACCACCGGACTGCTTGATGAACTTGCCTTCGACTTCGTCGACCTGTTTACGAATGGTTTCCCGGTAGGCAACCTGGGGTTTGCCCACCGAGGCCTCGACACCGAACTCGCGCTTCATGCGGTCAACGATGATTTCAAGGTGCAATTCGCCCATGCCCGAGATGATGGTCTGACCGGACTCTTCGTCGGTGCGCACCCTGAACGAGGGGTCTTCCTGGGCGAGACGACCCAGGGCTATACCCATCTTTTCCTGATCAGCCTTGGTCTTGGGCTCAACCGCCTGAGAGATGACGGGCTCGGGGAATTCCATACGCTCGAGGATGATCTCGGCATCGGGATCGCAGAGTGTTTCACCGGTGGTGATTTCGCGCAAACCGACGCAGGCGGCAATATCACCCGCGCGAACTTCCTTGATTTCATCGCGCTGGTTGGCATGCATCTGAAGGATGCGGCCGATGCGCTCTTTCTTGCCCTTGATGGGGTTGTAAATGGTATCGCCAGAGTTGAGCACGCCCGAGTAAACGCGGATGAAGGTGAGCTGGCCCACGAACGGATCAGTCATCAGCTTGAAAGCAAGCGCCGCGAATTTCTCACCGTCATCAGCCTTGCGGCTGAGCTCTTTGGTGCCGTCCTCGTCGGTGCCCGTCACGGGCGGAATGTCGACCGGCGACGGCAGAAACTCGATAACGTTGTCGAGCATGGCCTGAACACCCTTGTTCTTGAAGGCGGTGCCGCACATCATTGGAACGATCTCGCTGGCGATGGTGCGCTGACGCAGACCTTTTTTGATGTCTTCTTCAGACAGGTCTCCGTTCTCAAGGTAACGGTTCATGAGCTCTTCATTAGCCTCGGCAGCCGCCTCGACCATTTTTTCGCGCCACTCGGCACAGGTGTCGGCAAGCTCAGCCGGCACCTCGGCCAGATCGAACTTCATGCCCTGTGAAGCGTCATCCCAGTAGATCGCCTTCATGCGAATGAGATCGACCACGCCCTTGAAGTTTTCTTCGGCACCGATAGGCACCTGCACCGGAACCGGATTAGCACGCAGGCGCAGACGCATCTGGTCGTGCACCTTGAAGAAATTGGCGCCAACGCGGTCCATCTTGTTGACGAAGGCCAGACGCGGCACGCCGTACTTGTTGGCCTGGCGCCACACGGTTTCAGACTGAGGCTGAACACCGCCCACCGCGCAGTACACCATGCATGCGCCGTCGAGCACACGCATTGAGCGCTCAACTTCGATGGTGAAGTCAACGTGCCCGGGTGTGTCGATGATGTTGATGCGATGCTCGGGGAAGGACATGTCCATGCCCTTCCAGAAGCAGGTGGTGGCCGCCGAGGTGATGGTGATACCCCGCTCCTGCTCCTGCTCCATCCAGTCCATGGTGGCTGCGCCATCGTGGACTTCACCGATCTTGTGATTGACGCCGGTGTAAAACAGGATGCGTTCTGTCGTGGTGGTTTTACCGGCGTCAATGTGCGCCGAGATACCGATGTTGCGGTAGCGGTCGATAGGAGTCTTGCGAGCCATGATTCAAACTTTCTTTCGGGGGTATCGCCGATTCGGGATAGCGCCTGATCGCTGAATCACTGGCGGCCACGCAACGCGACGACATCAAGCCGTACGCCGCACGCCCACCGCCAGCACTCAGGCCAGGCAAGCCTTCCCGGTTTTCAGAAGCGGAAATGGGCGAAGGCCTTGTTGGCCTCGGCCATGCGGTGCACCTCGTCGCGGCGCTTGACGGCTCCGCCACGGTTCTCAGCGGCTTCCAGCAGTTCATTCGCCAGACGCTGACCCATGGATTTTTCGCCGCGCTTCTTGGCAGCCTCGCGCAGCCAGCGCATGGCCAGAGCCGTGCGACGCACTGGACGAACCTCAACGGGAACCTGATAGTTGGCCCCGCCGACGCGACGACTCTTCACCTCGACCATGGGGCGGGCGTTGTGCAGGGCCTGTCCGAAGACTTCAATGGGATCTTTGCCCGAACGCGACTTGATCTGGTCAAATGCGCCGTAGAGCATGCGCTCAGCGACGGCCTTTTTGCCATCGAGCATCAGCACGTTGACAAACTTGGAAACCTCGACACTGCCGTACAGCGGATCCGGCAGGATCTCGCGACGGGGAACCTCACGACGACGCGGCATGACACACCTCTTTTGGCTTCAGCGGACGCCGGGGCACTGCCACGCACCACCGGCACTGTTGAGAACACCCGCTTTCGAATCGGAGCGCGGGATTCTCTCGCTTACTGGAATCTGAACCCTGTCAGGCAAGCCCGAATAGACTCTTGACACGACCAGACCCCGGAAATAGGGCAAACCTGCTGGGTATGCCCCGGAAAATCGGCCTTGAAATCAGCTCTTCTTCGGACGCTTGGCGCCGTACTTGGAGCGGGACTGCTTGCGATCCTTGACGCCCTGCAGGTCGAGGGAGCCACGAACGATGTGGTAGCGCACACCAGGAAGGTCTTTCACGCGACCGCCGCGGATCAACACCACTGAGTGCTCTTGCAGGTTGTGGCCCTCGCCCCCAATGTAAGAAATCACCTCGAAGCCATTGGTCAGGCGCACCTTGGCAACCTTACGCAAGGCTGAGTTGGGCTTCTTGGGGGTGGTGGTGTACACGCGGGTGCACACGCCACGCCGCTGCGGCGACTCCTGCAGCGCGGGGCTCTTGCTCTTGTCGACCGCCGACTCGCGGCCTTGCCGCACGAGCTGATTAATGGTGGGCATTCGAGGTATTCCTTGTGTCTGCCGATGTCCGGTCCATAAAGCCCAGGATCAGCATTGATGGAATCGGCGTACGGTTGCGCCGAAAAGCTTTAAATGATAACTGGTTAAAAGAAATGAAACAAGCGCACGTCGCGCCCGTCAGCACGCAGGGGCGGTGCCCGCCCCTGCGTTCAAGACGATCAGGCGGGAGTGCTGCCCTCCTGCGCTTCTGCATCCGCCTCGGCCGGCATCGGCTCAAACAGTGCCTCGGCGGCCGCAAGTGCTGCATGCTCCTGAGCCTCTGCCTGCTCCTTGACCCTGCGAGCCCGATGAAAGGCAAGCCCGGTGCCAGCCGGAATGAGGCGCCCCACGATGACGTTCTCTTTCAGGCCACGCAGTTCGTCGCGCTTACCCATGATGGCCGCTTCGGTCAGAACCCGGGTGGTCTCCTGGAAGGAAGCCGCCGAGATGAACGAGTCAGTAGACAGCGACGCTTTGGTGATACCGAGCAGCAGGTTGATATGACTGGCTGCACGCTTACCAGCGGCAACCGCCTTGTCGTTTTCATCCAGCAGTTCGGAGCGCTCGACCTGTTCGCCGGTGATGAAAGGCGTGTCGCCCGGATCGGTGATCTGCACGCGACGCAGCATCTGACGAACGATGACCTCGATGTGCTTGTCGTTGATCTTCACGCCCTGCAGACGGTACACATCCTGGACCTCATCGACGATGTAGCGGGCCAGTGCTTCAATACCCAGCAGGCGAAGAATGTCATGAGGATCGGCTGGCCCGTCCACAATCATCTCGCCCTTGTTGACCACCTGTCCGTCATGCACCAGAACGTTCTTGTCCTTGGGAATGAGGAACTCGTGTGCGTTACCGTCAAGGTCGGTGATGACCAGTCGCTGCTTGCCCTTGGTGTCCTTGCCGAACGAGACCGTGCCGGTAACCTCGGCCAACATTCCCGCATCCTTGGGCGCACGAGCCTCAAACAACTCAGCCACACGGGGCAGACCGCCGGTAATGTCACGCGTCTTCTGCGACTCAAGCGGAATACGCGCCAAAATCTCACCAACGCCTACGTTCTGGCCATCCCGAACCGAGATCAACGCGCCGACCGGAAAACCGATGGTGACCGAATGATCGGTGCCCGCAATACGCACTTCCTGACCCGCGCCATCAATCAGTTTGACCTGCGGGCGAACAGCCTTCACCGAAGCGCCGCGCCGCTTGGCATCAATAACGACCAGGGTAGACAGGCCGGTGATTTCGTCAAGCTGCTTGGCGACCGTAACGCCCTCTTCGACGTTCTCGAACTTCACCGTACCGGCGTACTCACTGATGATGGGTCGGGTCAGCGGATCCCAGGTGGCGATCTGGGTACCCGCCTTGACCGCGCGCCCATCGCGCGCCATCAAGGTTGCTCCATACGGGATCTTGTGACGCTCGCGCTCACGGCCGTTTTCATCAGTAATGGTGATTTCGCCCGAGCGCGAGATAACGATCTGCTCGCCCTTGGCGTTGGTCACGTAGCGCATGGTGAGCGCAAAGCGCACCGTGCCGTTTGACTTGGCTTCAACCGCGCTGACCACTGCGGCGCGCGAAGCCGCGCCACCGATGTGGAAGGTACGCATGGTGAGCTGAGTGCCTGGCTCACCGATAGACTGCGCGGCAATCACGCCTACGGCCTCACCGGAATTCACCAGCGAGCCGCGTCCGAGATCTCGTCCGTAGCACTTGGCGCACAGGCCATAGCGGGTTTCGCACGACAAGGGGGTACGAACGCGCACTTCGTCAATGCCCAGACGGTCGATTTCTTCGACCGCATCTTCATCGAGCAGATCACCGGCGGCGAACACGGTCTCTTGTGTTTCGGGGTTGACCACGTCGCTGGCCGCGACGCGACCGAGGATGCGATCGCGCAGTGCC
Source organism: Burkholderiaceae bacterium (assembly GCA_044359405.1). Classification (GTDB taxonomy): domain Bacteria; phylum Pseudomonadota; class Gammaproteobacteria; order Burkholderiales; family Burkholderiaceae_E; genus SYIM01. Next base: position 15,042 of record JBIKMC010000042.1, read on the forward strand.
TCGATGACCTCGCCGCCTTCGATCAATGCCTTCATCGACACGCCGTTGGCCGTACCGCAATCATCTTCGGTAACCACTAAGTCTTGGGTGACGTCGACCAGGCGGCGGGTGAGGTAGCCTGAGTTGGCGGTCTTGAGTGCCGTGTCGGCCAGACCCTTACGCGCGCCGTGCGTGGAAATGAAGTACTGCAGAACGTTAAGCCCCTCACGGAAATTGGCCGTGATGGGGGTTTCAATGATGGAGCCATCGGGCTTTGCCATCAGGCCACGCATACCCGCCAGCTGTCGGATCTGCGCTGCCGAGCCCCGGGCGCCAGAGTCAGCCATCATGTAGATGGCGTTGAAGGACTCTTGAGGCACCGTCTTGCCCTGGCGATCGACCACCTGCTGCGACGCAAGCTGCTCCATCATGGCCTTGCCGACCTGGTCACCCGCACGGCCCCAGATGTCAACCACCTTGTTGTAGCGCTCACCCTGCGTCACCAGACCCGAGGTGTACTGCTGCTCGATCTCTTTGACCTCGGCTTCAGCCGCTTCGAGAATGGTTTGCTTCTGCGGCGGTACGAGCATGTCGTCGATGGAGATCGAGATACCCGCCCGGGTCGCGAGTCGGAAGCCGTTTTGCAGCAGCTGATCGGCGAAGATGACCGTATCACGCAGCCCGCAGCGACGGAAAGACGCATTGATCAGGCGCGAGATTTCTTTTTTCTTGAGCGCCTTGTTCATCAGCTCAAAGGGCAGGCCCTTGGGCAGAATCTCAGAGAGCATGGCCCGACCCACTGTGGTCTGAACCCGACGCAGCGTGGGAGTGAGCTCGCCGGTGGTCTGGTCTTTGCGGTAGTCGGTCAGACGAACCGTGATGCGCGTGCCGATCTCAATCTGACCGGCGTCATAGGCGCGGTGCACTTCGCCAACATCGGCAAACACCATGCCCTCGCCCTTGGCGTTGATCTTTTCGCGAGTGGTGTAGTACAGGCCCAGCACGATGTCCTGCGAGGGGACGATAGACGGCTCGCCGTTGGACGGAAAGAGCACATTGTTGGAGGCCAGCATCAGCGCACGGGCCTCAAGCTGGGCCTCAAGCGACAGCGGCACATGCACCGCCATCTGGTCGCCGTCAAAGTCGGCATTGAACGCAGCGCAAACCAGCGGATGCAGCTGAATGGCCTTGCCTTCAATCAGCACGGGCTCAAAGGCCTGGATACCCAGCCGGTGAAGCGTGGGCGCGCGGTTGAGCAGAACCGGGTGCTCTCGAATGACTTCTTCAAGGATGTCCCAAACGATGGGCTCCTGGTTCTCCACAAATTTCTTGGCCTGCTTGATGGTGGTGGCCACGCCCATGATTTCGAGCTTGTGGAAAATGAAGGGCTTGAACAGTTCAAGCGCCATCAGCTTGGGCAGACCGCACTGGTGCAGCTTAAGTTGCGGGCCCACCACGATGACCGAACGACCCGAGTAGTCAACGCGCTTGCCCAGAAGGTTCTGGCGGAAGCGGCCACCCTTGCCCTTGATCATGTCAGCCAGCGACTTCAGGGCACGCTTGTTGGCGCCTGTCATCGCCTTGCCGCGTCGACCGTTGTCGAGCAGGGAATCAACCGCCTCCTGCAGCATGCGCTTTTCGTTGCGCACGATGATCTCGGGCGCTTTGAGCTCGAGCAGCCGCTTCAGGCGGTTGTTACGGTTGATGACGCGCCGGTAGAGATCGTTGAGGTCTGAGGTTGCGAATCGGCCACCATCGAGCGGCACCAGAGGCCGCAATTCGGGCGGCAGAACCGGCAGCACTTCCATCACCATCCACTCGGGCTTGATGGAGGAACGCTGGAAACCCTCGAGCACCTTTAACCGCTTGGCGATCTTTTTGATCTTGGCCTCAGAGCCGGTGGCGGCCAGATCTTGTCGCAGCGTTTCGATCTCGCGATCGATGTCGATGGTGCGCAGCAGCTCGCGCACGCCCTCTGCACCCATCGCAGCACGGAAATCGTCGCCATACTCAGCCGTCTTGGCGAGGTAGTCGTCCTCGGTCATGATCTGGCAACGCTTGAGCGGCGTCATGCCCGGCTCAATCACTACGAAGGCTTCAAAGTAGAGCACGCGCTCAATGTC
>JBIKMC010000249.1:0-5150 GCA_044359405.1 Burkholderiaceae bacterium
GGCACTGAGGGGCTCGCGCGAGTAGCCTACGCGCTGCCCAGCCTGAAATCGCTTGACCGCGATCAGCCTGGCCTTTACCGCTGCCAGTACCGGCTGTACGGCGAGTCGTCCGGTCCACTGGGGTTCTAGCACGCCATAGATCAGACGGCCCGGATTGATCGCATCCATGCAGAGCTCGGGGTGTGCAATCAGAACCCGGCTGCTCGCGATCATCTTCTCGAGCGGGCGGATGCCGGCCGCTTCGAACCCGTCTGCCATGGCTTTGAATTTTCCGACCTGGCGCGCAATCGACGCGTCGTCTTCGGTATCGGCCATGTGCGCGTACAGGCCATGCAGCAATGAGTGGTCGGCCCTGCGAATCGCCTCGATGACGTCGTCGATTTCATCCTCACGAAATCCCAGCCGACCAAAACCACAATCGAGCTTGATGCTGAAGCGCTGTCGGCTTTGCAGGCAGGCCCCAAGGCTGGCCAAGTCGTGAACGGTGACAATGACATCAAGTCTGGCGAGGCTGGGCAGGGCTGCGGCTTCGGTACTGGCGTAGATGAGAATCGGACTGCGAACACCGGCAGACCGGATTGCGAGGGCGTCAGCCGGGTCGCCCACAGCGACGCCCCACAGGCCTTCGGCTGCGGCGGCGCGGGCAATCATGACCGCGCCAAAACCGTACGCATGACCCTTGCAGACCGCGTAGACGCGCGCTTTTCCAGCCTGCTGTTGCACTAACCGAAGGTTGTGTCGCAGGGCCCCAGCATCGATTTCAACCCAGGCGGCGCGTTCGGTCATGAAAGCTCCTCAGGCTTGAGGCCATTGGCGCAGAGGAAATGGCGCACATGAGCGAGCGTCAGTGTCGACGTCGCTTGAGGGCCCGGGGCTCGCTGTTGGCGCAGAGCTTGCCGCTGTGACTCGGTGGCAGACAGGTCAACGCCCTGATCACGCATGATCACGCCGTAGATGTCGCGCGCGTAGTCAGGCGTAATCCGGTCATCCAGCACATCTTCCAGAACCTGCTGCGGATCACGCTCAAGCGGGTCTCCATATCCGCCGCCGCCGGGTTGGATGTGCAGTATCTGGTCTGCAGCCGCGATGTCCAGCTTGTCGCGCGGCAACACGGGGACCAGATGTGTTTGCGTCCCGGATCGATGCACGGTGAAACTGGGCGTGCCAGGCGAGCCGCCGTCAAGCCCGTAGGGCAGGTGGTGTCGCCGATCAGATCGCAGCGTGAACACTGCGCGATCAGCGAGGATTCGGTAGGCTCGCTTAACCGCCATGCCACCGCGATAACGTCCGGGACCGCCGCTGTTGCGGGCCAGACCATATTCGACGACTTCGATCGGTGAATCGGCCTCCAGCATTTCGATCGGCTGATTGGATTGATTGGCAGCCAGATTGGCCGCGCCATCAAGGCCGTCGCGATCGGAGCGCGCGCCCCACGCACCCAGAATGGTCTCGGTGAACACGAAATTCTTGCCCTGCCACTGGCCGCCAATGCTGGGATTGGTGGCCCCGCCCTCTCCGGCGGCATAGACGCGACCCGGGATGGCCTGGGCCAGCGCCCCGAGCAGCGTATCGACGGCCCTGAAGCCGACGATGCCCCGCGCATTGCAGGCAGCGGGAAAACGGGGATTGACGATAGAGCCCTCGGGGGCGATGACCTGAATGGGCCTCATGTAGCCCACGGTATTGGGAATTCGCTCGCCGACCAGGCAACGAAAGGCCAGGTAGGTTGCCGAGCGTATGAATGGCCCTGGCGCATTGATGGCGCCATCGACCTGCTCGGAGGTTCCCGTCCAGTCGACGATCGCCTCGTCGTCGCGAATATCAACCGCGACCTTGAATCGGATCGCCTTCGGAGACTGACCAAAACCGTCGATGAAGTCTTCAAACTCGTAGCGCCCCGGTGGCAGGCTGCGGATCAGCGCTCGCATCTGTGATTCCGCAAGATCGTGCAGGCGATTGATGCAGGCGCGCGTGGTATCCGATCCGTATTGAGCGACCAGCCGCGTCAGTCCCTGTTCCGCGATTCGGCAAGCGGCCATCTGTGCTCTGAGATCACCAAGCACCCGATCGGGTACGCGAACATTCGCGGCGAGAATCGACAGAAGCGTCTGATTCTCGGATCCGGTTGCGCCGTCCACCAGGTGCATCATGGGGATGCGCAGTCCTTCCTGGAATATTTCGGTCGCGTGCACCGCGGTTCCGCCGGGCGTGATACCGCCGATATCGGTGTGGTGCACCAGCGTCGTGGCAAACCCCTCCAGGCTGCCCTCGATGAAGATGGGCTTGATCACGTAGATATCGGGCAGATGCATGCCGCCACTGCCGTAGGGGTCGTTCAGGGCAAATACATCGCCGTCCCGCATGGAAGAGCCGAACCGCCTGATGACCTCGCTCATCGTGTCTGGGAACGATCCCAGATGCAGCGCGGTGGTGAGCCCCTGAGCGACCATGCGTCCCTCGCGGTCGCAGACCGCAGTGGAATAGTCCATTGAGTCACGCACCACGGGCGAGTAGGCGGTTCGCATCAGCACGAGCGCCATTTCATCGGCCAGCGAGTCCAGCGCGTTGCGAACAACTTCAAGCGTGATTGGATCCAGACTCATGACATATTCCTGTTCATCAGAATGGCCGCGTCAGCGCCCAATTCAGCCGACCAGTGCGGCGGCACCAGTACCGTGGCGTCGTCTTCCTCAATGATGAGCGGTCCCGGCTGGCGAGTGCTCAAATTAGCGCGACGCAGAATGCGCGTGCTCATCAGCCCCAGCTTTGCGCCGAAGAAGGCATCGCGGTGCACTGAGCCTGAGTTTGATCGGCCGATTGAGTGCACCGCGTCGGGACGCCGCTCAACCGGAAGCGTGGCGGTAACGCGGATGTTGACCAGGTCAATGGGGTCATCTGCAGAGCCGTGACCGTAGGTGCGACGATGTTCGCTCACGAAGCGCTCGCGCAGCACCGCTCCGGCATTCGACCCCGTTTGTGGTGCCATGACGTTCAACTCGAACGCCTGTCCGCGATACCTGAGATCGGCGGTGCGTCGGAGTGAAAGCCCAGCCGCGCCATGCGATGCTGCATAGGCCTTGCGCAACTCGGATTCGATGTCTGCATAGCGCTGTTCGAGTTCTACACCGTCAAGCTGATCGAGCGACTGCATCCAGGTTCTGGACATGTCGCGCTCCAGGTTGGCGTCCAGTAGTCCCAGGGCCGAGAAGACACCGGCGAATCGGGGCACGATGACTGAGCGGATTTCCAGTGCGTCGGCGATGCTGGCCGCCATCAGGGCGCCATTGCCACCGAAGGCGAACAGCGCGAAGTCTCGAGGGTCGCGACCCCTGAAGGTTGATACGGCCTTGACCGCCCGGGTCATGGTGGCGGATGCAAGCTGAAAAACGCCATGGGCTGCCGCAATGACCGACATATCGAGTGGCTTTGCAACCAGACGCTCGACGGCTGAGCGTGATAGCGCGCCGTCAATCTTCATGGCACCGCCCACCAGTTGTGTTGGGCTCACGTAGCCGAGGCACACCATGGCATCGGTGAGGGTGGCCTCGGAGCCTCCACGACCGTAGCAGGCCGGACCTGGCACGGCACCTGCGCTATCGGGCCCCACGCTCAGGGTGCCGTGCGGGGAGACGCGCGCAATGCTGCCACCACCCGCGCCGATTTCGGAAATATCGATGACCGGCAGCTTCAGTGCGTGCCCGCCACCCTTGACGAGCTTGCTGCTCAGGTTGATACCGGCACCGACCTCGTACTCGTTGGTGCGAGCCACTGTGGCGCCTTCGACCATGGACGCCTTGGCGGTGGTTCCCCCCATGTCGATCGTAAGAACGTCGCTGTGGTTCATTCGGGAGGCAGCGCAGGCTGCACCGATGACACCTGCCGCAGGGCCCGACTCGACGATGTAGGCGGGCAGCTGCAGCACTTCTTCGATCGACAGAATGCCACCGCTTGACTGCATGATTCGAATGGGCGCGCGATAGCCGCTTGCGAAGAGGGCGTTGGACAGCCTCTGGCAGTAATGTCGGACGGCTGGGCCAATGTAGGCATTGATCACCGTCGTGCTGGTGCGTTCGTATTCCTTGATTTCCGGCAGGACCTGGCTTGACGTGCAGATAAACATCGCCTCGCCCAGCGCCCTGCGGGCCAGGGCCTGAATGCGCTGCTCGTGCTCAGGGTTGGCATACGCATGCAGCAGGCAGATGGCGAGGGCTTCCACCCCTGCCTGTGCGACGGCCTCAAAGATCGATGCAAGCTCGTCTTCCGCAAGCGTCGTCTGTACCCGTCCACGGTAGTCGATACGTTCGGTGACTTCGTAGCGCAGCCTGCGCGGCACCAGGGCAGGCGGCCTGTCCAGAAACATGTTGTAAAGCTCTGGAATGCGAACTCGACGCAATTCCAGAACATCGCGGAAGCCGCGCGTGGTGATCAGCGCGGTGCGCGCGCCTTTGCCTTCCAGAATGGTGTTGGTGGCGATGGTCGTGCCGTGCACGATTTCGGCAATGCGGTCGGGTGAGATGCCGTGGCGCGCGCAGAGTTCGTTCAGACCGATCACGATGCCGCGGCCGTAGTCATCGGGTGTTGAGGACACCTTGTGGGTCAGCACCAACCCCCGGTCACCCCGCAGGACGATGTCGGTGAAAGTGCCGCCGATGTCGACCCCTGCACGAAATTTACTGTTCACATCCCCGTCTGCAAAAGTCATCTTCGCGTGGTTCCTGTTGACGATAGGCTCGATGGATTCTATAGTGAATGCGCGCTATATCCAATCTGAATACAACAGCAGGAGGAGTCATGTTAGCTGCATTTCGAGGTGCCGTCGCGGCGCTGGCTGTTCTGTTTGCAGGCGTGGGGTCGGCCCAGGATCTGCCCAAGCAACATTTCAAGGTGCTGGGGGGGTTTTCGAACATCAATTTCGCCCGAACCATTGAACGACCGTTCTGGGTGCAGAAGCTTCCAGAGGCCAGTAAGGGCAGCATCGGCGCTGAGTTCACCACCCTCGATCAGATGGGTCTTCAGGGCACCGAGGTGATGCGTCTGATTCGTCTTGGCGTCGTCGACTTTGCCTCTGGCAATCTTAGCTACATGGCCTCTGACAGTCCGGTCTTCGACAGTCTGGATCTGCCCGGCGTCTACCTTGACTTGCCCTCTTT
>JBIKMC010000250.1:0-5141 GCA_044359405.1 Burkholderiaceae bacterium
GGGGCTGGGCTATCCTCTGGGCCCCCTGTCGATGGGGGACGAGATTGGTCCCGCCAGAGTGCTGCAGATTCTTCGCGGTATGTACGCAGTCACGGGCGACCCGCGCTATCGCCCAAGCCTGTGGCTGCAGCGTCGCGCTCAGTTGGGCTTATCCCTGCTTCAGTCCGATTGACGGATCCAGCCATGGTGTCCGAGCAGCGACTGTCCGCCGAACTCAAGCCTGAGGACTCCAGCCAGTTCGCCGGGACTATGCCGGTGCCGCCGCAGCATCAGTTTGACCAGCAGGCGCTTGCGCACTACCTGCAGGCGAATCTGCCCGGCTTTCGAGGGCCATTGCGAATCGAGCTCTTCAAGGGTGGGCAGTCCAATCCCACTTATTGCCTGCTGGCCGAATCGGGCCGCTATGTCATGCGCGCCAAGCCTGGACCGGTTGCCCGCCTGCTGCCCTCGGCGCACGCCATTGAACGCGAGTTTCGGGTCCTATCGGCGTTGGCGTCAACCGACGTCCCGGTTGCCAGGGTCTACTGTCTGTGTGAGGACGAATCAGTCATTGGGCGAGCGTTCTATGTCATGCAGATGGTTCAGGGGCGCGTGCTCTGGGAGCAATCGCTGCCTGACATGACGCCGCTTCAGCGGAGCGACATTTACGATCAAATGAATGCGGTACTTGCGCGCCTGCACCGCGTTGATCCAGCGGCGATTGGTCTGGCTGACTTCGGAAAACCTGGCAACTACTTCAGTCGACAAATCGGTCGCTGGACACGCCAATATCGGGCCTCGGAGACCCGCCCCATCGAGGCCATGAATCGGCTGATGGCCTGGCTGCCCGATCATGTTCCCGCTGACGATACGACCACCATCGTGCACGGTGACTACCGTCTGGACAACCTCATCTTCGCAGCAGATCAGCCGCGTATCCTCGCCATTCTTGACTGGGAACTGTCAACGCTGGGACACCCCCTGGCCGACTTCTCTTACCACTGCATGTCCTGGCATATTCCGCCTGGCCACTTCCGGGGCATCGCAGGCCTTGACCATGCTGCACTGGGCATTCCCTCTGAGCAGAGCTACGTCGAGCGCTACTGCCAACGCACTGAACGCGACCCTGATCAGGTCATGGCCCACTGGGATTTTTATCTAGCCTACAACCTGTTTCGCCTGGCGGCTATCTTGCAGGGAATCGTCAAGCGCGTGGCCGAGGGAACCGCCTCCAATACGCGTGCGCCGGCCACGGCCGAACGGGTTGAACCGCTGGCCCAGATCGGCTGGCAGATTGCCCAGCGGGTTCGTTGAGGCCGTCCGGCCCCCTTCCTCTTTCAATGGAGTTCTGCCATGTCGTTCAAATTTTCGGCGCGCAGCCTCGAACTGCAGGATCGCCTCAAATCGTTCATGCAGCAGCACATCTATCCGAACGAGCAACGGTTTCATGACGAGGTTGAACACAACCGACGTCAGGGCAACCCCTGGATTCCTACGCAAACCATAGAGCAGCTCAAACCGCTTGCCCGCGCGACGGGCCTTTGGAATTTGTTTCTGCCGCGCTCCGAGCGTGTGCCCGAGGGGCTATCAAACCTTGACTATGCCCCGTTATGCGAGATCATGGGGCGTGTGAGTTGGGCTCCCGAGGTGTTCAATTGCTCGGCGCCCGACACTGGAAACATGGAGACCTTCGAGCGTTACGCCTCGGAGCCCATCAAACGGCAGTGGCTGGACCCTCTGTTACGCGGCGAGATTCGTTCAGCCTTTGCCATGACAGAGCCCGCTGTCGCCTCGTCCGATGCCACCAACATTCAGTCGCGAATCACTCGCGACGGCGATCACTACATCATCAACGGCACTAAATGGTGGACCTCAGGTGCGGGCGATCCGCGCTGCAAGGTCTACATCTTTATGGGCAAGACCGATCCTGACGGGCCTCGCCACCAGCAGCAATCCATGATTGTGGTGCCAGCTGAGACAGCTGGCATTACCGTAGTTCGACCGCTGACCGTGTTTGGCTACGACGACGCGCCTCACGGTCATTGTGAAGTCCGTTTTGAGAACGTGCGCGTCCCGGCCGATCATGTACTGCTGGGCGAAGGGCGCGGCTTTGAGATCGCCCAGGGGCGCCTGGGACCTGGGCGCATCCATCATTGCATGCGCCAGATCGGTGTGGCCGAGCGCGCCCTTGAACTCATGTGCATGCGGTTGACGGCCCGAGTGGCATTCGGCAAGCGCATCGCCGATCAATCGGTATGGCATGAACGCATCGCCGAGGCGCGCTGCATGATCGATCAGGCCCGCCTGCTCACCTTCCAAGCCGCCCACATGATGGATACGGCCGGCAACAAAGTAGCGCGCCGCGAGATCGCGATGATCAAAGTCGTTGCTCCCAATGTGGCCGGCCAGGTGCTTGACTGGGCTATTCAGGCGCATGGTGGCGGTGGGGTGTCCGGCGATTTTCCCCTGGCAGCGCTCTGGGCGCATTCTCGCACCCTGCGCTTTGCCGATGGCCCTGATGAGGTACACCGCGCGGCCATCGCCAAGCTCGAGCTTGCCCGCCACACACGAATCGATTAATGGATAACCCGGCTATTGCCACACGGAGGCTGCAATGATTGATCTATATACCTGGCCCACGCCTAACGGCCACAAGATCCACATCATGCTTGAGGAATGTGGTCTGCCCTATGCGGTGCATGCCATCGACATCGGTGCGGGTGACCAGTTCAAGCCTGAGTTTTTGCGCATCAGTCCCAACAACAAGATGCCCGCCATCGTTGACAGTGAAGGCCCCGATGGTAAGCCTATCTCTGTGTTTGAGTCTGGTGCCATCCTCATTTACCTGGCGGCCAAGACTGGGCGCTTTATGCCCCGTACAACTCGCGGCAAATACGAGGTGCTGCAGTGGCTGATGTGGCAAATGGGTGGGTTCGGTCCTATGCTTGGACAGGCGCATCATTTTCGAATTTATGCCCCCGAGCGAGTCCAGTATGCGTATGACCGCTATAGCAACGAGGCGCAGCGACTGTATGGCGTACTCGACCGGCAACTCGAAAAAACGGGTGCCTACATAGCGGGCAAGCAGTACTCAATCGCCGATATGGCCACCTGGCCCTGGGCGCGTTCCTGGCAGAACCAGGGTATCGAGCTTGATCGGTTTCCGTCTGTCAAACGCTGGTTTGAAACGATCGGCGAACGCCCCGCGGTTAAACGGGCCGTTACCGTACTAGCCGATCGACGCAAACCAATCGTAGATCAGAAGGCCCGCGAAACTTTATTTGGCGCCACGCAGTACGCTAAGCGCTGAGTGCAGCGGGTGAAAGACGCAACGCCAGCGGACGCAAGCCTAACGGACGCAGGCCCAGCGCTCACTGCAGCCGGGTCTTCGCACTCTCGGGCAAGGGCAAGGCCATCACGGCGATACCTTCATCGGCCAGCTCGGCGGTTTGCTCGGCTGTTGCCGTGCCGCGAATGCTGCGTTCCGGCGCTTCGTTGTAGTGAATGCGGCGGGCTTCCTCGGCAAAACCATCGCCCACATCTTCAGTGTTTTCGATGATGTAGCGCGTCGCTTTCAACCACAGGGCCTGCATCTGCTCAGGCGTGAGATTGCTCGCCTGCACCGCACCCGCCGGCGCTGGCTCATGCGCCGACCTTGAAAGATTAAGGCGAGGAGCGCTCAGCAGGCGCCGCACCTGGCGGTCTCCGCAAAGCGGACACTCAACGAGCGAACGCGCGCATTGGTTGTCATAATCCTGCTCGGAGTTGAACCAACCCTCAAAGCGGTGTTCCTGACTACATGACAAATCGAATACTTTCATCGTTGAGCCGATTCTAAGCCGAAAACCATCATGAAGGAGCCCATTGCCCTATCGATTGAAGAGGTCCTGGCCCGACGCGACGAGTTCAGCGCCGTGCTCGACGCGCGCAGCCCGGCGGAGTTCGCTGAAGACCACCTGCCACAAGCTATCAGCACGCCGGTACTCGACAACGAAGACAGGGCGCTGGTCGGCACCGTATACAAGCAGCAATCTTCATTCGAGGCGAAGCGCCTGGGCGCAGCACTCGTATCAAAAAACATAGGGCAGATTCTGCAAAACCAACTCAAAGACCAGGCACGCGATTGGGCGCCGCTGGTGTATTGCTGGCGCGGCGGAAATCGATCAGGCGCACTGGCCACAGTCCTGGCCCGTATTGGTTGGCGCACCAGCGTTCTGACGGGCGGATATCGTGAATTCAGGCGACATGTCATTGCAGAGCTGAATGTGCGGCCAGCTCAGCTGCGATTCAAGGTGCTGGCGGGCCGAACCGGTAGCGCCAAGAGCGAACTGTTGCGACGGCTGGATCAGACAGGTGCGCAAGTGCTCAACCTGGAGGCCTTGGCCCGCCATCGGGGCTCGGTTCTGGGTCTGATGCCTGGAGACGCGCAGCCTTCGCAAAAGCAGTTTGAGTCTCTGATCTGGGATCGTCTGCAGCGCTTCACCCGCGATCGTCCCGTCTGGGTCGAGTCAGAAAGTCGGCGCATCGGGCAATGTCACCTGCCTGACAGCCTCATTCATGCGATTCGTAACTCATCCTGTGTACTCGTCGAAGCAAGTCTAGGTGTCCGAACACGCCTGTTGCTGAGCGAGTATCAGCACTTTACGCATCGCCCTGATGATCTGCTCACACGGCTTGATCGTCTGATCCCCCTGCACGGCCATGCTCAGCTGGACACCTGGCGGCAGCAGATACGCGACGGGCACTGGGAGACTTTCGTCGAATCGCTGCTGCACAAGCACTATGACCCGGCCTATGACCGCTCAATGCAGCGCAACTACCTCGGTCTAGAGCAGGCCCACGCGGTGGCGATCGAAGGTGACGATAATGCGTCGCTTGAGCGTGCAACGCGAGCCCTGCTTTTCATGGAAGACTGACCCGGGCACCGAAACGGCTCTTCATAATCGCTGCTTCAGAACCGCTGGTTCAGAATCGCTAAGTGCGATTCACGTTCAAAAGCCCGCTGAGGTGTTCAGACCGCAAGAGGTTTCAGTTGTTCTCGGGTCCAGACGAAAGGCGCTGCGGTCTGCGCGAAATCTCGGTGCGGGCCTTTACCGACTCAACGTAGTCGAGCAACTCCTGTTGAGACATGATGCGCTCAAGCTGCTGGCGAATACCATCGC
>JBIKMC010000043.1:0-17051 GCA_044359405.1 Burkholderiaceae bacterium
CGTCGTGCCTACCTGACGGCCCTGGTGATGATCGACCATGAAAACGTCGAGAAATACGCCCAGGATCTCAATGTGCCGTTTACCAACTTTCAGAGCCTGTGCCGCACCCGTGAAGTGCAGGATCTTATTCAGGCCGAGGTGGACCGGGTCAATGCCAAGTTCGCCCGGGTGGAACAGATCAAGAAATTCCGCTTGATCGAACACAAGCTCACGGCGGAAGATGAAGAGTTGACGCCGACCATGAAGCTCAAGCGCAAGCTGGTCAATGAAAAGTATCGCGATCTGATTGAAAGCATGTACAAATAGGCCTAAACCGGGCCACCATTCCTTGAAGGAGACCGTCATGACCTCACGTAGACAGTTCATCGAAATAGGCGCAGCCGGCACAGCGCTGGCCACGCTTCCCATAGGGGCGGCCTGGGCTAACCAGGGCGTCAGCAAAGACCAGATCGTCATCGGCACCATTCAGGATCTGTCGGGTCCGCTGGTGACGCTGGGCAAGCCGATTCAGAACGGCATGATTCTTCGTGCCGAGCAGATCAACGCGGCGGGCGGTATTCATGGGCGAAAAATCAAGCTCAACGTGGAAGACTCGGGGTACGAGCCGCGCAAGGCCGTGCTGGCCGCGCAAAAGCTCATCAATCAGGACAAGATCTTCAGCATGATCGGGTCGCTGGGCTCGGTGGTGTCGCTGGCCACCATGCCGCTGGTGCTCGAAAAGGGCATCACTCACCTGTTTCCGGTCACTGCGCATCATGGCAACTTTGACCCCTTCCACAAATACAAGTTCTCCATCGCGACACCTTATCCGGACAGCACCAAGGTGGGTCTGAAGGAGGTGGCGCGTATCGTTGGCGCCAAGCGTATCGGTATCCTGTACCAGGATGATGAGTACGGTCTCGAGGTCCTTCGTGGCACCGAGGCAGCCGTCAAAGACCTCAACATCACCCTGGTCGAACGCACCAACTACAAGCGTGGCGCGACCGATTTCGCCTCGCAAATGCAGCGTCTGCGGGCGGCGAACCCTGACCTGATCGTTCTGGGCACGGTGGTGCGCGAGACCATTGGCGCCATGGTGACAGCCCGCAGGCTTGGCTACTCGGGTACCTTCTTTGGCAGTCAGGCGGCCTACATGCCGGTGGTTGCCAAGGCGGGTGGAGCTGGTGTCGAGGGGCTTTATGCAGTCTGCGAAACGCCGACCATGTACCGCGATGATCCATCTAACACTCGGTCACTCAATGAGTGGATGGATGCCTTCAAGACGCGCTTCAATGAAGACGCTGAGCTCTGGGCAGCGACGGGATGGATGTGTATGGACATCTTCGCCAAAGCCGCTGACCGTGCAGGCCCCAAACTCACCAGCGATTCGCTGGTAAAGGCGCTCGAAGAGTCGGCCTATCCGCGCAGCTTCCTGGGCAACCCCGAGTTTTCCTTCGGACCCAACAAGCGGCTGGGCAACAACCAGTTCCGTCTGTCGCAGATCCAGGGGGGGCGCTGGAAGGTGGTGTCTGACTTCATGACGGCCTAATGATCTAAAGGGCCCTGACCGGGGTCGGTCGGGGCCTGGTTAGCTTTTATGGTCATCAGGACCTGCCCCGGGCTGACCTGAGTAGCCGGCTGCGCCGTGACGGTCTCAATACGGCCCGCAATCGGTGACACCACATGGTGTTCCATCTTCATCGCTTCCAGGCTGATCAGTCGATCGCCGGCAGCCACCTCAGAGCCGACCGAGACGTGAAGCTGCGCCACCCGGGCATGCATGCGCGCCACGATGCGCCCATCACCGTCGTCACGGCGCGTGCCTGCTGATTTGCGTGCCCCCTCGGTGAACGCGGCACAAAATCCCATTAAATCGAGCCAGCCGCCGCCTGAGCCTATATGCCAGGCTGCTTTCAGACGTTCGTGATCAATCACCAGAACGTCGCCGCCTTCGATCAGCACCTCGTGTAAGGCATCATTGCAGGTCACCCGCATCGGTAGTCCTGGTCCGGGCTCGACCTGAATCGACACATCGACCCGTTGCTGGCGAGCCTGCAGGCAAAAGCGCTGCGCGCGAGTGCCCGATGATCGCCAGTGCGCCAGATCACCGTGCCTGCAGGCCTGGTGAGCAAGCCATAGTGCCGCGGCGGCGCAGAACCAGCGTGTATCTGCCTGGGGCTGCGTCCACTGCGCCAGTCGGGCGCCCATCCAGTCGGTGGAGATTTTTACACCGATGAAGGCTTCATCGGATAGCGCCAGACGAAGCAGATCGCGGTTTGTGTCCAAACCCAACACGGTGGTGTTGATCAGGCCAGCGAGTAGACGTCGTCGGGCGATATCGCGATCGGGAGCGTTGGCCACCAGCTTGGCGATCAACGAGTCGTAGTGTTCACTAACCGATGCCTTTTCGGCCAAACCATGATCAATGCGCAAGCCTGGACGCGTGGGCATGCGCCACTGTGAGATCGAACCCGCCTGTGGCGCGAAATTGTCCCAGGGATCTTCCGCGCACAGACGTGCCTCAATGGCGTGACCCTGGATGCGAACATCGGATTGCTCCAGATCGAGTGGCTGACCCTGGGCGATGCGAAGCTGAAGGTCAACGAGATCAAGCCCGGTAACGGCTTCGGTCACCGGGTGTTCGACCTGAAGACGTGTATTCATCTCCAGAAAATAGAATCGTCCCTGCCGATCGAGCAGAAACTCGACCGTACCCGCACCCACATAACTGACGGCCCTGGCCAGACGAACCGCGCAGTCCCCCAGTGCTTGGCGTACCAAGTCTGAAAGCCCCGGGGCTGGTGCTTCTTCGAGAATTTTCTGATGGCGTCGCTGACTGGAACAGTCGCGCTCTCCCAGATGCAGCACCTTGCCCTGATGGTCGCCGATGACCTGAACCTCAATATGGCGGGCGCTGGTCAGCAGGCGCTCAAGGAGTAACTCCCCCTGACCGAAGGCGGCCTCGGCTTCGGCTCGCGCGGCCTTCAATAAGGTGAGAAAGTCATCTGCGTGTTCGACCTGACGCATGCCTCGTCCGCCACCACCCGCCGCGGCCTTGATCATCAGCGGAAAGCCCAATTCTTGTGCGACTCCAAGCAGATGCCCATCGTCCTGCCGGGGCCCCTGATAACCCGGCAGGCACGGAATGCCAAGGGACTGTGCCAGCAACTTCGCAGCCGATTTGCTGCCCAGTGCTTCTATTGCCTCGGGCGAGGGACCTACAAACGTCAGACCAGCCTCTCGGCAGGCGCGCGCGAAGGAGGCTCGCTCGGACAGAAAGCCATATCCGGGGTGAATCGCCTGCGCGCCGCTCTTGAGGCTGGCGGCGATGAGGCGCTCAATGGACAGATAGCTGTCGGCGGCCCGCGCAGGACCAATACCGATGGCAGCGTCAGCCAGATGCACGTGCCGAGCATTGCGATCAGCATCGCTGTAAACCGCGACCGTACGCAGACCAGCCGCCCGCGCTGTGCGGATGATGCGGCACGCGATCTCGCCGCGGTTGGCGATCAGCAGGGTGTCGAAGCTCATTTCAGCCTGTCTTGGGTACGAGGCCCAGGGTCTTGGCGATAATGCCCAGCATCACCTCATCGGCACCGCCGCCGATGGAGGCCAGGCGGGCATCGCGCCAATAGCGATTGACGCGCGTTTCCTCGATGTAGCCCATGCCACCCCAGAACTGAACACACCAGTCGGCCACCTCGCGACCGACACGGGCCGCCTTCAGCTTGCACATGGAGGCAAGCTGGGTGACATCGTGTCCGGACACGTAAAGGCCAACTGCCTTGTGCAGCAGAGCCCCAACGGTCTCGGTGTCGGTCATCAGTTCGGCGAGCTTGAACTGGATGAACTGATTGCCCAGCAGGGATTTTCCAAAGGCCTCGCGCTCGCGCAGGTAAGCGATGGTTTCATCGATGACAAGACGATTCTTCTGCC
Organism: Burkholderiaceae bacterium; assembly: GCA_044359405.1. Taxonomy (GTDB): domain Bacteria; phylum Pseudomonadota; class Gammaproteobacteria; order Burkholderiales; family Burkholderiaceae_E; genus SYIM01. Next base: position 3,916 of record JBIKMC010000043.1, read on the forward strand.
AGCCCGCTGCGGCCCACAGTCGCTCTTCCTGGAACTGCATCATCTGGTAGATGAAGCCCATGCCCTCTTCGCCGATGCGGTAGCGCTGGGGTACGCGGACGCTGTCCAGATGAATCTGCGCGGTGTCCGACGCATGCATGCCCGCCTTGCGAAGCTTGCGTGCGACGGTGACGCCCGGCGTATTCATGGGCAGGCAGATCAGCGTTTTGTTGCGATGAGCCGCGCCTTCTGAGGTGTTCGCAAGAAGGCACATCCAGTCGGCTTGCGTGCCGCTGGTCGTCCACATCTTGCCGCCGTCAATCACATAGTCGCCGCCGTCCTTGCGGGCGGTGGTGCGTATGGAAGCGACGTCAGAACCCGCACCCACTTCCGAGACGCCCAGGCAGGCCACGAGCTCGCCCCTGATGGAGGGGGCCAGAAACTCTTGGCGCAACTCGTCACTGCCAAAGCGCGCCAGTGCGGGGGTTGCCATGTCGGTCTGCACGCCGATGGCCATGGAGACACCGCCTGACTCAATCCAGGCGAGCGCTTCGGCTGCTGCGATGTTGTAGGAGTAATCAAGCCCCAGTCCGCCGAACGCCGTGGGCTTGCTGATGCCCAGCATGCCCAGCCGCCCCAGTTTACGAAAGACCTCGCGCGCCGGAAAAATGCCATCACGCTCCCATTCATCGACGTGGGGATTGATTTCAGCGGCGATAAATCGGCGCAGCGTATCGGCAATTTGTGTGTGCTGTTCGGTATGCATGGTGTCTTTTCGGGACCAGGCGCCGGTCAGGGTCGAGCTACGCCAAATTGAACCGGACGCAGCTTGCGGTGCTCGGCACGGGCGCACAGATCAAAAACGAAGGCCAGTACTCGGCGGGTGTCGCGTGGATCAATCACGCCGTCGTCCAGCAGACGCGCGCTGGTATAAAAAGCACCCGCCTGCCTTTCGAAGGTGTCGATGATGTTGCTTTCAAGAGTGGTCAGTGCCTGCTCATTAACGGGTTCGCCCTTTCGAAGTGCCGCGGCCTCGGTGACCATGCGCATGGTGCGCGCGGCCTGCTCTGCTCCCATCACGGCGGTACGGGCATTGGGCCACGAAAACACGAAGCGAGGCCCGAAGGCACGACCCGCCATGCCATAGTTGCCGGCCCCAAACGAGGCGCCACAGTGAATGGTCACGGCGGGCACGTTGGCGTTGGAGACCGCCTGAATCATCTTGGAGCCGTGCTTGATCATGCCTGCCTGCTCGCTGGCTTTGCCCACGATATAGCCGGTCGTGTTCTGCAGATACAGCAGCGGCAGCCCGCTCTGGCAGCAGGCCTGTATGAAGTGGGTGGCCTTCTGACTGCCCGCGGGGTCAATCGGGCCAGTGTTGGTGATGATGCCTATTGGGCGTGTACCGATGGCGGCATGCCCGCACACGGTGGCGCTGCCGTAGTCGGACTTGAATTCGAGAAATTCCGAACCGTCAACAAGGCGGGCGATGACTTCGCGCATGTCGACCGGCGTACGAAAGTCAGCGGGCATGACCCCCGCGAGCTCGTCTGGACTGTGGATGGGACCATGCCGGGTCTCATCCGTCAGCGGTGCAGGCCAGTGCGAAAACGTCTGATCAAAACCCAGCTGCGCGATGAGTTCGCGCGCCGTACGAAGCGCGTCGTCGTCATCGCGGGCAAGGTACTCGCCAAGCCCTGAAACATGGGTATGCATCTGTGCGCCACCCAACTCCTCGTCGGTGGCCACTTCGCCCGTGGCCGCGCGCAGCAGCGGAGGACCTGCCAGAAAGGCTCGCGCACGGTCTTTGACCATGATGACGTAGTCAGACAGGCCTGGCAGATAGGCGCCGCCCGCCGCCGACGAACCGTGTACGACCGAAATGACGGGAATGCCGGCCGCCGATAGCCGGGCCAGGTTGTAGAAGAGTCGGCCTCCGTGGATGAAGTCTTCGACCCGGTAGCGCAGCAGATTGGCGCCCGCCGACTCGATCAGCTGTACAAATGGCAGGGCGTTTTCCAGAGCGATGGTTTGAGCGCGTTCGATTTTTTCGCGGCCCATGGCCTGGATGGCACCCGCGTCGATGCCCGAGTCACTTGCGCTGACCACGCATCGCGTGCCGCTGATCAGACCGATTCCGGTGATGACGCCAGCTCCTGGGATTGAGCGTGTGGTGTCTCCGCGATCCAGGCCGTAACCAGCCAGTGACGACAGCTCTAGCCAGGGAGCACCCGGGTCGAGCAGTCGACCAACCCGTTCGCGCGGCAAAAGCTGACCTCGCTTGTCGAACAGGGCTTGAGCCCTTGCCGAGGCCGCCGCCGCGCGGGCCTCAAGGGCACGCAGCTCGGCGATGCGTTCAAGCATTGCTGCGCGCTGACGCAGAAAGGCGTCGCTATCGGGATTGAGTAAGGAATGCAGTCGAGGCATGCGGGTGACCTTCGCGCCACCTTACTCAGGCGGGCCGAGTGGGTCAAGCATGGCCATGCTCGTCCGACCGTATACTGGGATGCTTGCTGCACGCTTTCCAAGCGCGAAGAGGAGGCCATGCGAACAATACGAATCGGCGGCGCGTCGGGCTTCTGGGGTGACACGGCGCTTGGGCCTGAGCAGCTGGTTTTTCAGGGCGATATTCAGTACCTGGTGTTTGACTATCTGGCCGAACTCACGCTGTCCATCATGGCGGCGCAGCGTGCGCGTGATGCAAACGCCGGCTACGCGAGCGATTTCATCACGGTCACGATGAAGTCCCTGCTGCGCGAGATTCGCGGCCGAGGCATTCGCGTGGTGTCCAATGCGGGGGGTATGAACCCGCTGGCCTGTCGCGATGCCCTGGCGGCTTTGGCCGCCGAGCAGGGTGTGGCACTGCGTATTGGTGTCGTCATGGGAGATGATCAGCGGTCGGTCATCGATGCGCTACGGGCTCGTGATGTCCGTGAGATGCACACGCAAGAGCCATTGCCCGCGCGTGTAGCCAGTGCCAATGCCTACCTGGGGGCAGTACCCATCGCCCGGGCGCTGGATGCAGGGTGCGACGTGGTCATCACCGGCCGATGCGTCGATTCTGCCGTCACGCTGGGCGTGCTCATGCACGAGTTCGGTTGGGGCAGCGATGCCTTAGATCTTCTGGCTCAGGGAACACTCGCCGGTCATCTGATTGAATGCGGCGCCCAATGTACAGGCGGATTGTTCACTGACTGGCAGGCGGTACCCGACTGGGCCCATATCGGTTTTCCGATTGCGCAGGTGCGCGCGGATGGTGTCTTTGAGATCACCAAACCACCCGCGACCGGCGGCCTTCTCAGCGTTGAGACGGTCGCCGAACAGTTGGTGTATGAGATCGCCGACCCCAGGGCCTATGTGGTTCCCGACGTCACCTGTGACTTCAGCAGGGTGCGAATCGAGAGTGCGGGCACTGACCGGGTTCGGGTCAGTGGGGCACGAGGGTTTGCGGCACCCGACATGCTTAAGCTCAGCATCACATATATGGATGGGTATCGAAATACAGCATTTCTCGTGATCGCGGGTGAAGCGGCTGCGCTCAAGGCGCGTCGCACGGCACAGGCCATCTTCGCGCGGGTGCATGGAATGCTGTTGGCTCGTGGTCTTGCTCCTTTGTCGGATACGCATGTCGAAGTGTTGGGCGCGGAAGACATGTACGGCGATCACGCGCGACCTGATGCGCGCGAGGTGGTGCTGAAGATGGCGGCGCGCAGCCACTCGCGTGACAGTCTTGAACTGTTTGCGCGTGAGTTCGCGCCCGCGGTCACCTCGATGTCGCCCGGTACCTGCGGACTGACGGGCGGGCGGCCATCCCCAACACCGGTGATTCGGCTGTTTTCCTGTCTGATCCGCCGTGATGAAGTGTCGGCCTGCGTGCATATCGACGATCAGGTGTTGAGCGTCGCTGATGTGCCCGGAACGTCTGTGCAGCCAGGGCATTTACCCGGGGTGGCAACCCGGCCCGACGTGTCTGAGCAGCCTGTTTGGGAGGCGCCGCAGCTTCAGAAGGTCCAACAAAATCCGTCAGTGCGGGTCTACGCTGATGAGTTACCTGAGCCATGGGTCGAGGTACCACTGATCGATCTTGCGCTTGGCCGCTCAGGCGATAAGGGCAACATCGTCAATATCGGCATCATCGCGCGAAAACCAGAGTACCTGCCCGCGTTGTCGAACTGGCTCACTCCTGCCCGAGTGGCCGCCTGGTTTGAGCATCGCCATCCGGTGCGCGTTGAGCGTTTTGATCTTCCGGGTATCGGTGCCATGAACTTTGTGCTGCACGGCGTATTGGGCGGTGGCGGCATGGCCTCGCTGCATACTGACGCATTGGGCAAGGCCTACGCTCAGATTCTGCTGAGCATGCCGGTCAAGGTGCCGGCCGGCGGTTGGCGCCCCCGACACGAATCGAACGTGCGACCCTCCCCTTAGGAGGGGGATGCTCTATCCACTGAGCTACGGGGGCGTCAGTGGGATTCTACCCGGCGCCGCGCCAGCCGTGCTTCGGCCAACATTGAGGCGATGCCGCTGAGGCAGATGATGGCGATGCCAAGCCCGCCAATCGCGCCAGGTAGATCGTCAAAGAAAATCCAGCCCGCCGCGGTGGCCCAGACTACCTGCAGAAACAGGAGCGGGGCGATATACGACGCACTCGACCAGTAGTAGGCGCGCGCAAGACAAAGCTGACTGATGGTGCCGCAGACGCCGATGGCGAATAACTGCGTCCACATCGTGGCGGTGTACTGCTGGGGCCATCCACCCCATATCGGCATCAGGGGCAGGGTGGCGGCTGAGACGACAGAGCCCACCAGAGCCGTGATCAGCACTGTCGTTGTGGTGCTTTCAGTGCGCAGCGAGGATAGTTTTCGGGTGAGCAGTTGAAAGACGATGCTGCAGGCGACCGTGATGAGGGCGAAGCCCACACCCAACATGTTGAGGTTGGCCCCGGGACGCACGATGAGCAGCATGCCCAGAAAGCCACCCGCCGCACCCATCCAGCGCCACAGGGTTACATGCTCACCCAGGGTTGGGCCCGCCAGCAGCATGACGAAGAAGGGCGTGATGAAGGCAATGGCGGTGGCTTCAGCCTGGGGCAGATAGCCCAGAGCGGTAAAAAAACTGAGCGTGAATCCGGTGAGCATGAGGCCGCGAATGATCTGCAACCATGGCCTGTGCGTTCGCATGAGCGAGGCACCCATCATCGGGCCAAAAATAAGAATCATCAGCACGGCGTGTACGAGATGTCGGGCAAAGGAAATCAGCGGGGCACCCATGTCAGCGGCCAGTGACTTGCCGATCGAGTCCATCAGGACGAAGAAAATGTGTCCTACAAAGAGAAAACCGAAGGCACGTAAGGGCCGCACGTTGGTGACGGCCCCGCTCGTCATGCTGAGATGCCCTCGCTCGCGGCGGCAGCCTGAACGCGACGCTGATAGTGGCTGATGCGATAGCGCAGCCCGTCGGCCGACTCAAAAGCGGCGCTGTACGTCTGCTGCCACGATCGTTCATCCAGGGGCGCGAAGAACGCATCGCCTGAGGGTGTGATGTCGATCTCGGTAATGATGGCGCGGCCTGCACGATCCAGTGCCTGTCGGTAGACCTCGTCGCCGCCGGCGATGAACAATTCCGCGTCACCGGCGCAGCGCGCAATGGCTTCGTCCAGTGAACCGACCCGTTCGCAACCGGCTGCCTGCCAGTCGGGCTGGCGGCTCAGTACCAGATTGCGGCGTCCCGGCAGTGGACGGCCAATGGACTCGTAGGTGCGACGCCCCATCAACACGGTATGCCCAAGGGTGGTGGCCTTGAAGTGCCTGAGGTCTTCGGGCAGTCGCCAGGGCAGTGCGTTGTTGGCGCCAATCACGCCATTGGCGGCGCGGGCGACGATGAGAGTGACGCGGGGCATGATGCCCGCGATTATCCACGACCTGTCAGCGGCAGGGCGTGGCAACCGGCTTAAACCGCAACGGGCGCTTTGATGTGCGGGTGCGACTGGTAGTCAACGATTTCAAAATCGTCAAATCGGTAATCGAAGAGCGTGTTTGGGCGACGGTGAATGACCAGGCGGGGCAGGGGGTAAGGTTCGCGAGACAGCTGCAACCGTGCCTGTTCGAGGTGATTGGTGTAAAGGTGACAGTCACCGCCCGTCCAGACAAACTCGCCAACCTGGAGGTCGCACTGCTGAGCCACCAAATGAGTGAGCAGCGCGTAAGAGGCGATGTTGAAGGGAACACCCAGGAAGATATCGGCGCTGCGCTGATACATCTGGCACGAAAGGCGACCCCCCGCTACGTAAAACTGAAAAAAAGCGTGGCACGGCGCAAGGGCCATTCGGGGCAGGTCAGATACATTCCAGGCGGACACAATCAGGCGGCGTGAATCGGGGTCTTGACGAATTCGCTTCACGACGTCGGCCATCTGGTCGATGTGCTGGCCATCGGGGCTTGACCAGTGGCGCCACTGGTAACCGTAGATGGGTCCCAGTTCGCCGTTCTCATCGGCCCATTCGTCCCAGATGCTGACACCGTTTTCGCGCAGGTAGGCGGTATTGGTCGCACCCTGAAGAAACCACAGCAGCTCATGCACGATCGAGCGCAGGTGCAGTTTCTTGGTGGTCACCAGCGGGAACCCTTCCTGCAGATCGAAACGCATTTGCCAGCCGAACACGGACAGCGTGCCGGTGCCGGTGCGGTCAGACTTGGGCGTCCCCTTATCGAGCACGTGACGCATCAGGTCAAGGTAGGCCTTCACCGAGCCAGACCCTCAAACGTGGCCCCAACCATCTGCTCGATAATTTCCTCGTCCGAGAGTGTTCCGCCCGCGCGCAGGTATTCCAGTGTCGGGTCACAGCTGCGAGAGTAGAAGTGATACAGCAGGAACGCTTCACTGAAGCGGGCAGCGATATCCCCGTCGTCGCGGGCCTGACGGATGAGTTCGCCAAGGCGCTCGGACACATCCATCAGCAGATTCACGTACTCGCGATTTCGGGTGAGCGATTCGCGCAGCGGCTGGCTGGTGGAGGGCAGGTGCGGTACACCGCCGGCCATGCGCTCACGCAGAATCCATTCTAAGAGCGCACGCAGGCGCGCAACAGCGGGTAGGTCGAGCGGCAGCGCGCCCAGTGCGTCGCCGGTTCGGCGCAACAATCGCAGCATGACGGCCGCCGCCAGAGTCTCTTTTGAAGCGAAATGCTTGTAAAGGCTTCCTTTGGCGATACCGACCTCAGCGGCGATGTCGTCCATGGCCATGAGCTCGTAGCCCTTGTCGGCCAGCAGCCGATTGGTGGCATCGAGAATGGCCTCTTCGCGAATTTCAAACTGGGTCTCGCGGAACGATTTTCGCGGTGCTGCGTTGCCGGTTCGCGCGCTGGCCCGCTCGGAGGCGGCGCGCTCGGATGAAGGCTCTGAGTGGGCGTAGCTCAAGGTTCGGTGCTCGTGTTACTGATTGTTGACCAGACGTAAACCTGCCGGTCTGTTCATGACTCTTCGGTCATCGCAAGCGCTGAATTGTAGCCTCAGGAGCCCGAAAACGCGTGAGCCAGCGTGAAACCGGGGGTTATTCGAGCCTGTTCGACCGAATCTGCTGGCTCGCGCGGCTTAGCGGCCGTTGCTGATGCCCTGGATGGGTGGTCTGGGGCTGACGCTACCGCTGGCCGCCGCCGGTCGTTCGGGCGCGGGCAGCTCCAGGCCGGCACCGTCCGGCATAAAGCGAACACGGCGCGCGTCGATTGATCCGATACGCAGACCAGGTGCGACTTCATCGCCGACCCCGTAGGCCCGAGCGGGTTTGCCATCAAGCGACAGGATGGCGGCTGGGTTTCCCCGATCGGTGACGATGCCCAACACCTTCATGCCCGACAGGCGCGAGGCCTGCGCTGCGGGTGCGCGGGCAACCGGTTCGGCACCAAACAGATTGCGCGCGACGCTGATGTCGTTGGTATCGGCCAGGGCGGCAGTGGCGGGCGGCAGGGCGATCGGGGGCGCCGTAAGCGTGAGCCCCCAGTAGCCCGTGGTCGCACCCAGCAGGGCAATCATGCCCAGGTTGACCAGGATCAGGGTCGGGCGAAATGATTGCCCGCTCGTACCGGTGAATCGCTTTAAACGCATATGCAGCAGCCCAAACCCGTGGAATACGCGCTGCTATCATAGGTCGGTTTCCTGGAGGAGTGCTGATCTGATGCGTAATCTTGCTGGCCGGCCTGCGCGCCCCCGGGGGCTCAGGCAGGGGGGGTTCACCCTGATCGAGCTCATGGTGGTTATTGTTATTCTTGGAATTCTCGCCGCCATCGCGGTACCGCGCATCATGAGCAAGCCCGATGAGGCGCGCGTCAAGGCCGCTCAGGCAGAAATCGCGCAGATCCTGCAGGCGCTTGACCTCTACCGCCTGGATAACCAGCGCTACCCAAGCACCGAGCAGGGCCTGGGATCTCTGGCCATCAAACCCAGCGCCGAGCCCGTGCCCGCCAACTGGAAGCCGTATCTTAAGCAGGCCCCGGTCGATCCCTGGGGTCGACCCTATCAGTTCCTCAACCCTGGGGTTCGTGGCGAAATCGATGTATTCAGCCTGGGAGCGGACGGACAGACCGGCGGTGAAGGTGTCAATGCCGATATCGGCAACTGGGCGCTCAACCGCTGATCGGCGCCATCTCGAGCGTGGCTTCACGCTGCTCGAGATGCTGGTGGCGCTGGTGATCGTCGGCATGCTGGCCGGACTGGCCATGGTGTCCGTCAATGAGGGCTCGCGAGGCCTTCGATTTGAGGCGCAGCGGCTGGCTCAGCTGATGATTCTTGCCCGCGAAGAGGCCATGCTGCGCGGAGCACCCATTCGAATGGAAACCGATGAGCGCGGGCTTCGTTTTCTTGTTCTGCGCGAGCAGCGCTGGCAGCCCCTGCTGGACGACGGCGATTTGCGACCGCGTGCCTGGCTGGGGCGCACTATCGTGTTGACTGAGCGCGCCGATGGCGCAGCCCAGGTTGAGTTTGGTCGCGATGCGATCGATGTGCCCTTCCGTCTGGTGCTTCGCCGTGAGGGCGCCGAAGCCCATATCGTCGCCGATGGGTTGGGCCGGTTTCTTGCGCAATGAGCGCCGCGCGTGACTCGGGGTTCACCCTGCTGGAGGTGCTGGTCGCGCTGGCAATCGCGGCCATCACGCTGATGGCTGCGATGCGCGCCGGTGCATCACTGGCCAATAGCTCGGCTGAATTGCGCGCTCGCACGTATGCGCAATGGAGCGCAGAAAACCGGCTTGCGCAGATTCGTATCAGCGGCGAGTTCCCACCCCTGGGCATTCGCAGCTGGGATTGTTCGCAGGGACCCGTGCCGCTGCGCTGTCGTGAAGAAGTATTGACCACACCCAACGACGCGTTTCGGCGAGTTGAGCTTCAGGTTGAACAACTGCCCGATGGGCACCGCCTGGCCAAGCTCACCGGGTTCGCAACGTCGCCGCAGCCATGATACGAGCGCCTCGCCCGCAAAGTGGCTTTACGCTGCTCGAGCTGCTGCTGGCTATTTCCCTGATGGCCATCATCGCCGTTCTTGGGTGGCGTGGCCTGGATTCGCTGTTGGCGGGGCGTGAACGCCTCAACGAGGCGAATTCGCAGTTGCGCGCTCTGACCACGGTGTTGACGCAACTTGAAGACGATCTGCGCCGCGCCTGGCCCAATCGCCTGCTTGGGCTGGAGCAGTCACCCATCCGGTTTATTGCCGAGGGTGAGACGGTGAATCTTGTGGTCCTCAGGGACGCAAGCATCGGCGGGACCGCTCCTGTGCAGCGGGTGGTCTGGCAGATTCGCTCAGGCGGGCTCGAACGCGGTTTTTCGGGCTGGCCGCCGGCAGCACTGGCGGGTGGTCCGGCTTTCATCCCGAGGGCGGGCGACGAACTGCCCTCCCTGACCTGGCAACGGCTGCTGGAAGGGCCGGTACAGGTCGAATGGCGTGCCTGGCGCCCGGGTGCGGGCTGGGTAGCGGGCCGGGCGCTGGTTGCCGAGCCCACGGTCGTGCCGCTGGGCCTTGAGCTTACCCTGAGTCTTGGGCCAGTTCGGATTGTGCGTGTTCTGGCGGTGCGTGACTGATGGCGCGCCGCGCAGTTATCTGCCGCCAGAGCGGGGTAGCGATCATCAGCGTCATGTTGCTGCTGTCGCTGGCGACGCTGGTGGTTGGAACGCTGTTCTGGCAGCAGCATGTATTGATTCGATCGGTGCAGAATCGGCTCGCCCTGGCACAGATCCGCTGGATCGAAAGTGCTGTCCTGGACTGGGCCGCAGTGGTGCTGCGCGTCGACCGACGCAATGGCCCCGTCGATCATCTGCTTGAGCCCTGGGCGACCCCGATTGCCGAGACGCGCCTGGACGAGACCGTCACAGCGGGTGGGCGTTTGTCAGATGCGTCAAGGGCGGCGCTACTGACGGGCCAGGTGTTTGATGCCCAGGCCCGTTTCAATTTGAATAATCTGGTTCGCGACGGGCGCATATCAGTGCCGGACTATGAGGCCTATCAGCGTCTTCTATCGCTTTTGAATCTGCCGCAGAGTCTGGCGGATCCGCTGGCCCAGCGCCTGTTGCTGGCTTATCCCCCGGTACCGACTTCGGGGCAGCAGGGGCAACAGGGGCAGACGGGCCAGCGCACCGATGCTGTCCAGGGCGCAGACGGTGGGCGGGCGGAATCGGCGGGCGTGCCAGCCAGCGAAAAAGCGGATCAGTCACCGCGGGACGGCGTCGCCGTAACGTCCGGGCAGGGACTGCGCTCGGTGTCTCTGTTTCGGCTGGATGACCTGCGCAGCGTGCCGGGTTATGACGCGGCCTTGATCGAGATCCTGTCGCCCTTCGTCGTGTTCCTGCCCAAACAGCTTCCGGGCCCGTCCGGGTTCAGCCCGGTGCCGCCAACGACGGTGAACATCAATACTGCGCCGGCCGAGGTGATCAGTGCCATTCTGGAGGACGTGCCGCTCGACCGTGCCCGCCGGTTTGTCGATGTGCGCGAGCGCACGTTTTTTGCGTCACTCGAGCAGGCTGGGTCGCGATTTGACGTTGCGGTAACGCTGGATCCCGCGCGGATATCAATTGGATCAAGCTTTTTTCTGGTGAGGGGGATGATACGCTTTGACCGGGTCGAGTCTTACATTGAGGCCTTGATGCATCGTGGTGCTGATCGCGTGGACCTGCTATGGCGACAAAAACGTTAAGTCGCGGTGAGGCGATTGTCTGGGTGCCGCCCCGCTCGTCGGGCGAGCGGGTGCTCGGCGCCAGCGCGAGCCTGATCCTGGTCATGGCGGGCGGTGCCGAGGGCCTGCAGACTCGTCGCTCCAGTCTCGAGTCGCTGCCTGCCCTGCGGCAGGTACGTCTCGTGTTTGACGCCCGTGATGTCACCGTCCTGCGGCCCAGCCTGCCAGCCCTGCCGGTGGCGCGACTGCGGCGTGCGCTACCAGGTTTGCTCGAGGATCAGTTATTGCAGGATGTTCAGTCTTGTGCGTTTGCGCTGTCGCGCGTGGTCGATGCAGGTGGTACTCGTGCCGTGGCTGTCATTGATCGCGACTGGCTTGAAACGGTGGTGCAGGCGTTCGAACGTCGTGGTGTTCGTGTCAATAGCGCGCAGCCCGCGCAGGCGCTCAGACCCTCGGGCGACGGCAGTGCCTTTCTGCTCTGTGTCAACGATGGGGTTCTGCTGGGTGACGGACAGGGTACAGGCCTCGGATTGACGGCGGGTGCCGACACGTCCGAGCGAGCCCGCGTTCTGCAGGCCCTGCTGAGCCGCGGCACTGTGACGCAAACCCTCCAGGCCTATGCTGAGGGCGACGGCTGGGATGCCGCGCTGGCCCTGGCGGCCAAGGCTTGCGGAATCTCGATTGAGCGTCGTCCTCTGCCGCTCGTGCCATTCGGCATGATCGATCTGCTCGACTCGCGGCGTGGTCGTGGTGCGCTGCAGTGGCTGTCCGAGCGTGATTGGCGTGCGTGGCGGCCTGCCCTGGCGCTGGCGTCGGTCAGCGGTCTCATTGCGCTAGTTGGCTTGAATCTTCAGGCCTGGCAGATGCGCGCTGAGCGCGATACCCTGCGCGTGGCCATCGAGAACCGGTTTCGTCAGTCGTTTCCGACCGCGTCGGTGATGGTTGATCCGGTGCTGCAGATGCAGCGGCAGGTGGCCCAACTTAGAACGGCGGCTGGCCAGCAGGCGGGGGATGATTTTCTACCCCTGATCAGTCGCTTTGCCCAGATCCTGGGCAATCAGGCGGCTGATGCCGTGGCCAGCATCGACTACCGCGAAGGCCGTCTGCGGGTCCGGTTTCGTGGTGCATTGGCGGAAAGCCGCGCAACGCGCGAAGCGCTGGTTGAGGCCGGACGCAGAATGGGGCTTCGGGTCCAACTCGATGCAGAGCGTGAGCCCGGCGCGCTGGTTTCTCTGCTCCGATGAGAATCTTCTGATGCGAGTGGATAACACCCTTGAGGGTCGACGCCGTGATTGAGAGTCTGCTGCTGCGCTGGCAGGCGATGGCGCCGCGTGAGCGACGACTGGTAACCCTGGCGACCCTGCTGGTCTTGGGCTATGGCGTGTTCGCGCTCTTGATCGAACCCGCCCTGAATACCCGCACCACCCTGGGCCAAGAGCTACCGCGTCTGCGCGATCAGCTGGCACAGGTTGAGCAGCTGTCGCAGGAGGCGCAACGCCTCTCACAGGTCACCGGTCAGCGTGACACCTCGGAGGCGGTACGATTAAAACTCGAGCGATCTATCGAGCAGGCTGGTCTTAAACCTTACCTGGGGCGTTTCGATCTGGGCGATACCCTGGTCGAGCTCGCGTTTCAGGGCGTGCCGCATGCGCAGTGGCTGGCCTGGCTGGAGACGGTGCTGCGCGAATCGCGGCTTCGGGTGGTCGACGTCGGATTGGTTCGAGACCCTCAGCCTGGCCGGGTCGCTGCCCGTCTGGTGCTCGAAATGCCGGGTGGGCGACGTTGATGCGCGGCGCCGTGCTTCGCTGGGTCGGTGGAGCCGCGCTGGCGGTGCTGGCCGCTCTGGTCACCGCTTTGCTGATTGCGCCAGCCAGTTGGCTGGACTTTGGGCTGGCCGCAGTCACCCAGGGCCGTTTGCGACTGGCCGAGGCGAGTGGCTCGGTCTGGCAGGGCAGCGGCCGACTGGTACTGGTCGACACCGGAGAGCGGGCCGTTCAGAGGTATTCGC
>JBIKMC010000251.1:0-5119 GCA_044359405.1 Burkholderiaceae bacterium
GCAACCTATGAAGGCGAGCGTCGATTCAATCGCGCGCTGCGTGAAAGCGTTGAGGGCAATCTGTGGGTCGCCAGCCATGTTCTGCCCGCTGTTGGAGCGCTCAGGGTACTGCGCACATGGGCGGCGATGAATATCAATATTGATGGCGCGCCTATCCTGGGAGAAGTGCCGGGTACCCGAGGGTTCTTCAATGCGGTGACTTCTAACGGTTACACCCTATCGCCCATCGTAGCTCGGATGACGGTTGATCTGGCGCTCGGCCGAGATCCCGGGTTCGACGTATCACCCTTCAGCGTTTCGCGCTTCGCGCCCTAAGCGCGTTTGCCCTTTGTGCACACGAGAATTGCGATGATTGAACTTTCTCAGGTCAGCAAACGCTACGGACAATTCCAGGCGCTCAAAGAATGCTCGGCAAGCATTCGTCGAGGTGAGGTTGTAGTGGTCTGCGGACCTTCAGGCTCTGGAAAGTCAACCTTGATCAAATGCATCAACGGGCTTGAGTCCATTGACTCGGGCGACATCCATATTGATGGCGAGCGCCTTGGCGCAACGGGCACCGACATGTCGCGACTGCGCGCGCGAGTCGGCATGGTCTTTCAGAACTTCGAACTGTTCCCGCACCTCACCATTCTGCGCAACCTTACGCTCGCCCAGGAAAAGGTGCTCAGACGCAGCAATGAACAGTCTCAGGCCAAGGCGCGGGCTCTGCTGGAGCGCGTTGGCATGTCTGCGCACATCGATAAATTTCCGGCTCAGCTTTCGGGAGGACAACAGCAGCGCGTTGCCATCGCACGGGCGCTGGCCATGGACCCAATCGCGATGCTGTTCGATGAACCCACTTCTGCGCTCGACCCGGAAATGATTCAGGAAGTGCTGGACGTGATGATCACGCTGGCTCGAGACGGTATGACCATGATCTGCGTAACCCATGAAATGGGCTTCGCCCGTCAGGTTGCTGACCGAGTGGTGTTCATGGACGAAGGTCGTATCGTTGAGGATTGCTCAAAGCAAGAATTCTTTGAGACCACGCGATCCGAGCGTGCGAGACAGTTTCTGTCGAAGATTTTGAATCATTGACGGGTTGCCAGCAGCACTTGCCGGCACTGGTACGCCTTTGCTTTGCCGCAGCCTCACTCAAACCCGCAACGTCTCCTGAGTTCCGCACTCGACTCCGATGCGAGCAGGGCAATCACCTGTTGTGCAAGCGCAGGCTGTGTTGCGCGCGCACTGACTGCCGCCGTGTAGACTGTCCCCAGCTCGAACTGGCTCGGGAGTGGCGCGACCAGCGCGACCCCCGAAGTGAACAGAATCTCGGAGATCTGCGTGCAACCGATCGCGCCGGCCTCGCCTGACTCAGCCATCGCGCGCATCGCCGTGGCACCATTGGGAAACTCGCGCAGTCGCGATTGCAGGCTCTCAACCAAGCCCAGCGGCGTGACCCCGATGGCGCTCAGTTGCCCCTCGGCCACCATCCCGCGAATCATCGCGTCGGTGAGGATCATCAGGTCACAGGGATCACCGGCAAGAAATGCCTCTTTCATCGCACCGACCGCGCCGAAACGACCGGCCGTGTGAACCGCGAGCTCATCACGCAGCCGGTCAGCGATGGCGGTGACCAATCCCCGCGAAGCACCCGCGCACAAGGTGGCAATGGCTTGTGTCATGATCAATCGGCCTTGATGCCCGCGCTCTTCACGACCCCAGCCCACTTGGCAATGTCGTCGTTGAGAAACTTTCCGTATTCAGCCACGCTCATGGTCATCGCAGCCGTGCCCTGAGCGGCCCAGCGCTTGCGGATTTCTGCGTCGGCGGTGATCTTGGTGATCTCGGCATTCAAGCGCGTAAAAATGGCCGTCGGCGTGCCCTTGGGCGCCATCACTCCGATCCAGATCGTGGCAGCGTAGCCCGGCACCCCCGACTCGGATACCGTGGGCACATTGGGCATGATAGGTGAGCGCTAGCGGCCGGTGGTGGCCAGTGCCTTGACCTTGCTGCTACTTACCTGGGATGCCATGGTGGGAATCGCATCGAACATCATGTCGACCTGACCACCCAGCACGTCGGTACGGGCTTGCGAACTTCCCTTATAGGGCACGTGAACCACCTTGATGCCCGCCATCGACTTCAATAGTTCGCCCGCCATGTGATACGGCGTGCCGTTCCCGGAGGACGCATAGGTCATGCCATCAGGCTTGGCACGGGCGGCTGCGAGCACGTCGGCCACGCTGGACGCGGCAAGCGCGGTGCGGGCGACCAGCACCAGATCAGACTCGTTGATGGGCGCTACCGGCTCGAAGTCGCGCATCAACTGAAACGGTGGGCGGGATCTTCAGCCGCAGATAACGGTAATCCCGTTCGACCACATCTACGTGCATATGCTGGATGGACTTGATGTCCGTTGGCGCGCAGGGTTGCCGCTTCATGGCTGAGTCGTAGCGAGAACTGGGATTTTGCCCTCGGGGAAGCATCCCCATTCGCTTCAGCGACACGCATCCTGCCGCGATAGGGTGTGACGCCAATCCAGGATCCTTTGGTCCGCCGTCACGAGGCTTGCTCCGTGGATTAACGCAGTCGCGGCAATGAAACGGTCTGCAGGGTCGTCTGAGAGGCCGTCCAGATCAAGAGAGCGGATCGCCATGGCTCCTTCCAGCGCCAATTCGGTCAGGCCAGCTTCTATCCAGCGGGCCCGCCAATCCTGCGGGGATGAAGCCAGGGCGATCCGGCCGCGTCCGGCCAGGCGACCTACCTCCCAAAAACTGACCGCGGATACTGCGACTTTTCCGCTGGACCAGTGCTGTTCGATCAAGGCGCGCGTCTTCGGTCCCAAGCGCCGATCGTCGGTGTCCAGCCAGACCAGTACGTGCGTATCAAGCAGGATCATTTGAGAGCTTCCCAAAGCTCCGTATCCAAGGGTTCGATGATGTCCCCGAGGATCCTGGTCTGGTCTTTGTGAAGTCCAAACGGTGATTTCACGCGAGGCATGCGATGCGGGCGCAATTCCGCGATGGGTTTACCGTTCTTGGTGACCAGAATGGTTTCCCCGGTACGGGCGACCTGATCCATCAAGGCCAGACATTTGGCCTTGAACTCCGATGCCTGAATGGTCGTCATGGTTTGCTCCGGAAGGGCGATGACCACAATTATGACCATGGTCGAAATTGTGGTCAATATCTCCTCCAGCTGCCCTCGGCGCTGCCCGCTTGAGCGCCTCGACGATCTGGCTATCCGTGAAGCGTGGCTCTCTACACCAAGGACCTCTCCGCTCTGCTTCAAATCAAAGAGGGTTTCGTCGGACGGATACCTTGGCTTCACCAGGCTCAGGTCGCAATGCGCTTTCGATCATCCTCCCCATACTGCTCTCCCGAGCAGTCGGCCTGGCAGCAGCGTAAAAAGCCCGGTGATGACGAGCGCGCCAGCGAAGAGCGCGATCATCGTGTAGCGATGCGCCTTGACCTGCCCGTTACGCGCCATGCGCGTGCCGTAGACGATTGAAATGAGTGACCACACCGACAATGCGTGGATCCAAGACCAATGCTCTCGGTAGATAAAGAACGAGGTTGTCGCCACAAGAGTCATCAGCAGAACCCACAACCATCCGAGCGCGCGGTGTGATGGCGTGCCTTTCCGTCGAGCCAGCAAGACCATACCCAGACCCAGGGCCGCAGTGGCGGAAGCAGCGTGAACAAGTATGGTGGGGGTCCAGCTGTAGGCGCTCATGAGATTTCTCTCGGTCTTATCTGCAGGGTGCGCAAGTCAGGTACGAGCGGTTGAAAAGTTCAGGGCGAATGCGGGGTTGGCTTGAGGCTGTCGCGCGAGAGCAGCGATGTGCACGGGCACGATCACGCCAACGCTTCCCGCACCACGTCTGGGTGCTTTTTGGCGAGGCGAATCAAGGCCTGGGCCGCTCCGGAAGGGGACCTGCGCCCCTGCTCCCACTCCTGGAGCGTCCGCTTTGAGATGCTCAGAGCGGCCGCGAAATCGGCCTGTGATGAGCCAGTGCCTTGGCGTGCAAGTGCCACCTCATTCGGAGCCACCTCGGTGGTTCTCGCGAAGTTGCGCGCCTTAATCTCGCGTACCGACTGCAGCAGTTTCATCCCGAGCGATGACTCGCCCGTTGCAGTCCTAACCTTCTTGGTCGATGCCATCTTCCAGTTCCTTTCGAATCCACACGAAAAACTCGAGCCGCTCCTCGGTGGACCAAAGCTTCGTAGCCTCGGTCACAGACGGTATAACAAGCGAGCAAACCCCGCCCGAGTTGCTCTGATCAGCCCGTCACACCAGAATCGGTGCGTGCGCGATCGACCAGAGGTTTGATCACAGATAGCATTGACCCGAGCACCTTGGCGGCTCCCACGGCCTCATTCAATGCAGCGGCTCGAAGTGCGTCATCGTCCGGATAGTCGTGGGTGAATCGATTTCGAATGCTGCGCAGAACCTTCCAAGTTTCCGCACGTTCGACATAACCCAATTTTTCGAGCCGATTCAGCTTGTCGATCATGGGTTGGTCCGCAGCAGACTCAAGCAGATACTCGATTAGCGCCGTAAACAACCGGTTGCCCATCGCATCCTGGAGCTTCGTGAAGCGCAGAATGAATTGATCCCAGTCTTGCACTGCCTCGTCATCCGGGGCCGTGACGGAAATTGCCGTCATCGAAAGCTGTTGCTGGATACCCGACAAAGCGTAGTTGATGTGGTGCTGATGCCCTTGGCACTGCTGCCACGCATCGACCAATCGCTGGGCGAGCAGCGCAGTCACAGCGGAATTCCTTCTCGCCGTGCCACCTCGAAGATGGGCGGATGGGTCTTTCGGCCCGGGTAGTCGACCAGAACATCGACTTTTCTGTCGCCCAGGCGATTCAGCAGGCGCGCCATGAACACAGTTTGAGCGCGCACGATATCTGCAGGATTTTTTATGGCGACCTCGATGAGCAGGTCGATATCACCGCCACGCGCTGTATCGCCGGCACGCGAGCCGAATAGCCGCACGCCAACGCCGGGGGCGAAACATTCCTCAGCCGTCTGCTTCAGGATGTGCTGCTCGGTGTGGGTCAAGCGCATGGCGATCGATTGGTTGGAGGGGCAACCCGCGAACGGGCTGTAACGCTACACCTGGATCGAC
>JBIKMC010000252.1:0-5096 GCA_044359405.1 Burkholderiaceae bacterium
CGACAAAAGCCTTCGTCTCGACATGCAGATCGAGGTCAAGCGACTGCAGCAGCAGTTCGGACTAACCGCGATCCTGGTAACACATGACCAGGAAGAGGCCATGAGCGTGGCCGATCGAATTGCCGTGATGAATAGCGGTCGGGTCGAACAGTTCGACACGCCCGCCAGTGTTTACGACAAACCGGCAACCCGCTTCGTCGCCGGCTTTATCGGAACAGCCAACATGATGGCGGGCCGGGTCACGGGCCGAGATGCGGATGGCCTGGTGATTGAACTGGCTGCGGGCGCGATGGTGACCGTGCCCACCGATCGTAGCCTGTCGGTGGGACGTGAGGTCGTGCTTGCGGTTCGTCCCGAGCAGCTCATGTTGGCGCATCAGGCAGGCCCGGGTTTGTGGCCTGTGCAGCGCAGGCTGTTGGTACCCCTGGGCGCTAACGTCGTGCATGACCTGCTTGCGCGTGACGGCTCAACGCTGAAGCTCGTCGAGGCCCGTATCGGGCAGGGTGCTGAGGCTGAGGCTGAGCTCTACTGCGGTTTGCGTGCGCAGGCCAGGCCAGCGGTCTTTGCTGCTGACGCCTGATTCTTAAGTCATGACCATCGATTTTTCGTTGTATTGCCGTCCAATCCGTCTGTCTCAACCAAGGGGATTTTCATGATCAAACCCGATTTCAATCGCCGCAGCGTTCTTGCTGCGATGGCTGCTGCCGGTGGAGCTGGCCTCATGCCTGGCCTGGCCCACGCCAAGGGGGTGGTGACAGCCGCCATGTACCCGGGTGCCTGGGAAGAAGCCTTTCGTGGCATCGTGACACCCGCTCTTAAAAAGGCGCACAACGTTGATCTGGAGATGCAGCCGTTGTTTGCGGTTGACCAGATCGCCAAGGCACGTGCCGCGCGTGGCGCTCCCCCGTTTGATGTATTTGTGCTGGATCCGGGCCCGCGCATCACGGGCATCGACGCGGGTCTGTTCGAAAAATTTGATCCAAAGAAGTTGCCGGGTCTTGGCAAGCTGCCGGCTGGCATGGCCGATGAATGGGGTGTGGGCGTCGCCGCGCAGTTTGTGGGCATTGCGTATAACCCCAAGAAGTTTTCCACGCCGCCCAAGTCCTGGACCGATCTGTTCAAAGAGCCCTACGTCTCGCGTCTGGGCCTGACCGGTTTTCAGACCACCTTCGGCACGGTCTCCATCATTGAGATCGCCAAAATGTTCGGAGGCTCGGAGACCAACGTAGAGCCCTTCTTCGCCGAGGTGAAAAAGATTCTGCCCAAGGTGGCGGCCATCTCCGCGCCCGCAGCCCAGCCCAGCCTGTACCAGCAGGGCCAGATCGACATCATGTACACCAACACGCAGAACGTGGGCACGCTCAAGAGTCGCGGTGTCGATATCGAGTTCGTCAAGCCCGATACTGGCACCATTGCCTTCTTCACCACCATGCACATCGCTAAGGGGGCTGAGCAGGCCAACGCCTACAAGTATCTAGACACGGTGATTTCAGCCAGCGTGCAGGAGGCCCTGATGAGGCCCCCGTACTTCCTCGCACCGGTTAACCGTGATGTGCCGCTGGGTTCGGCTGGGCTGCCGCTTACCAATCTGAACGAGATGGACAAGTTCATCCGCCACGACTGGGCCAAGATCAATCCGCTGCGCGCCGGCTGGATCGAGCGCTTCAACAAGGAAGTCGCTAAGTGATGAGCGCAGTGTCCGGGATTTTGCCTGGACGGTCAGGGCGGCTCGCCGCCCTGACGCAGCCAGCCGAGTGGCAGCTCGCCCTGCCGCTTGCGCTGGCCTTTATCGCGTTTTTTTTGGCGCCCCTGTTCATGCTGATCGGGGTGAGCGCTTTTGACGACGACCGTATCACGCAACTGGGCTTTGCGATGTGGGTCAAGTTTTTGGGTGACCCGTTTTACTGGAAGGTCACCTTCGACACGCTCAAGCTGGGTCTGCTGACGGTGGCAGCCAGCGTGCTGATTGGCTACCCGCTGGCCATTGTGTACATGTCCAGCGGGCCGCGCGTTCAGCGCGTGCTGCTGTTCATCATCATCATGCCGCTGCTGTTGTCGGTGGTGGTTCGCACCTTCGCCTGGATCGTCATTTTGGGCCACGAAGGTGTCATCAACTACACCCTGATGTCACTCGGTCTGACACCGGCACCGCTGCGTCTGCTGCAGACAGAATTCGGTCTGGTATTGTCGCTGACCCAGATTGAAATGCCGTTGATGTTGCTGCCACTGATCAGCGTGATGAGTCGCATCGATCCCAACCTTCGGGATGCCTCGGCCGCCCTGGGGGCCTCGCGCTGGCGTACGCTGTTTACCGTGATTTTCCCGCTGAGCCTGCCCGGCCTGATCGCCGGCTGCATGCTGGTCTTCGCCAGTTCGACCACTGCGTTTATTTCGCAGCAGATCATCGGCGGCAACCGCCTGGTGTATCTGCCACTGCTCATCTGGCAGCAGTCGCTGGTGGTTTACAACTGGCCGCTCGCGGCTGTGGCCGCACTGACGCTTCTGGTGTCAGTCACCGCAGTGGTGGTTGTGATCTCTGCGCTAGGTCGACGCGGTACGAGGTACCTCAATGTCGCTTAAACGTCATTCGGCAGTCGACTGGTCCTACTGGCTGGTGATCGGCGCCCTGGCCAGCTTTGCTCTCATCATCATGATCGGCCCGGTTCTGGTGGTGCTGGCCACCTCGCTGACCGAGAATCGATCGCTCAAGTTTCCACCCACTGGCCTGTCTTTTCAGTGGTACCAGCAGTTGTTCGATGAAAGTGTCTCGCGGCAGATTCACCGCGCTGCGGGAAACAGCCTCACGGTAGCCGCCTGGGCCACGGGTGCGGCCGTGCTGTTTGGCACGCTGGCGGCCATGGGCATTTCCCGCTCAAGGGCGCGGCTTGCGCGCGTGCTCGACGCGGTTTTCATGTCGCCCATGATTCTGCCTGGGCTGTCGTTTGGTCTGGCCGCGCTCATGTACTTCACGTTGCTGGGCTTTCGTCCCTCGCTGAACCTGATCATCATCGGGCATGCGCTGCTCATCGTGCCCTTCGTATTGAGAACCACATCGGCCAGTCTCAGCCAGCTGGACGGATCACTGCTGGAATGTTCGGCCAGTCTGGGCGCAAGCTGGTTCTACACGTTTCGCCGCGTCACGCTACCCATCATCGCGCCCGGCATTGCGGCCGGTGCTTTCCTGGCCTTCATGGCCTCGATTGATAACGTGCCCATCTCGCTGTTTCTGTCGGGCCCGCGTACCGACATGTTGCCCATTCGGATGTGGGGCATGATGGAGTCCACCCTGGACGTGCGGATTGCCGCGGTTTCTGGGGTGATGATCACGCTGGTGCTCGCCCTCATGCTGCTCATGGAGCGTCTGGTCGGGTTCACCCGCAGGGTATAAGCCGTTGCTTTCGTGCCAAGGAGTCCGTCCTGATGAACCTGATTGCACAGCCGCTCACACCCGAGGCGTTTGCGCCTTACGGTGAGGTTATTACATCACCGGTCGAACATGGCCGACAGTATTTTGAACAGGCCTTCGGTAACGGGCGCTCTGATGCTCGGGCCAGTCTTTCGATGGTGTTCCGCCCGCCTGTGGATGGCTTACCGCTCAGGTCCAACTATCTTGAGCGTCACGAATTCTCATCCCAGACTTTTGTTCCGATCGATTGCGGACGTTGGCTCATCGTCGTGGCACCGCATGCGGCAGGCGGCGGTCCTGATATGTCTCGGGCCTGCGCTTTTATTGCGCAGCCGCATCAGGGCGTCACTTACCGTATGAACACCTGGCACCACGGCCTGACGCTGCTGGATAAGCCCGGGCGCATGGCGGTATTCATGTGGCGTGATGGCGGCAAACTTGATGAAGAGTTTGTCGACGTTGAACCCTACACCGTATCTCTCACCTGATCTGAATCCTGTTCGAAAGGGCATAGGCTATGGACCATCTCAAGCGCGATTACATCGGTTATGGCTCGACGCCGCCTGATCCAAAATGGCCTAAAGGCGCACGCCTGGCTTTGAACCTGGTCATGAACTACGAAGAGGGCAGCGAGCCCTCGGTGCAGGACGGCGAAGGCTTTACCGAAAATGGCCTGACCGAAGTGCATGGTCTCAATCAGGGCAATAACGGCCGTGATCTGGCCGCAGAGGGGCTCTTCGAATATGGCAGCCGCGTTGGCTTCTGGCGTCTCATGCGCCTGGTGCAGGAGCGCGGGTTGCCCATGACCATCTTCGGCTGTGCGCTGGCGCTTGAGCGCAACCCGCAGGCAGCCGAAGCCATTCGCAAGGCCGGCTTTGATGTCTGCAGCCACGGTTGGCGCTGGATCAAGCACTATGAGCTGTCCGAGGCCGACGAGCGCGAGCATATTCGCAAGGCGGTCGAATCCATTGCCCGCACCACAGGTGAGCGTCCGTATGGCTGGTATTGCCGCTATAGCCCAGGTGTGAACACCCGCCGCCTGGTTGCCGAAGAAGGCGGCTTTCTGTATGACTCTGACTACTATGGCGACGAATTGCCGTTCTGGCGAACGGTTAACGATAAGCCGCACCTGGTCATTCCGTACTCGCTGACCAATAACGACGGCAAGTTCGCCGGCTCGGTGGGTACCGCCAATCAGTGGTTCGAGTTTCTGCGCGATGCCTTCGATATGCTGTACCGCGAAGGCAAGACCCAGCCCAAGATGATGTCGGTGGGTCTGCATATGCGCCTGGTGGGGCATCCGGCGCGCGCCGCCGGCTTTGAGCGTTTTCTGGATCATGTTATGAAGCATTCTGACGTCTGGGTGACCCGTCGCCTGGACATTGCCCGTCACTGGATTGCCACCCACCCCTATCCTGGAAGGGGTCTGAACGAATAAGCCCTACATGATCCGAACCCGTTTCGCTCCCAGCCCCACCGGTTACCTGCATATTGGTGGGGCTCGCACCGCACTGTTTGCCTGGGCCTACGCCCGCCACTTTGGTGGCACGTTTATTCTGCGTATTGAAGACACCGATCTCGAGCGCTCCACGCCCGAAGCCGTACAGGCCATTTTGGACGGTATGCAGTGGTTGGGCCTCAAGCCCGACGAGGGTCCGTTTTATCAGACTCGGCGTATGGATCTGTATGG
>JBIKMC010000253.1:0-5072 GCA_044359405.1 Burkholderiaceae bacterium
TTCATGGGTGTGAGCTATGTCGAGGTGGCGATTGCCGCCGCGATCCCGGCGCTGCTGTACTACCTGGCTATTTTTTTTACCGTGCACTTTGAGGCGTCCCGCCTGAAGTTGCGTGGTTTACCCGCCGATCTTCTGCCGCGCGCCTGGCCACTGCTGCGGCAGGAAGGCTATCTGTTGCTGCCATTGGCCACGATTGTGGCGCTCATTCTGGCGGGGTACTCGGTCATTCTCGTGGTGGTGTGGTCCATTCTGGCGACGGTACTCATTTCATTTCGCAGACGTGCCAGCTCGGTATCGCCCCATCGATTCGCCAGCGCGCTGGTAGCCACCGGATCACTCACCGGGCCGCTCACGGTCACCTGCGCTATCGCGGGTGTCCTGATTGGAAGCATGGGAGCCACCGGCGTCGGCTTTCAAATTTCACAGGCGCTGGTTGATCTGTCGGGCAAGACGCTGGCCGGTCTTCTTGTCATATCGGCGCTCCTGGCGCTTCTTCTGGGTACGGGACTGACTGCCTCGGCGGTTTACATCACCATGGTCGCGACCGTCATCCCCATTTTGAAGAGTGCGGGCGTTTCGGACATGGCTGCGCATATGTTTGCGTTCTACTTCGGTGTCGTGTCTGACATCACGCCGCCCACTGCGCTGGCCGCGGTCACAGCCGCCGGGATCGCCCGCAGTCATCCGGTCAGCACCATGAATCAGGCTTCGCGCATCGGTATCGCAGCCTTCATCGTCCCCTTCATGTTCGTGTACTCGCCGGGACTGCTGTTGCAGGGCTCGCTGTGGGATGTTTTACGGGCAAGCATCAGCGCCGGTCTGGGACTGGCCTGTCTGGCTGCGGCACTCACGGGCTATGCCTGGCGTGACCTTCGTATCTGGGAGCGATTGCTACTAACCGGCGCCTGCGTGTTGCTCATTGTTGATCAATGGATGTTTGATCTGGCCGGGTTGCTCGTCGCTTCGGGTGTGCTGGTGCCACAGTGGCTTGCCGGCCGCCGTGATCGAGCCGAGCAGGCGGCCCAAGCCTGGGGCGTAGAGGACAGACGGGCGATTGCAGAATGGATGTCCAAGGAGACGCTGCCGGACCCCGCGCATGACCTGTCAAGCCTGCGGGCCTGGTCACTGATGGCGGCGGTGGCTTTGGGCATTGGATACATGGGCGCGATGTCCTGGCATTCCAGGTACATAGTTGCGTGGCTGTGCGGTCTTGCGGTCTGTACGCTGCTGATGCTGAGTGCCCTCGACCTGTCGCGTCATCAGGCCGCGCAGCAGCGTGGCGATTCTCTGGAGTAGGCGTCTTGGACTTTGCCATCAGCGCCGAGCAGCAGTCCATGCTGGACGCGGTTGATCGCTTTCTGGCGCAACGCCTGCCACCGGAGGAAGTGCGGCGTCGTGACGCGGCTCACCAGCCGCCCTACGATCTGCTACCGGAGCTGGGCGCCATGGGCATCCTGGGTATGGTTGCGCCTGTCCGATGGGGCGGGCTGGGGCTGGACTGGGTCAGTCTGGCTCTTGTGCAGGAGCGGCTCGCACAGCATGCGTATTTTGTGGGGTCTATCGTCAACCGTGTGGTGGGCTTCGGCCTCATGACGCTGCTGCGTAATGGATCGACGGCGCAGCAGGAGCGGTGGATTCCGCCGCTGGTTCAGGGGGCGGGCTTTATGGCGCTGGCCCTTACCGAGGGCAATGCAGGGTCCGATGCCGGCGCGGTGCAGACACGCGCGATTGCCGATGCGGCGGGCTGGCGTCTGCGTGGACGCAAGATCTGGATCAGCGATGCCGATCAGGCCATGGCCCTCCTGGTGGCAGCGCGCACCGATCCTGATCGTCGTGGGTCACGCGGGCTGAGCATGTTCATCGTGCCCCGAGCAAGCGAGGGTCTGTCGATGACGCCTCTGCCCAAAGTGGGTAACAATGCCATGCCCAGCTGGGATATCGGTTTCGATGATGTCCTGGTGCCTCACGACGCGCTCTTGGGGCCTGTCAATGAGGGCTTCGCCGTGCTGGGCTCGACCTTGCACTATTCGCGGGCCAGTCTGGCAACCACCTGCATGGGTAGCGCTCAGGCGGTGGTCAATCTGTGCCTGGCGCATTTGCGTGATCGGCACCAGTTTGGTCGCGCGCTGGCTGAATTTCAGGTGCTCCGTCATCGCGTGGCTGACATGCAGATGAGGGTGGACCAGGCACGATGGATTGTTCGTCACCTGGCCTGGCTGATTGCCACAGGTCAGCCCTGTGCGCGCGAGGCTTCGCAGGCCAAAGTGATCGCCACGGAGACCTTGCAGGCCCTGAGCAATGATGCAATGCAGATGTTCGCCAGCCAGGGCTATTCCATCGAGAGCGACGTGCAGCGTATCTGGCGTGATGCGCGCCTATATACCTTTGGCGAGGGTACCAACGAGGTTCAGCGCGATCTCATCGCGCGTCACCTGGGGCTGTGATGTCCGAGGGCCAAGTCATGAAGGTCGTGCCAACGCTCAGCCGACGACTCGCGCACTGGCTGCACACGCTTGAAGCCTCGCAGGTGAGCGCGGCTAGACTGCATCGTGTGCGAATCGTGTTGCTTGATTTTCTGGCCTGCGTTCACGGCGCAGCGCATCTGGCCGAGACAAGCACGGTGCATCCACTAATCAAGGCGGGCCCAATTCGGGTTCCCGGTCAGAATCAGACCATGGACTTGGGTTCGGCCTGTATCGCCTGGGGTATGACGGGTGCGTTGCTGCAATGGCATGACGGCTATGGCCGGGGCGGTAACCATCCCTCGTCGTCTATTCTTCCGGTGCTGCTGGCGCAATCGGAGGACTGGCCGGCGCTGTTCATGCCGGTGCTGGTGGGCTATGAGACGGCCAATCGCCTGGCGGCGCTCACGCATCCAGGGCAGACGCTCTCCGGTAGCGCACCCACGTCCAGCATGGGTGCCATCGGTGCTGCGGCCGCTTTATGTCGATGGCAGGCCCTGGATGAAATCACCACCGCGCGAGCCCTGGGTATCGCCGGATTTGGGGCGCCCATTGCGGCTTTCGAAGGGCTGCGCGCTCGGGGTAGCGCCGTTCCCCTGCACAGCGGTCTGGCCGCACGCGCGGGTCTTGAGGCAGTGCAGCTTGCGCAGGCGGGCTATGAGGCGTCCGAGCACTTGTTTGAGGGGCACAGCGGGGCAGGTCTGCTGAATTTTCTAGGTGTGAGTGCCGAGGCTGTTGCAGCAATTGACCCATTCAGCTGGCGCGGTGAGACGCTGGATCAGGTCTATCTCAAACCGTTTCCGGGGTGTCGTCACGTACACCCGGCGGTCGAGGCCGCTCTGGGGTTGCGCTCGCGCTTACCGGCTGACCCAGGCCGCTGGCAGCGGATTGAAATCGCCAGCTATGACCTGGCCGTCAGTTTTGGCGCCATTCCCAGACCACAGTTTGAGCTTTATGACTGCCTGATGAGTCTGCCGTGGTGCGTGGCACTGGCCCTGCTGCATGGAGCTCCAGATGCGGCAGCGGTCAGTCAGGCGCGAGATCGTGACGATCTTTGGGCAGTCTGTCAGCGGGTCACGGTGCGTTCGGACAGCGCTCATCAGGCCGCCTACCCTGCGCGTCTGGGCGCCACGCTGAGTGTGGTTGATGATCAGGGGCAGGTTTACCGCCAGAGCGCCGAGCTGCTGTATGCGTCCGCGGCCGAGACCTACTCTCCTGCAGGCCCCTTCGGGCCGGTGCTGGACGAGCAAGGCGTCATCGATAAATTCTGCCGTCTGACCCATGCATCGATGAGCGCTGAGCGGCAGAGCCAAATAATCAAATCGATTCTGAGCGCGCAGCCCACCGCGCAGCATCCGGCGCTTCATCAGCGCGTCGACTGACCCGCTTCTGTCAAAACGGACTCAGTCACCAACCGCACCATCGCTTTTCCTGCGACCATTCAAGCCCGCTTTTCCAATGACTCCTTTCAGTGGAACTCCAAGATGACTCACAGCATCAAAGCCATCGACACTGTCGTCAATATCTATACGCCCGAGGCGCTTTCCTATCGCCCCGACCGGCGTGCGTTTTATTCGAAGATGCGCGTTCCCGCAGAGATGTACGAGGGGTTTTCGCTGGAAACCATGCTGGCGCAGATGGATGCGGCGGGCATCGAGCGGTCGATGCTCATTGCGGCCAAGGTGGGCCCCAAGTATCACCCTGCCTGTTATCACACGCCCTACGCCCTGGTGCGCGATGCGGTGCGCCAGTATCCCGATCGCTTTTATGCGCTGGCCGGACTGGATCCGACCGAAGGCATGCAGGGTGTGCGTGAGCTCGAACGTGCCGTGAAGGAAGACGGGTTTATCGGAGCACATTTTTATCCGCACTGGTTCGAGCTGGCGCCCGATCATGCGCGTTGGTATCCGTTCTATGCCAAATGCGTTGAACTCGATATTCCGGTGCAGCTGCAGGTGGGCCAGTCCATGATTTACGATCCCAGTCTGCCTCGTCGCAGCGTCGGTCGTCCCATCACACTCGATAACGTGGCCTGCGATTTTCCCGAGTTGAAGATCATCGGCATTCATGTGGGCATTCCGTGGACTGACGAAATGATCGCCATGGCCTGGAAGCACCCCAACGTGTTCATCGGGTGTGATGCGCATAGCCCTGCCTATTGGCCACAATCCTTCGTGCATTACATCAACAGCTACGGGCAGGATAAGGTTCTGTTCGGTACTGACTTTCCTATTCTTCGCTTTGAGCGAACGCGCGCCGAGATCGAGGCCTTGGGCCTCAAGCCGGAGCCACTGCGCAAACTGCTGCGCGACAACGCCAACCGCGTCTACAAGCTCGGCCTGGACTGATATCGTGGAACGCAACCTTGCTGATGCGCTGCGCCAGCATGCGCGTAATCGCGGTACCGAAATTGCACTGATCGATGGCGCGCGGCAGCTCAGCTATGCCGAGCTCGATTGCGAAGTCGACCGAGGTGCCTGGGCGCTCATGGCGCGTGGCTGTCGGCCGGGCGAGATCGTTGGGCTTAGCCTGCGTGATCACTGGGCGCATGTGGTTCTGATGTGGTCCTGCATGCGCGCCGGTGTAGTCATGTTGCCACTCGATTGCCGC
>JBIKMC010000254.1:0-5064 GCA_044359405.1 Burkholderiaceae bacterium
AATCTGAGTGGTGCGGGCGTTGAGCGGGGGAGTGTCGAGCGGGGTGACTGGTTACTTGATCCGCCTATGCACGCGCCCACTGCATGCGTGGACGTGGCGATCAGGTGGTTGAATCCATCAGCGGCGCTACGCCGTGTTTTCACCGGACACATTCACCTTGGCGCAGCCCTGATGAGTGCACAGATCAGTCCGCTGGGATCTGGCCTTGGCCTCGAACCCGGTAGCGTCTCGGGAGTTTCTCCTCATCAGTTCGAGGCGTCGTCCATGCTTGCTCGCGTGCACCTGCAGACTGGGACCTGCGTGGCCATCGGTGACCGCTGGATCATTCGTAGCGCCGATGCGGCTCATACGCTGGGCGTGGCTCAGGTGTTGCTGCCCATGCCTCGGTTGACGGCGCAGCGGGGGGCGGCCCATGCACTCAGCCTCAGGACGATAGAGCGGTCGCTGAGTGCCCTGGCCGCAGCGCGAGCAGAGTGCTGGGCGCGATGTGCCGTCCGGGCGCTGTCAGAAATACTGCCCCGGCTTCCCACGGGTCTTAGCGCTCGGGATTGGCATGTCGCTTGGTATCTGAGCCCAGCGGTACCAGGTGGGGAGGTGGAATCAGGCGCGCCGATGATTGTGCGTCAGCGTTGGCGCGCAGAGGAACGATGGTTCGATGCGCCGCGTCTGCGCGCTCTGTCTCGACAGATCCTCGATAGGATTGCAGGGCATCATCGTGAGGCACCGAGTGAGTTGGGCTTGACGCTGAGCAGCCTGATGGTTTCGCTGTCGGCGTCGGATCGGCTGGTGTTGGCGCCCGTGTCGCTTGAACGCCTCATTGCCGAGGGTTCCGTCAGACGGGTCGGTGACCGCCTGGCCCAGCCCGAGCATCGCCCGCGGGCGGATCCCCAAGACGAACGCTTCTGGCTGCAGGTTGAGCCGGAGTTGTCACAGGAGCGATCAATATCGATTCATGAGTTGGCCGACCGGCTTGTCATGACGCCTGAAGCAATCACTGAAGCACTCGAGCGGCAGGCACGTTTGGGACGTGTGGTTCGGGTTGCCCTGAATCGGTATCTGACCTTGGCACGGTTTGAGGGTTTGCTTGAGCAGGCCCGTGATCTGGCTGCGCAAGGGCGGCTGAGCGCCGCCGAGTTCAATCGCGCGACGGCGCTGGGGCGCAACCTCACCATCGAAGTTCTGGAGACCTTTGACCGCTTACGATACACGCGGCGCCTGGGTGGCTTGCGCCTGATGAACGGCTCTTGATCGGGCCAGCGACAAATACCAGTCCAGGCATTCGGGATTGGCCATGGCCTCGCGGTTGATGACGTCCTTGGCGGGCATGCCTAGCAGCAGCTTTCGAATGGGAAGCTCCTGCTTCTTGCCGCTGAGCGTGTGAGGTATGTCGGGCACCGCAAAGATGGCGTCGGGTATGAAGCGCGGACTCAGATCGGTTCGAATAGCCTGTCGGATGCGCTCAAGCAGCGCCTCATCCAGTTGCACGCCTGTGCGCAGCTTGACGAAGAGCGGCATCCAGCTGGGACGGTCGAGATACTCCAGGTCGACCACCATCGCTTCCTGAATTTCCTCCAGGCGCTCGACGGCGCGATACAGTTCGCTGCTGCCCATGCGTAAGCCGCTGCGATTCAGCGTCGTGTCGCTGCGACCGTAAATCACGCAGGCGCCCTGTGGCGTGATGCGTATCCAGTCGCCGTGTCGCCAGACCGCACCCGCTTGGGGGTCCGCCTTGCCGCCGCCTGGCCTGCGCCCGCGCCCTGGGGGGTATCGATCGAAGTAACTGTCTCGATAGCGTTCGAAGTTGGCATCTCCCCACAGAAAAAGCGGCATGGAGGGCAGGGGCTGCGTGACCACCAACTCGCCGACTTCATCGATCACAGATTCGCCGGCCTCGTTCCAGGCTTCGATCGCAACGCCCAGGAATCGGCATTGCAGGCCGCCCTCGACCATGGGCAGCTCTCGATGTCCGCCCACGAAGGAGCCGGCGTCGGTGCCACCAGCGATATTGCACCACCAGATATCAGGACAATCGGGCGATTGCGCATCGTAAAGCGCACGAAACTGCTCGCTGCCCCAACGCTGAACCTGGGCGCTGAGCGGTGACCCCGTTGACCCCAATGCCCGGACACTGGCCAGGCCTTCAATGCCGTCGAGCTGCAAGTCGGCCTTGACGCACTGCTGGTAAAACGCAGCGCCGGCGCCGAAAAACGTGACGCCCTGTTGGGCGGCGAACCGCCAGAGCACGCTCCAATCGGGCGCGTCGCGTGGCCCGCCAGGACTTCCGTCGTAAATAACGCAGGTGGTGCCGTTGAGCAGCGCACTGATCTGAGAGTTCCACATGACCCAGCCGGTGGAGCTGTACCACATGAAGCGTTCGTTAAGACTGTTAGGGTGATAGCTGCAACCGATGTCGTAGTGCAACACCCGATGCATCATGCCATTCACGAGCGCGCTGCCGTGTGTATGCACAATCGGTTTGGGCAGACCGGTTGTGCCGCTTGAGTACACGATCCAGAGGGGGTGATCGAAGGCCAGCCAGGGTAAATCAAGGTTGGCGTCAGTCAGTGCCGGTGCTGTCGCAAGGCCGCCCGACGGGCTCTCGGAACAAGTCATCTGCCCGGCCGAGGCGGCATCAAAGTCGGTCGCATCAACCGGCGTATCGAGCGTGTTCAGCTTGCGATAAACAATAAGGTGCTCAAGACTCGGCAGCCGGCGCCTGAGCTCATCGATCACGCTCAGCCGTTCCTGCTCGCGACCGCCGTAGCGAATGCCGTTGCAGGCGATGAGCACCTTGGGCTCAATCTGGCTGAATCGATCGACGATGGCGTTGATGCCCATGTCGGGCGCGCAGATGCTCCAGACAGCACCGATGCTGACGGTCGCCAAAAGGGCGATGGCGGCCTGCGCTGTGTTGGGCATGTAGGCCACGACACGGTCGCCTGGCTGCACGCCCTGCGCCCGTAGATGCGCTGCCAATGCGTGCACACGCTGGCGCAGTTGTGGCCACTGCAGCGTGAGTACCGCGCCGGTTTCATCACCCGCGATCAACGCCGGAAGACCGGCCGCGCTAGCCGCATCCGCATGGCGAAAGATCTGCCGTCCGTAATTGACCTGTGCACCCGGGAACCATTGCGCGCCCGGCATTTGGTTTCGCGCGAGCGCCGCTCGATAGGGTGTCGGCGATTGGATGTCGAAATAGTCCCAGACGCTTTGCCAGAAGGCCTCAAGCTCTGTGACCGACCAGCGCCAGAGCGCGTTGTAGTCGTCAAACTGAAGGCCATACCGTCTCTCAAGCCATTCAGTGTACAGACGAATCTGTGGCACGTGTGGCGCCTGACCGGCTAAGCGCGGGACAGCGCTGGACGGTCGATCGTCGAAAGCTTGCAGGGTGGACTGACGGTCAGATGGGTTCAAGGGTGGCTCGGTTGGGCGGTTGCAGGCGAAGGGTCTGGCGTGTCGAGTGGGTCAGGATGCAGGGCAATGGGGATAGCTCAAAAGCGTGGCTGGTTCATGCGATCCGATTATAGATTTGCCTACTATGGACAAGCGCGGGCAAACCCGTTAGCTTGCGACGCTTACGCTCTCATAACGACCGGAGGATCTGATGAAGCGACGCAGTCTATTTGCGGCCCTGGCGCTTTGCGCAGCCAGTTCTACGCTCAGCGCTCAGGAGTTTGTGCGGATTGGATCAGGTCTCGCGGGGTCCTACCCGGTATTTGGTGCAAAAGTTGCCGATTTATTCAACCGCAACGTCGAGGGCGTGAAGGCCAGTACCTTCTCGGGTCCGACCGAGCAAAGCCTGGTCAAGCTACAGCGGGGTGAGGCCGAAGCCGTGCTCACATACACCTTTGAGGCCGAGAGCACGTATCAGGGTCGCGGTGAGCTCAAGACGCCAGCACCACTGCTGCGGCACCTGATGACCACGTACGGCGCGATTCACGTGCCGCTGGTGCGCAAGAACGTTGAGATCAACAGTCTTGCAGATCTGGCCAAGAAACCCTATCGGGTCTGGTTGGGGCCAAAGTCGTCGGTTTTCTGGCCCATGAATATGGCTGCGCTGGGTGCTTACGGTGTCACGCCTGATGCCATCACCAAAGCGGGCGGGGTGATCAATTCAGCCGGCTATCAGACGCTGATGCAGGCCTTTCAGGACGGGCAGGTCGATGTTGCCTTTTTCTCGGGGCCGATTCCTTACAGCCTGATGATGGAGCTCGATCGCGGTGTGGGCTTTCGCATGCTGGGCTTTGATGAAGCGGCCCTCAAGCGCTTCAATGAGACCCTGCCCGGAACAAGCTCGGCTCGCATTCCGGCCAATACGTACAAGAGTTCTCCCGCCGAAGTGATGGTGCCCTATGTGATCAACCAGATCGTGGTCAGTGCGCGCTTGCCCGACGCTATGGTTTACCAGATGGCCAAGGTGCTCAATGAGCGCCACACGGAATTGCACGGTCTGTTTGCCGGGGCCAGCGAAATCAGCCCCAAGCGTGCGCTTGAGCATAACCGCGTGCCGATTCATCCGGGCGCTGAGCGCTACTATCGCGAAGCCGGTCTGTTGAAGTAAGTACCTTACGTGACCCGCTTGCGTGCGCAGGCGGTGGCCTTGCTGGCCACCTACCTGGCGCTTTATCACCTCTACATCGGTATTTACGGATCACCCACTAACCGGGTGTTTCTGCCGGTGCATCTGTGTCTGGCGCTTGCCCTATGTTTTCTCGCGCGCCCGGCGCGTGGGATAGGTCGTATGGGCTCTGTGCTGGATGCGGGCGGCGCAATCGGCTCACTGTTCGTTCTCGCCTGGTGCCTGCTTAATCTTGACGACTGGGACCTGAAGTCAGTTGGGCTGTCGCCGCTGGACCAGGTGGCCTGCACACTGCTGCTTGGTCTGGTGGCTGAAGCGGTGCGCCGCACCACGGGGTGGGCCCTCATCGTATTGAGCGGTCTGTTTATGGTGCACGCGCTGTGGGCGCGCTACTTTCCCGGCGTTCTCCATGGAGCTGGCGTTGGATGGGAGTCACTACTGATCAGTCTGGTGATTGGTGATAGCGGCATTTTCGGGGTGCCCGT
>JBIKMC010000044.1:0-16801 GCA_044359405.1 Burkholderiaceae bacterium
GTACGAACAGCCAGTCGCGCGCCGGTGCATCAGCACGCTTGACCGCCATCTTCAAAATGGCCAGCGCGTCGGCCGCCGTCACCCGACTATCGTTGTTCACATCCGCCGCCAGAAACTGGTAGGGCGACACCGCAGGCGCCGTCAAGGGCCCCGTGCCGTCAGGGTCAGCATTGGGGTTGAGCCCCACCGACAGCTTCAGAGCCGCCAGCGCATCGGCAGCGCTGATCACGTTGCCGGTTTCGGCGGTGGTCAGGTCTCGATCAGCCTCAAAGCGGTGCGTGCCCGCACTGCCCAGGCTCAGCTCGAAAACACCGCCGGCTCCTGTTTCACCCAGCAGCGGTGTACTGGAACCCGAGACCGGCGCGGCAGTGACATCGACCGCCGATAGTGGCACACGCGTCTTCCACTGATAGACCATGCCTTGCAGGCCCGAGAACGTCGGCGCGGCGGTATCGATGGCAAATGTGACGAGGTTGTTTGCCTCGTTGCCATCCGCATTGGCGTTGCCGGCGATATCGGTGAGCTTGCCACTGGCGATCCGCACTGTGGCGCTGGCAGGGCCGCCCGAAGCAGCCGTGAACGAGGCTGTATAAAGCGCGCCTGAACCGGACAAGTTCGAGACGGATCCGCCGGCGACGGTGAGGTCTTCAAGCCCGAAATCAGGCGACGCTTCACTGAGCGTGAAGATGATCGTGGCGGTCTGACCGGGCTTCAATGCCGTCTTGTGGGCGAACAGCACTATCGTGGGTGATACGCTGTCCAAGACCAGCACGGACGCGGTGGGCGCACTGGTGACATAGCCGATGTTGCTGTCGGCGTCCCGGTACACAGCCTGAACCGAGATCGCCCTGCCAACCGCAGACTCTCCCACCAGATAGCTTGCGCCCGTCAAACCCGTGACAGGAACGCCATCCAAGCGCCAGATCCAGCCAAGCACCCCGTAGGCACCAAATCCATCAGGATCGACCAAGGTGTGCTCGGCCTTGAGGGTCTGCCCCTGCATGGGCAGGCCAGTGATGAACACATCGCCGCCAGGGGGTGCGGGGTCGTAGTAGCTTGCCCCGATACCCACCACCGAGGTGGGCAGGCTCAACTCGGTGCCGTTTCGGGTCACCGGCACTTGACTCAGCAGATCCAGGACGGGAAGCCCATCAACCAGGCGACCAAACACCGCATACCCATTACCGTCCGAAGAGCGGTCGGCGTTCAGCCCGAGATTGTCGACGTCATTGATGAAGAACTCGCTGGTGGCGCTGTTGGGGACACTGGTGCGCGCCATGGAAATCGTGCCGCGCAGATTGCTCAAGCCCGTGGTGGTGGTCTTTTCAAGCGCAATTGGATCGTAAGTTGCCGCCTTGACCACGTACTGACCGGTACTCGAGTTGAAGGTTCGCCCACCGCCTTGCACCATGAAGCCGTCGATGATTCGGTGAAAGACCGTGTTGTTGTAAAACCCGTCTTGCAAATACTGGACGAAGTTGTCGACCGTGACCGGTGCCTTTTGTGCCTCGAGCTCGATCAGCAGGTCACCGTAGGTCGTGCGCAGCCAAGCTCGTGGCAGCGTCGGCGCCGGCGTGGGTGTGTAGCTGCCCGCGGCCGCACTCGACACGCTCTCGGCCGTGCCACCCAAATCGACATATGACGCGCTGACGGTGATGGCTTTACCGACATCGGCAACGCCCACCACATAGCTTGCTTGCGTGGCGCCCGCCACCGGCACACCCCCCACACGCCACTGCCAGCTGATGGCGCCAGCCTGCCCTGTTGCTGGAATGCCGTCGAGGTCGGTAAGGGTATGACTTGCGGTCAGCGTTGCGCCTGCCGTGGGTGTCCCCTGAATGAGCACGCGGCCGCTGGGGCGATCGTTGATATTGCCGACAACGACCGGTTCGCTGGTCACGTAGCCCGTCGTACCCTTAAGGTCGGTGTAGCTGGCCGCCACGGTAATCGCTTTTCCGACCTGCGACTGCGTGGGCGTGTAGGTGGCGCCGATCGCCCCCGGGATGATGACGCCGTCAGCTTTCCAGTAGTAGCTGATGGCCCCGGGCTGACCCGCGGCGGGAATACCATCGGCATCGGCCAGTGTGTTGGCTGCCGTGAGCGTTGCAGCCTGACGCACCGTGCCCGAGAACGTGACGCCACCGGTTGGCAGCGCCGTGTTGGCGGCAGGCTCGGTGACCATATCCAGCAGCGTGATTGCCGAGGTGGGCTGTGACACTTCGCCGGTGCTGTTGGCAACGACCGCAACCTGCTTCAGAGCCGCCACGGTTGCCGCGCCGTCGACCACGCGGCCAAAGACGGCATAGCCGTTACCGTCGGCCTGGTTGGCCGCGTCCAGAAACAGGTTGTCGACGAAGTTGACGAAGAATTGGCTGGTGGCGCTGTTGGCGGCGCTGGTTCTGGCCATGGCCAACGTGCCCGCCGTGTTGCTCAGCCCCGTCGCCGACGTCTTTTCAAGCGTGATGGCCGGATACAACGGGTTCTTGTAGACATATTGGCCACCGACATAATCGTATCCACCGCCTTGGGCCATGAAGCTGGCGATGATGCGATGGAACTCGGTGCCGTCGTAGAAATTGGCGTCTGCATACCGGAGGAAGTTGGTGACAGTAACCGGAGCCCGATCGGATTCCAGTTCGATCACCAAATCGCCCAGGCTGGTCTTGATTCGTACACGGGGAAGCGGCGTAAACATGCTTTCGACAAATGCGGAAGTTTCAAACGTCGAGGCTGCCACCGTGATGTCCGAGAACGCAATCGTCTCGATATCAATCAGCGTGTCGTTGCCTTCAGTCGACGAGCTCAATGTGATCTGTTTTTGGTCGGGATCGTAGCGAACCTGATAGTCAGTGCGGGCCCCGCTAAACCGGGCGGTGTCGACTCCAGCACCACCCTGCAAGGTGTCGTCGCCCAGGCCACCAGACAGCACATCATCACCATCACCACCCTCCAGCGTGTCGTCACCGTCATCACCGTACAGATGGTCGTGGCCGGCCAGACCGAAGAGTTGGTCGGCCCCGTCGCCACCGTGCAGCGAGTTGTTGACCTCGTTGCCATCGATTCGGTCAGCAAAAGCACTGCCCAAGGCCTGCTCGATGACCGTCCCAAAATTGATGGTGATCTGGCCTGGCGTGGTAATGCTTGACGCGGGCGCTGCACCGAAGTGGCTCCACGTGCCGGCCTCAAGCGACAGCGTGACCCCCTGCGCAGCACCGCTGGCATCCAAGCGGTCGATGCCAGCGCCGTCCCACACAAAATTGGCCGCCTCGGTATTCAAGACATAGGTGTCATCCGTCGTGCGACTCGACGGGCTTGGGCCATAGAGGTACTGCAGGGCAGCAATATCGAGGGGGCTAAAGCTGAGCACGTACTGGTCGGCATGGTCGGTGTACGACATCTGCGTCCAGCGGGTACTGTCTTCGTCGCCCTCCAGGTACGGAGGCTCGGCAGTGCCGCCATCTGCATCTGCCTCGTCAAAGGGATGTTTCAGACCGATGGCATGCCCGATTTCATGAATGAGTACCTGTGCGCCATACGTGCCCGGATTCAGCGTGGCGTTGTAGTCCACATCATTCAAGAACACATCGCTGGCACTGAAGTTGTCGG
Source organism: Burkholderiaceae bacterium (assembly GCA_044359405.1). Lineage (GTDB taxonomy): Bacteria > Pseudomonadota > Gammaproteobacteria > Burkholderiales > Burkholderiaceae_E > SYIM01. Next base: position 3,607 of record JBIKMC010000044.1, read on the forward strand.
CTGGCGCCAGCGAGTAGCCCCCCGAATCGCTTTGCCGATTGAGCGCAAACGCTATGGTGTTGAGACGCGCGGGATCATCGACTTCGATGAAATCCAGATCGACAATCGTTTCGATGTAGGCCAGTGCGACCCGCGCATTGGCTTTTTGCACGAGATCGAAAGCGGTGTATCCGTCCGAATGATCGGCATCGGTGTCGTAGGCAGGAATCGCCGAGGGAAACGCGAAAAAGACGTCGTTGACGCCGCCCAACAGACTCTTGAATCGTGAGCCCGAGGTGTCGTCGTAAAGCAGCGCGCTGATCCAATACGGCAAGGCCCTCGCGCCGTTGACGTATGAGACATGCTCGATCGCGCTGGGAATCTTCACCCAGTCGGCCGACACGATCGCCGTATCGACGCCGTCTGAATCGTAGACACGGTCAAAGCGCGAATCGATGATGTAAGTGTCATTGCCCTCGCTGCCACTCAACGAGTCGCCGCCAACCCCGCCGTCGAGGGTGTCATCGCCAAAACCACCGCTCAACGTGTCGTCGCCGGACTCACCGTTCAGGTGTTTGTTTCCGGTGGACCCGTAGTAGTTGACCAGGTCATTACCCGCGCCCGCCTGGACGGTATCGTTGCCATCGTCACCGACATAGCCCAGCTGATCGTCGCCATCGCCGGCGTTGATGTAGTCATTGCCAGCACCGCCACTGATCGAGTCGACACCTGGCCCACCCAGGATTGAATCAGCGCCATCGCTGCCACTCAGCGAGTCATCGCCCTCACCACCGTCGAGTGTGTCGTCATCGACACCGCCCGTGAGCGTGTCGTTGCCCTGCTCGCCAAACAGCGTCTTTCGGCCCAGGCTGCTCGCAAAGTTGAGTTGATCGTTTCCGTCGCCGGCGTAGACGGTGTCGTCACCGGATTCGCCCGCGTAACTCAGCCAATCATTACCAGCGCCCGCGTTGATCCAGTCATTACCGGCGCCTGCGCTGATTGAATCGACCCCGGACCCACCGAGGATGGAATCGGCACCATCACCGCCGCTGAGCGAGTCATCGCCATCGCCCCCGCCCAAGGTGTCGTTGCCATCGCCGCCGATCAATGAATCATTGCCTACGCCACCGTCAAGCGAGTCCTCGCCCAGGGCACCGATGAGCGTGTCGTCGTCAAGCCCACCGCTGAGGGTATCGTTGCCATTGCCTCCGTTGGCTTGATCTTTGCCATCACCGCCGTCAATGAGGTCATTGTCAAGGCCACCCGAGAGCGTATCGTTTCCTACGTCTCCAAATAGACGCTTTGGACCCGAGCTACCGTTGAAATTGAGCAGATCGTTACCGTTTCCGCCGTAGACAGTGTCGGCACCGGATTCGTCGGCATAACTCAGCCAATCGTCGCCGTCGCCCGCATGGATGACGTCATTGCCTGCACCACCGAGAACGGAGTCGACGCCTGCGCCACCGAGAATGGAATCGTTCCCCTCACCCCCGTTGATGAAGTCGTTTCCATCACCGGCATCAATCGTGTCGTCACCGGCGGCCCCCCCAATGAAATCGTTGTCGAGGCCACCCAATAACGAGTCTGCGCCCTCACCCCCGTTGATGGAGTCGCTGCCAGCCCCACCATCAATCGTGTCGTTGTCGATACCGCCGTTGAGCGTATCGTCGCCTGACTCGCCCAACAGGGTTTTGGCGCCGGTGCTGCCGGGCAGCGAGACAAAGTCATTGCCACTGCCCCCGTAGACGGTGTCATTGCCCGTTTCGCCGACATAGTTGACCCAATCGTCACCATCGCCGGCACGGATCAAGTCACTTCCAGCACCCCCAAGAGCGGAATCGGAGCCCGAACCGCCCTCGATGGCGTCTGCGCCCTCACCGCCGCTGATGAAGTCATTGCCGTCACCAGCAAGGATGGTGTCATCACCCGCCGCGCCGTAAATAGAATCGTCGCCGGCAGTTCCGTTCAGGGTTTCAGCGCTGTCGGTCCCGAAAATAGGCATGGCGAAGGCGTTGCGTCAGAGAGAAGGACGATTATTCTAAGTCGACTTGACCGCGCGCAACGTGCACTCCGCTACATCGGCATCACACCAAACTGCGCAACCTGAACGGTCAGCGGATGAGCGGCAGCCAGCACATGAAAATAGCTGTCGGGCAAGCGCTCGCTCCCGGCGGGAGCGCTCCAGTTGCCGTTCACATCGCCCTTGAGCACCGCCACCAGGTTCAAGGGCGCCTGTTTCGTGAGTTCAAGGTCTGTCGGCATCACGCCGTCCTTGCTCACGTTGCTGCGGGTCAGGCTGAAGGCGCCCGTACCAGCGCCCGCCATTTCATCCCAGACATCGTGCACCTCATTGACAAACAACCACTCACGCGCGGGAGCATCGGTACGCTTGACCGCCATTTTTAAAATGGCGAGCGCGTCGGCCGCACTCACCCGGCCATCGCCCGTGACGTCAGCCGCCAAGAACTGATAGGGCGATACGGGCAGCGCCTTGAGCGGCCCGGCGCCATCGGGGTCAGCATTCGGATTGAGGCCTACCGACAACTTCAGCGCGGCCAGTGCATCGGCGGCACTGATGACGTTGCCCGTCTCGCCACTGGTGAGTTCGCGGCTTGCCTCCACCCGATACATGCCCTCATCGGGAAGGGTCAACTCGAAGCGACCCTCCGGGCCTGTGCTCACTGGCTGTGAGACCGCCAACCCGGTGGATTGAAACGCCATATCCACATCACCCAACAGCACGTGGCTGCTCCAGTGATAGGTCTGCCCCGACAACCTCATCCAATCGGATGCGGCAATATCAACTCGGAACGTGTTGGGCGACGCATCAAACAGCTGCGCATCGCGCACGCTGAAGTCAAAGCTCGCTGCGTTCAATCCATTGACATTGGCTGCGGGCTCAAACCGGAGATCGATGATCTGGGCTGCGTCGATCACCTGACCGGCCGTTACCCGCGTACCCGCAACGGTGAGAACGCCCGCGCCGGCCTGGGGCAAGGTCTCGATTCTCACCGCACCCAGGCTATCGCCCGAGTCGCGGTCGCTGAAGCCGAAGTCTTCGAGGGCAAAAGGATAAAACGTATTCTCGAGCACGCCCAGGGTGCTGTTCGCCCCGGCCGGCATATCATTCGCGCCCTGCACGATGATCGACACCGTTTGGCCGACGGTATTGACGCCGTCACTGGCCTGAAGCAGAAACGTATCGGTGAAGGTGCCAGGACCCAAGGCTTCGATCAGCGCGTCATTGGGCTGATACCGGACAGCGCCGCTCGCGCGAACTACGCTGATCTGGCCATAAAGCCCGACACGCACGCTCAAATTTGCCTGCGTCTGACCCTGTGCCACGGAATACGTAAGGGCCACGCCCTCCGGGTCACGCGCCTGAAGTTGCCCCTGCAGCAGCACAAAGATGTCGTCGCCGTTGGTATCGATGAGTTCGGCCAACGTGGGCAGGACTGTCCACTCGGGCGCCCGGTCTGGGCCACTGACCGTCACCAGCGCCGTAAAGGGTGATGAGTAAGCCTGGCGTGTATCACGCGCAATCAGCCAGACAACCGTCTCTTCGCCCTTGAGCGCATCCGCGTCGGCTTCAAATTGCAGCGTGGCCAGCTGCGTGGGCGCCACTCCGCCAGAAACGCTGAAGACTTTCCAGCGCCGCCCGCCATAGCTGCGAATACTGGCGTCGGTCGCGGTGAAGTCGATGGGCGTGGTGCCCAGCAGCAGACGGCCCTGCTCAGGCTCGGCCACCAATATCTCGGCAACCCCGTTGGCATCGAAGACCTTAAGCGAGCCTGACGTAATCAGGGAGGCAGACTTGCCGGCTTCGACCGCCACGGCTGCAAGCAATCGCCCGTCGCCCGTTACGTCACGATAAATCTCGGGTGGCCGGTTTGGAATGACGGTGGTGCCGCTAGACAGCACCGCCGAGGCCTTGAGCGATTGCACCGCGTTTCCCGAGCCATCGACGACCGGCAGTCCGTTGAAATCGATGGCAAAGTCCGCTTGCCCCTCGGCCAAGGCAGTCTGCACCAGCGGCGTGCCCTTGGTAATGCTGGACAACAGCGTGAGAAAGTCCAGGCGCAGCCAGGGTATGCCCGCCTCTTCGTAGGTCTGCCCGATCACCGTGCCGGTCTTGTAAGTGATGGTCACAAGACCGGTGCTGTGGGTGATCGGCGCCGTGGGTTCGATGAGCAGCTTCGTGACGCCCGCCTCGGTGCGCGCGCTGACATTGACAGTGGCACTGAGGGGCGACGTAAACAAGGTGCCCGGTGGTTTCACCCGCAGCGTAAGCGACCCCACCACCGCTTGCGTAAACAGCGGCTCTGCCGCCAGCGGCAGCGCGAGAAAGGGAACTTTGGCCGAGGCCGATCCAGACACCAGTCCCTTGAGGTTCGACAGATTGATCGAGACCCCGTTGGTGGCTGCGACGTTGCCGCTGGCAGCAGTCGTGCCAATAGACACGCTGAGACTGCCCGCAGACAAGGTGGCCTCAGTCAGACTGCGATCGGCCGTGCCGTCTGTCCAGTAATCGGTGAGGTTTACCAGCGGCGCGGCGAGCTGGAACCGTGCCTCGCTGGTCATGGCCGCACCAGCATTTGCATCAGCAGAAACACCGTCGCACCCGTTGCCAGGCCGGCAAACAGATTGCGCGTGAACTTGACGACAACCGCCAGCGCAAGCGCCGCCAGCAGGCGCGCATCACCGAGCAATGACCACTGTTCAAATTCGATTGTGCGCAGCTCGCGCAGCACCTCGGGAAACACCAAAGCGGCCAGCGCCGCGATGGGCGCATAGCGCAGGGCGCGTTCGAGCCCGCCGCGTGGCTGCAGCCTTTTGGGTACAAACAGAAAGAAGTTTCGAAGCACGCCCACCACCACCATCAGAACGGCAATGGTAAGCCACACATAGCCGCTGCTCATGGCACTTTGCCCGCTTTGGTCGGCTGGTCCGCTCGCAGCGCATACCGCTCGGCGACAACCGCTACCGTGACGCCGGCCAAAATGGCGATCAGCATGCCGCTGCGCCAGGCCCAGTCAATGCCCACCAGAGCCACCGCCGTGGCCACCCCGGCTGCCATCAGGTTAAGACGCGAATCGAGCATGCGAACCGTGAGCCCCAACACCGCGAGCACCCCCAGATAGCCCAGATCACCGGAGTCGGGAATGAGCGCGGCAGCGGCAATCCCCAGCCAGGTACCCAGCTGCCAGGCCGACCAGATGGGCACATTACAGCCCAGAAAAAAAGCATTGCGCTGCGCGGGCACACCGCCCTTGCGACCCAGCTGATAAATCGCCAACCCTGTATCGGTGGTGAGATGGCCCAGCAGCATGCGGCGAAGCGGCTTAAACCGCGCCAGATCGCGCGAAATGGTGGCGCTGTAAACGAGAAAGCGCAGCCCCGTGAGAAAAGCCGTCAGCGCGATCAGTGCAATCGGCGCGCCCACGGTCATGAGCGGCAATGCCGCCAGTTGCGCCGTGCCCGAGAACACAAAAAACGACATGGCCGCTGCCTGTAGCGGGCTCAGACCACTTTTGGCCAGCGCCAGCCCGGTAACAAAGCCCCAGCTGACAATGCCCGGCAACGTGGGCATACCCAGCCGCAGTCCGGCCAAGAACTGCGCGCGACGCAGCCCGGCGATCCGCTGTCGAGCTGCGGCCCCGGCCGCGCCACTGGCCGCCGACATACTCGCCGCCTCAGGTGCCCGCTCGGGCAACCTTACCCAGAGACCAGCCCAGACGGGATGAGGCCCAGACGGCAGCACCCAGCACCAGCGCCACAAAGGGCAGCGACAGCATGTTGAGAATGTCCCAGCCATTGACGAAGAGCAGCGCGCCGGACGCGGCCGATGAGGTGATCATGACCATGAACACGCAGGCATCCATAAAGCCCTGAACCTTGTTGCGCTCTTGTGGGCGATAAGCGGTCGTGAGCAGCGTGGTGCCCCCCGTGTACATAAAGTTCCAGCCAACGCCCAGCAAAAACAGGGCGATGGTGAAATTGGCAATCGACACACCCGCCAGCGCAACCGCCACACAGACGGCGTTCAGCAGCGCACCGGTTGCGATGATGGGCAGGATGCCAAAGCGCGCGATGAGCGAACCCGTGATGAGGCCAGGCGCGAACATGCCCACGATATGCCACTGCAGTACCGTGGCGGCGGCGTTGTAGGGATGGCTGCATACTTCCATCGCCAGGGGTGTAGCCACCATCAGCAGGTTCATCACGCCGTAAGCGAGGGCTGCCGATACGATGGCCACCCAGGCGGCGGGCTGCCGGAGAATTTCGCGCAGAGAGCGAGGTGGCGCATCACCGGGCTTGGGCGGCGCGTTGCCGGGCACACGCAGCAACTGCACCAATAGGGCTGACAAGAGCGCAAAACCAGCCAGCGTGAGGTAGGTGCCCTCAAACTGCTGCTCCATCACCGTGCGCGACCACTTGGACACCTGCGGGCCGACGATGCCGCCTACGATACCCCCGGTCAGCACCAGCGATATCGCCCGCGCCCTGAACGAGGGGCGCCAGGCATCGGCCACATCGGCCGCAGCAAATCGCAAGCTGGCTCCAAAGGCGTTGTAAATACCGCTGACAAAGGTGGCCAGGCATAGCAGGACCAGGTTTTGCTGGGCCATGGCAAAGCCGGCAAGGCCTGCGCCCACGATCGCGGCCGCTGAACCAAAGGTATAACCGGCTCGACGACCGTAGCGACGCATGACCCAGGCCGCTGGCATCGACCAGACCGCCGCCCCCAATACATAGCCGGTTACCGGCAGACTGGCGAAGACCTTGTTGTCGGTGAGCAGAAAGCCCGCCAGCGCATTGACCGCGATGAGGGTTGAGTTATTGACCAGCAGCAGCGCCTGCAGCCCTGCCAGCAGGCCGATCTGAAATCGGAGGTTCGCAATCATCGACCGAGTTTAACAGCGCGGGGGGCTGGCCGACCCCGCCCCTGCGGCTTTGGCGAAACCGATCGAGGCATAACCAATCGAGAGTCGGACGGCTTTGGCCAAACCAAACGAGGGGCGATCGACCGAGGGCCGGGCCGCTTTTGGCCAAACCTACCGGCCGGGCGCCAGCGCACTGAGCCTTGCTCGGACTTGGCGGGCAGGTTTGGATAGAATTGAGAGTTCTTCGCCCATAGGTTTCGCCTGGGCGACCCCGATGCGCACTTTGAGGAGACCCTCCATGTCGATGGCCGACCGCGACGGACTGATCTGGTTCGACGGCAAGATGGTTGACTGGCGTGATGCCAAGATCCACGTGCTTACCCACTCCCTGCACTACGGCATGGGCGTTTTTGAGGGGGTACGTGCCTACGACGCAGCGGGCGGTACGGCCATTTTCCGACTGCGCGAACACACGCAGCGCTTTTTCAATTCGGCGAAGATTTTTCAGATGCAGTTGCCGTGTTCGATCGACGAACTGATGCAGGCACAGCGCGACGTGGTGCGCCTGAACAAACTGGCCTCCTGTTATGTCCGCCCCATCGCCTGGATCGGTTCGCAAAAGCTGGGTGTATCGGCGCGCGGCAATACCATCCACGTGGCGGTTGCCGCCTGGCCCTGGGGTGCCTACCTGGGCGAGGAGGGCATCACCAAGGGCATTCGGGTCAAGACATCGTCTTTCACCCGGCACCATGTGAACATCTCCATGGTCAGGGCCAAAGCCAGTGGCCACTACGTCAATTCGATCCTGGCCAATGCCGAGGTCACCGCCAACGGCTACGATGAGGCGCTTTTGCTCGATACCGAGGGTTACGTGTCCGAAGGCGCTGGCGAAAACGTGTTCATCGTCAACAAAGGGGTTCTGTGCACCCCCGACCTGGCATCCTGCCTGGACGGCATTACCCGTGACGCCGTGCTCACCATCGCGCGCGATCTGGGTATTGAAGTCCGCGAAAAGCGCATCACGCGCGACGAAATGTATTGCGCCGACGAGGCCTTCTTCACCGGCACCGCTGCTGAGATCACCCCCATCCGCGAACTCGACGATCGTCCCATCGGCGAGGGCCGCCGGGGTCCGGTCACCGAGAAACTGCAATCCATCTTCTTTGACGTGGTGGCCGGCCGCAATGAGCGCTACCGCTCCTGGCTCACGCCGGTTGCCTGACAAGCGAGACGCGCATGAACTCAAGCCCGGGTGCTGCCCCCGTCGCCGGTACGCAAGACGCCGCCGCCATCGAACTCGGTGCGTCTGATCTTCCGGCGTTCTGCCCTAACCCGCGCATGCCCATCTGGTCGTCGCATCCGCGGGTCTTCCTTGATGTCTCGCACGGGGAAGCGCGCTGTCCCTACTGCGGCACGGCCTACCGGCTCAAGCCCGGCGTCGTGGTCAGAGGGCACTGAGGCACGCCGCGCGCAAACCGTCAATCACCTGCATGATCCCCCGCCTGTCACCCTACCCCAGCGCCGAAGCCGTCGAAGAGGCTTTTTATGACGCCATGCAAAAGGGTGACCTGGCGGCCATGATGGCGCTGTGGGCTGACGACGAAGAGGTGGTGTGCGTGCACCCCAACGGCCAGCGACTGGTTGGCCTTGAGGCGGTGCGCACCTCATTTGAAAACATCTTCGGCGCTGGTTCGATTGCCGTGCACGTGCGCTCGGTGCGCAGTCACGCGGGCGCGCTCATTGCCGTTCATAACCTCATCGAGCAGATTCGCATCGAGGGGCGTGGCGGTTCGTCAACGGTTGAGTGCGTGGCCACCAATGTGTACGTTAAGGGCCCGTATGGCTGGCGCATCCTCGTGCATCACGCCTCGCCGCATGAGTCAGGCGATCCGGCTGCGTCCGCGCCCGTGGGCGCCATCCTGCACTGACACACCACCGGGTCACAGGCGCTTCACCGGGCGCCATGCCCGACAGCCATGTTCAAAGCCCCACCGTATCGCGCTCCCTTTTGGTTGCCGGGTGCTCACCTGCAGACCTTATGGCCTGCGTTGCTCACACCGTGTCCACACATCAACTGGCGTCGCGAGCGGTGGGACACCCCCGACAGGGACTTCATCGATGTCGATTTTGAGGCGGATTGGCCGACCCATGGTGCGCGAGGGGGCGAGTGTGACGACCCCGGCAAGGGACTGCATCTCGATACTGAACAAGGGCTCCAACCAGCCTCGAATCGGGGCGAGGCACCTCGGCTCGTGCTCTTTCATGGGCTTGAAGGCAACTCCAATCGCCCTTATGCCCGCGCCCTGATGGCCGCCACGCGTGAGCTGGGCTGGCAGGGCTTGGTCGTGCATTTCCGGGGCTGTAGCGGCAGCCTGAATCGCGCACCACGCGCCTATCACTCGGGTGACTCAGCCGAGATCGACTGGATTCTCAGGCGCCTGCGTGCTCGACACCCATCGGTACCCATCATCGCAGCTGGCGTGTCGCTGGGCGGTAACGCCCTTCTGAAATGGCTGGGTGAACAGGGCGAGGCCGCGACGCGGGTCATTGATGTCGCGGCCGCCATCTGCCCCCCGCAGGACCTGCAAGCAGGGGCACTATCCCTGTCATCGGGTGTCAATCGCATCTATACCGAATACTTTCTTCGCACCCTTCGTCCCAAGGCCCTGGCCATGGCGCGGGCGCATCCAGGGCTGATCGATATCGACCGAGTCAGGCGTTCGCGCGATTTTTTCGACTTCGACAATGTGGTGACAGCACCCCTGCACGGATTTACCGATTGCTTTGACTACTGGCGTCGATCATCCTGCCGACAGTTTCTTGCCGACGTGCGTCTGCCCACGCTGGTGATCAACGCGCGCAACGATCCCTTCGTCCCCGTAGCCTGTCTGGCCACGACTGAGAACGTATCGCCACAGGTATGTCTGGACTACAGCGCAGGGGGGGGGCATGTGGGCTTCGCTGGCGGAGCACCGCCCGGTCATCTTGCCTGGCTACCCACACGCATTATTGGTTTTGCCCGCGAACGTCTGGGAGGGCGCCTTGGATGAGCAAGTGTTGCGGGCCATGGCCCGCTGGCCCAACGTGCCCGCAGTCTTCGGCTGGTTGCGGCTTGACCGCCGAGGTCAATGGCACCTGATTGACCGCGGCGTGCCCGGTTTTGACGAAGCCCTACATGGCGCGGGCAGCCCCATCACCAGCCCGCCCATCATCGAATTCATTGAGCGTAACTACACCCGCGACGACCAGGGTCGTTGGTTCTGGCAAAACGGTCCACAAAGGGTTTTCGTAGACCTGGATGTGGCGCCTTTGATCATTCGAGTGCTGGGCAGCGGCGCGCAGGCGCGCTTCATCACGCACTGCGGGCATCCGTTTGGCCCGGTGCAGTCTGCCCATCTTGGCGACGAGGGCGTCCTGCTGCTGCGGGCCACCCAGGGCATTGGAGCTGTGCACGACCTCGACCTGGGTGCACTGGCCATCGAGCAATTCGACGAAGCACTGACCCTACACATCATTGATGAACAGGGTCGTCGAGCCCTAAGGTTAAGCAATCTGCCCAAGCCGGCGGGCTTTGAACGCAGGCCGCGCCCTTGAAAAGCTGCTGAGGTCTAGGGGTGACTCGCGCCAATCAAACGCCCCGCTCCCTGCGAGCGGCCGCACTATAGAGTGGTTCGGCGATCGTCCAGCCCAAAAATCTATGTTTTCAGAGGGGAGGGGGCGAAAACAGGCAAAAAACGCACTCGATTTCGGTAGAGCGTCCGCAGTAAGCTCGATAGCCTTGGTAACCAAAGAACAACCTGACGTTGACGTTTACGCGCGTGGACATAGACCGAACACGAAACGCCGTCGCCGCCCTTATCCGGGTGCGCATACTGCTTGCAGAAGCTCTCTATCCAGGCTGCACCCTCATCGCCATCGATCTCTTGCTGGCAGCCGCCCGGGGCAGCCCCACCGATCGCCGGGACCGTTCGCAATGTGGACCGACCGTCAAAGAATTATTCGCGCAGATCGGCCACAGCAGTCGCGGCATCCGCATGCATTTTGATCGCCTGCTTGAGGCCGGATTACTGGTGGTTGAACCCGGCCGAGCCGACCGACGCACGAAAACGGTACGCCTGTCCGCGCGCGGCGAGCAGCTGATCAAACGGGTCGCCCTCTTGCTGCATACCTCGTTCGAGCGCGAGTCGACACTTGAGTTCAGACCAGTTGCCGTCCGCCGACAGCCCGCGACCGTTGAATTGCTGAGCCGACGGCGCGCCGATCGTTAAACGCATTATCACTTACCCCCAATCGCGTCGGGGCGGCGCGCAGCCTGGTGAAAAGCTTGTCTAAAATGCCAGCTGGTCGTTTTTAAACACCAGATAAGGAGACCCCATGTTTAACCATCTGTTTTCACTGTCGCGGGCCTGCGCGGTCAGTATGGCGCTTGTGCTGGGTGTAAGCACAGCCGGCGTCGCGTCTGCAGCCCAGCTAAAGTGGGCCGCACAAAATGATGTGCTGACACTTGACCCCCATTCGCAAAATCACGCCACCACCAACAACATTTTGGGCCACGCCTATGAGGCCCTGGTGCGCTATGACAAAGAGTACAAAGTCGAACCCGCATTGGCCACTAGCTGGCAGGCCACCTCACCGACCAGCTGGCGCTTCAATTTGCGCAAGGGCGTCAAGTTTCACGACGGTTCGCCCTTCACGGCTGACGACGTGATCTTCTCGTTCGATCGTATTCGCCAGCCGCAAGGCACCATGCAGATTTACGTGGCGGGCCTTAAAGAGATCAAGAAGATCGATGACCATACGATCGACATCATCCTTGAAAAGCCGGTCCCCACCCTGCTCAATAACTTCACCACCTTCTACATCATGAGCAAGGCCTGGGCCACGGCCAACAAGTCCGAGAAGGTTCAGGACTACAAAGCCAAGGAAGAGACCCACGCCTCGCGCAACACCAATGGCACAGGTCCGTACATTCTTAAAGAGTGGGCGCCTGATCAGCGCATCGTTCTGACCGCCAACAAAAGCTGGTGGGGCAAGCTGGACGGTAACGTCACCGACATCACCTACACGCCCATCAAGGCCGATGCGACGCGAATCGCTGCGCTTCTGGCGGGTGACGTAGACGTGGTTACCGACCTCCCCACGCAGGACGTGGCACGGCTTCGCTCCAACCAGAACCTGTTCGTGCTTGACGGCCCTGAAGTGCGCACCATCTTCATCGGCCTTGACCAGGGCAGCAATGAGCTCAAATACGGCCACAAGGGCGCCAACCCCTTCAAGGACGTACGCGTGCGTCAGGCCCTCAACATGACGGTTGACCGCCAGGCTATTCAACGCACCATCATGCGCAACCTGTCGCTGCCAGCCGCCCTCATGATTGCGCCAGGCGTCAATGGTCACAGCAATGAGCTCGACAAACCGCCAGCGGTCAATATCGATGCCGCCAAGAAGCTTCTGACCGATGCGGGCTACCCCAATGGCTTTGAGTTCACGCTGGACTGCCCCAATAACCGCTACGTGAACGACGAAGAGGTTTGCCAGGCCGTGGTCGGCATGTGGGCCAAGATTGGCGTACGGGCCAAGCTCAATGCCATGCCCTTCGGTCCCTTCATCGCCAAGATTCAAAACTTTGATTCAAGCGCCTACCTGCTGGGTTGGGGCGTTGCCACGTACGACGCGCAGTACAGCCTGCAGTCGCTCGTGCGTACCCGTACCAGCGGTCCCGATGGCAACTTCAACCTGTCCAAGGTCAGCAACAAGAAAGTCGACGATCTGGTTGACGCCATGGGCATTGAAACCGACACGGCTAAGCGCAATGCGATGATCAAAGAAGCGCTGACCATCACCCGTGACGAGGCTCTTTACATCCCCCTGCATCATCAGATGCGCCCCTGGGCCATGAAGAAGAGCGTCACCATGGTGCATAACTCCAACGATGCGCCCAAGATTTACTACGCTACGGTGAAGTAAGCTTCCCGTTCCGTCGGCTGGCGTCATCAGACGCCAGTTCATCGACATGATCGTTTCAAGGCCCGCCTGCGCGGGCCTTTTTCATCTCGGTGACCATCGCCTGCCGCTTGCACGCTCAGCTGAGTCGACCTACAGTCTGGGCACACGCTGCGCAGTCAGCGTCATCCGCAGTACCCCGAGTCAACACCAACAAAACACGGAGACATCGGCATGCGACTGTTTGCCGCCTCGATCGGTAACGAAACGAATACCTTCGCGCCCATTCCAACCGCGCTCGAGAGCTTTTACGAGTCGTTTTATGCGCCGCCAGGCCAGCATCCAGACGATGCCAAGCTGTGCACGGCGCCCTTGTGGGTGGCGCGCCG
>JBIKMC010000255.1:0-5049 GCA_044359405.1 Burkholderiaceae bacterium
TGACCAGCACCAGATGCCCATCAGGGCGATCACGCAGGGTATCGAGGTAGGGCAGGCTTACTTTGGCCTTGAAGCGACCATAGGGTTCAAGATGCTCAGCCGCGATTCCCAGGCGCTCTAGGGCAAGTGTCTGGATGGGTCGCAGAGTAGCGGCCTGGGCAATATCGATGTCGGTAGGCATGGCAAGCTCTCGAGTTGGGCGCAGCGGGGAGGTTAGACTGGCAAGGAGTCTGCGTCGATAATGTCCTTTGAACTCCGTTAACCAAGCCCAGTCATACCATGACCTCTGACACCAATATGCACGGGAATACGCCGTCCCAGGCTACCCCGTCAAACCGCTTTGATCCGCTCGATCCCCTGAGGCCCCTGCGTGAATTCGTTGTCTCGGTCACACGCTGTGTCGAGCGTACGGCCAACGAAGCCGAGCTGCTGCGGTCAGTCCGACCGCTGTTACAGGCCCTGATCAGCGATGACCGCTGGTTGCCAGAGGCATTCAGCCAGGCCGAGTCTGGAAGCTATCGCCAATACCTGCTCTACTGCGATCCGCTCGAGCGATTTTCAGTGGTGAGTTTTGTATGGGGGCCAGGGGCCCGAACACCGGTACACGACCATACAGTTTGGGGTCTTGTGGGCATGATGCGCGGTGTCGAACGCTGCATGGAATACCGGCCTGAAGGCTCTGAAAAGGTCGTAGCCTGTGGTGTTGAGCACGATCTCAGGCCGGGCATGATCGAGGCCGTTTCGCCCACGGTAGGCGACTGGCATGTGGTGTCAAATGCCCTGCCCGATCAAACCTCTGTCAGCATTCACGTGTACGGGGCCAATATCGGAGCCGTTCAGCGCCATATGCTTGATGCCAGCACGGGCGAGGTACGCGATTTCATCTCCGGCTATTCGCCGGGCGGTTTACCCAACCTGTGGGATCGCGCACCCGCCCTGAAAGCAGCGCTCGCCGGGGCGGCGACCCGCTAACTCGGGGGTTCGCCTGCTCACAGCAACCCTAGCCCGGGGCTTGTCAGGCCTGGTTCAATAATTCCTCTTTCGATGGAAACTTTCATGAAACCCGAATTCAACCCGATGTTCTCCCTAGTCGGTCGCGTCTTTCTGGCCTCGGTATTCATTCCGGCCGGTTTCTCAAAATTTTTCAACTTCCAGGGCACAGTGGGCTACATCACAGCCCAGCAATTTCCATTGCCCGAGCTGGCCGCGGCCGCCGCCGTGCTGATTGAGCTACTGGCTGGCATTCTGTTGCTGATTGGTTTGCGTACCAAGACAGCCGCAGGGGTTCTAGCCGTTTTCACCCTGGTGGCCTCGCTCGGGTTTCATAAGTTCTGGGCCGTCGCACCTGATCAGGCCTACATTCAGCAACTGATGTTCTTTAAGAACGTCGGTCTGGCAGGTGGTCTGATGATGATTGCCAGCCTGGGTGGTGGTGCGTGGACGTTTGATGCCTGGCGCGCGCAGCGCAAGGCCAGCACTACGGCCTGATTGGGACTGCTGCTCGCATCGCGCGCGGCCCATCAGCCGTGCCCCGCATGCTGACCCGCAGCATGCGCCCAAAAACTGAAGCCCCTGCTTGACGCCGAAACCCGGCGGCAAGACACTCGCCGTTTTCCAAGGGACGCGATATGCGAAAACCTAACTTTCTGGTGATTCTGATCGATGACCTCCGCTACGACGAATTTGGCGCGGGCGGGCATCCCTACATGAAAACACCGCACATCGATCGCATCGCTGATGAGGGCGCCCTTTTCACGCGGGCCTTTCACACCACCCCCATTTGCTCGCCCAACCGGGCATCCATCGTCAGCGGCCAGTACGCCAGCCGTCACGGCATCATCGATAACGTCGCACGCGACGCCATGAGCCACCGGCTTCCCAACTACCATCTTGAGCTTCAGCGCCTGGGCTATGAAACCGCGCATATCGGCAAGTGGCATATGGGCAACGACGGCAAACCCAGGCCGGGTTACGACTACTGGGTCAGTTACGACGGGCATGGGCGCCTGATGAACCCGATGCTCAACCACAACGGCCGCTACCGGCAGCACGAGGGTTACATCACCGACATCATGAATGACCTGGCGGTCGACTTCCTCAAGCGCAAGCGCAGCAAACCGTTCTCGCTGTTTTTTGCGCATAAGGCAGTGCACCCCGATGCCGAGCAGGCAGCCGACGGCACTTTAAAAATCAGCGCCCAGGGCGGCTATGTGGTGGCCGAGCGACATCGTCATCTATACAAAAAAGACATTTTTCCGCCCACCCCAAACATGCTCAGCCCCGAAGAGGTGGTGCGCAACAAACCCGCCTGGGCCGAGTGTTTTGACCTCAAAGAGAGCAAAACCTCGCGGGCTATCCTCAAGGCTTTGCAAAGTGGGTCCCAGGAAGAAATCCGTAATCGCGCTCGCATGATGGCCGCAGTCGACGAAGGCGTGGGCCAGATCTTGAAGACGCTTGAAGATCAGGGCGAACTCGACAATACCTGCATCATTTTTCTGGGCGACAACGGCTTTTTCTTCGGCGAACACGGCCTGGGACCCGAGCGCCGGTTTGCCTACGAAGAGGGTATTCGCTCGCCTTTCACCGTGCGCTATCCCATGCTGGTCAAGGCCGGAACAACGCGCGATCAGCTGGTGATCTGCCAGGACATTGCACCCACCCTGATTGAGCTTGCCGGCGGCAAACCCGGACCGCAAGTCCAGGGAAAATCGCTGTTGCCCGTCCTGCGCTCAAGTCGTTCAAAGCATCGCGATGCCGTGCTGGTCGAGTACTGGGCTGAGCAGGCCATGCCCTGGCTGGTGGGTATGACCTACAAGGCCGTGCGCACCCAGCGTTACAAGTACATTCATTGGGTCAACCGCGGACGCGACGGCGAGCTCGACGAGCTTTATGACCTGCAGAAAGACCCCTGGGAATTGAAGAACCTGAACGCTTCCCGTGCGCACGCGCCCGTACGCGCGCAACTGAGACGTACTCTGGGTAATCTGGTGAAGACGTCGGTAGGCCTCTAAGAGCTCTTTCCCGGGTGTACTGCGGATCTACAGCGGGTCTCTTGCGAGTTCTCAGCGACTTTATTGTGCGCCCTCAGGCGGTCAATTCACAGTGGCGCCTGAGGCCTTCACGATGGGAACCCACTTGCCCAGATCAGCCTCAATGATTCGCGCGAAGTCCGCAGGCGTGCTGGGCTTGGCAATCTCAAAGCCCTGCTGAGCCAGTTTCTCGGTCAATGCCGGGTCAGCAAGAATTTTGCCGATCTCGGCGTGTAAGCGATTCACGATCTCAGCGGGCGTCCCCGCACGCGTGACGAAACCGAACCAGGTGTTGACCTCATAGCCCTTGACGCCCAATTCGTCGAGCGTCGGCACATCCGGTAACAGCGGCGAACGCTGCAGGCTGGTGACCGCCAGGGGCTTGAGCTTTCGCTCGCGAATCTGCGAGATCACCGTGGGCGTATTGAAGAAGCCCATGTTTACCTCAGACGCCATCACGGCCAGAATGCCCTGTGGCGCACCCTTGTACGGTACGTGAACCAGCTTGGTGCCTGTCATTTGAGCAAACAGCACCCCAGACAAATGGTGACTGGTACCACTGCCCCCTGAAGAAAATGTCAGCGTGTCGGGTTTGGCCTTGGCTTCGGCAATGATGTCCGCAGGCGCGCCCACAGCACTGCCCGGCGGCACGATCATGACGTTGGAGACCCCTCCCACGAAGCTTATGGGGGCAAAGTCCTTCACAGAATCGTAGCCAGGCTTGGCGTACAGCGCCTGGTTGAACACCAGGGTACCCTGCGAGGCGAAGCTGATGGTGTAGCCATCGGGCGCAGAGCGCGCCAGCTCGGCCATGGCGATAGTGCCGCCAGCGCCGGCCTTGTTCTCAACGACCACGGGCTGCCCGAGTGTCTTGGCCAGTTCAGTGCCCACCGCACGCGAGATGATGTCAGCGGTGCTGCCGGCTGCAAGCGGCACCAGAAACTTGATGGGCCGACTGGGGTAAGTCTGAGCGAGGGCCAAACCGGAAATGCTGACAAGGGTGACCGCAAGCGCGGCCCGGGTCCACTTCTGAAGGCGATATGTCATGTCAACTTCTCCAAGAATTGCGGTGCGGACGATTGGTTTTCGGTGCGGACAATGGGTTATTCAGCGGGAAACAAACGCTCGGGTGGCGGGCGCCAGCCTGATCGGCCAGTGAAAGGGTGCGCTTGGAGCACACCGGATCCGAGCGAACTATACTGCGCGCGTGGCCTATGCGAAACCAGACCTGTTTCGCCCCGTGCTCTCAATGAGGAGACCCTACCGTGAATGCTCGTGTTCCTGCCTTCGACAGTGCGGCAACCCTTGCCGATGTATCCACCGCCTGGGACCAGGATCTGGTCAATCAACTGACTCAGTATGTCGAGATCCCGGCCAAGTCGCCGCTCTTCGACCCTGACTGGGCCAAAACGGGCTACCTGGACAAGGTCACCGAACGCGCGGCGGATTGGATTCGTGCGCAGGCGGTCCCCGGTCTCAAGCTGGAAATCATCCGGATGAGCGGACGCACCCCTGTTCTCTTCTTTGAGGTTCCTGGCACCCAGCCCGACTCTGCCAGCAAGCCCACGGTACTGATGTACGGTCACCTTGATAAGCAGCCCGAATTTGACGGTTGGCGTCGGGGTCTGGGCCCGTGGACTCCCAAGGTGATCGACGACAAGCTGTACGGACGCGGTGCCGCCGATGACGGTTATGCGGTGTATGCGGCCATCACAGCTGTTAAGGCACTGAAACGTCAAAACACACCGCATCCTCGAATCGTCGGACTTATTGAAACTTGCGAAGAAAGCGGTTCACCCGACCTGCTTCCGTACATTGAAGCTCTTCGCGCACGCATGGGCGAGGTCGGTCTGGTAATCTGCCTTGACAGCGGCGCCGGCAACTATGATCAGCTCTGGTTGACGACCAGCCTTAGAGGCATGATCAGCGGCGTGCTCAAGGTGGAAATCCTGACCGAGGGCGTGCATTCGGGCGATGCCTCTGGCCTTGTGCCTTCAAGCTTCCGAATCATGCGCCAGGT
>JBIKMC010000256.1:0-5044 GCA_044359405.1 Burkholderiaceae bacterium
CGAACTGGTTGAGCAGGCGATTGACTTCCTGCACCGGCACGCCAGCGCCCGCCGCAATGCGCCGCTTGCGCGAAGCCTTGATCAGCTCGGGCTTGGTTCGCTCAGCCGGAGTCATTGAGCAGATGATGCCCTGCATACGTCGCATTTGTTTTTGCGCCTGATTCATATCGGCACCGGCGGCCGCCTGCTGCAGCTGTGCGGGCAATTTGTCCATCAGGGAACTGAGCCCGCCCATGCGGTTCATCTGTCCGATCTGGGCCGCAAAATCGTTAAGGTCGAAGCGATCACCCGTCTTGAGCTTGTCGGCCAGCTTCTTGGCTTCGTGCTGATCGACCAGGCGGTTGGCCTCTTCGACCAGCGAAACAATGTCGCCCATGCCCAGGATGCGGTTGGCCATGCGCTCGGGGTGGAAGCTTTCAAGCCCATCGAGCTTCTCGCCCACGCCCACGAATTTGATCGGCGCGCCCGTGACCGCCTTGACCGAGAGCGCCGCACCCCCGCGCGAATCGCCATCAAGCTTGGTGAGCACGACCCCGGTCACCGCGACGGTCTGACCAAAGGCGCGGGCCGTATTGACCGCGTCCTGCCCCTGCATTGCATCGACCACCAGAAGGGTCTCGATTGGCCGCAGGTCTGCATGCAGGGCAGCTATCTCCTGCATCATGGCTTCATCGATGCTGAGGCGTCCAGCCGTGTCAACCAGCAGTACATCGTGGTAGTGAGTACGCGCCCAGTTCAGGGCTGCCTGAGCAATGTCCTGTGGCCGCTGCCCCGGGCTGGACTCAAAAAAATCAGCGCCTACCTGCTCGGTCACGGTACGCAGCTGATCAATTGCCGCAGGCCGATAGACGTCACATGAGACGGTAAGTACCTTTTTGCGCTGTGTTTCGCGCAACCAGCGAGCAAGCTTCCCCACGGTGGTGGTCTTGCCGGCACCCTGCAGACCAGCCATCAGAATGACCGCAGGCGGCGTTGTGGCCAGGTTGAGCTGGGCATCGGCCCCGCCCATGAGCTCAGTCAGCTCTCGGGCGACGACACCCACCAGGGCCTGCCCGGGCGTCAGGCTGCCCACGACCTCCTGACCCATGGCCTTGTCGCGCACCCGATTGATAAAATCACGCACCACCGGTAGCGCCACGTCGGCCTCAAGCAGTGCCACGCGGATTTCGCGCAGCATCTCCTGGGTATTGGCTTCGGTCAGGCGCGCCTGACCCCGCATCGTCTTGACGACACGGGCCAGGCGCTGGGAAAGGGTATCAAGCATGGGGGCTGGGTTACACTGAAGAATCGTGATGATTCTACTGTTTATCGTGTTCGCGCTCCCGGCGCTGCTCTACCTCGCATCGTGGCGGGCCGGCGAACGCCTGGCCGCTCCACTCATGATCGCCGCGCTGGCCCTGCATGCGGGATCACTGTTCCTGGCCGTCAGCGGCACCCAGGGCTGGCGCTTTGGCTTTGCGACGGTGCTCTCTGCGACACTCTGGATCGGCGTCACGGTTCTGTGGCTGGAGGCCATCAGCGTGCCGGTACGGGCCCTGCGCGCCATCGTTTTACCGCTGGCGGCTGTTGCGGTACTGCTTCCGCTGCCGTTTCCCGGGTCTGAGTTGAGCGCGCGCGCGACCGCCCCCCTTTTTGTGCCGCATCTGGTGGTGGGGACGCTTGCTTATGGCGTGCTGGCGCTGGCGGCACTGCACGCCCTGCTGATGGCTGCCGCCGATCGGGCCCTGCACGCGGGCTCGGGTGCGGCGCGGGGGCCGCTGTCGCGAGTGGTCGATGATTTGCCGCCACTGCTGGCGCTTGAGCGCATGCTCTTCCGACTGATAGCGGTCGGCTTTATGTTTCTCACCCTGACCGCCGTCAGTGGCATTGTGTTTTCAGAGCAGGTCTTCGGACGTGCGCTGCGCCTTGACCACAAGACGCTGTTCACGCTGATCTCATGGGTGGTCTTTGGCCTGCTCCTGCTGGGGCGCTGGCGTTACGGCTGGCGGGGGCGCACGGCACTGCGGTTGACGTTCGGCGGATTTGGGCTGCTGATGCTGGCCTACGTGGGCAGCCGCTTTGTGCTCGAAGTGATCCTCAGCCGCTCCTGAGCCACTCACCGGTCAATCAACGACACTCTGCGCGCATGGGCAAATTTCTGATCTGGGTCATAGTGGCTGCGGGCGCCTGGTTCGCCTGGAAGTTTTATCAGACCAGCCAGCGCCGTATTGAGCAGTCCCGCCGCGCCGCCCCAGGTGCCGACGAGCCTGCCCGGCCCGACGCGGCGGCATCCTCGCCCGAACGCATGCAGGCCTGTGCGCATTGTGGCGTGCACCTGCCAGCCAGCGAGTCGGTCAGCGACGCCGACGGCCGCCCGTTTTGCAGCGCCGCTCATCGAGAAGCCGCCAAGCGCTCATCCTGATGGCCCGTCACGCGTGGCGACAAGACCCTGGCGGCTGGCTGCGGCTTGCGCAACGCGTTGTCTCTCCTAATCAGGACGAGCGCCCTGCGGGTCTGCCGATTGATCTGCTGGTAGTTCACTACATCAGCCTGCCGGCGGGGTTTTTTGGGGGTGACACGATCGAGCGACTGTTCACCAATCGCCTGGGGGAACATCCCGACCCCGACCTTGCGGCGCTGAGCGCACTGCGAGTGTCAGCACACTTTCTCATCCGCCGCGGTGGCGAGCTGATTCAGTTCGTGGGCACGGATTGCCGCGCCTGGCACGCGGGTGAGTCAAGGCTTGGCGAAAGAACACGCTGCAATGACTTCTCAATTGGGGTTGAGCTCGAAGGCGACGCCGCGCACCCATTCACGCGCCGCCAGTACCGGCGGCTTGCCTGGTTGGTCGCGGCGCTACGCGATCGCCATCCGCTGGCAGTGGTGGCCGGCCATAGCGACATCGCTCCAGGACGTAAACAAGACCCGGGCCCCTGGTTCGACTGGAAATGGCTGCTGACCCAGCCCTGCGCGGCTGGACTGGTCAGACCGCCCGCAGTCAAGCCGTGTCGCTAACACAATTGGTATATCCCCTAGGTGCACAGGTACCTTCAGTCCAGACCCCTAGCAACCATGCGTTTTTTCAGGCCAAAGTGGCGCGTAAGGCGCACCACCACTGATTTGAAAAAATAGAAGTCAAGCGGTACGCGGCCTGGCGATCCAGCCGCCCGCTCGCGGCACGGCTCGATATCGTTTGCGGGCTTGCTAGCGACCGACCCTGACCACTAGAATTAGTCCCCTTGGATGTCTTTGCCCCCACAGGTAGTGCCTGGCAGCGCTTACCGGGGAATTTTTATCAAGGCCGATTCAACCAGACTCGCTCACCCATTCGCGCGCTCAGGCCCCCGATCAAACCGCTTCAAGGCATTCAACCGGTAGGTCCACGCGCGATGTTCATTCACTCACTTAAACCGTAGCCCGATTTTGACTCATTGACCTGTAACCGCGCCGACCGAGCCCAGTGCCAGAGGAGGTCGCAGGTCTGTGATCTATGGAGGAATCAAGCATGCAAAGGCTCGCCGAACGCGCGCGGCCGGCAGGACAGCCGGCCGTATCAACCAGCCAGATCGCCCCAGAGGATGCCGCCTCGGCCAGCGCCGAGCTGTATGCCAATTTCAAGATCATTCGCCGCAACGGGTCGGTCGTCGGCTTTGAGCCTAGCAAGATTGCAGTCGCCCTGACCAAAGCCTTTCTCGCGGTCCACGGCGGCCAAAGCGCCGCGTCGGCACGGGTGCGTGAATTGGTGGACAAGCTCACCAGCGCTGTCGTGAGTGCGCTGACACGGGGTAAGGCCGGTGGCGCCACGTTCCACATAGAAGATATTCAAGATCACGTCGAACTGGCCCTTATGCGCTATGGCGAGCATGAGGTTGCGCGGGCCTATGTGCTCTACCGCGAGCGTCGTGCCCAGGAACGGGCGGCTCGCCAGCGCGAATCGGGCGAGAGCGCCCAGGTCGTGCTGCACGTCGTCGACTCGGACAGCCGGCGCCCGCTCGACACGGCCGAATTGCGCGCGCTCATTGACGCCGCCTGCGTCGGCCTGGGTGAATTCGTCAGCGGCGAGGCGGTGTACGCGGAAACCATCAAAAATCTCTACGACGGCGTCCCTCTGGAGGAGGTCTACAAATCGGCCATCCTGTCGGCGCGTGCCCTCATCGAAAAAGATCCGGCTTACAGCCAGGTGACGGCACGACTGTTGTTGCACACCATGCGGCGTGAAGTGCTGGGCGAGGACGTTGGCCAGGCGCAGATGACCGAGCGCTACGCCGAGTATTTTCCTCGCTTCATCCGCCAGGGCGTCCAGGCCGGGCTCATCGATGAGCGGTTGCAGCAGTTTGACCTGGCCCGGCTGGGTGCCGCGCTCGACTCGAGTCGCGATCTGCAATTTACGTATTTGGGTCTGCAAACCCTGTACGACCGGTACTTTCTGCATATCGATGAGCAGCGCATTGAACTGCCTCAGGCGTTTTTTATGCGGGTCGCCATGGGATTGGCCATTGGCGAGGTCGATCGTGAGGCACGTGCGGTTGAGTTCTATGAGCTTTTGTCGACCTTCGACTTCATGAGCTCCACCCCAACCCTGTTCAACTCGGGTACGCAGCGCTCGCAGTTGTCTTCGTGTTATCTCACAACCGTCTCGGACGATCTTGACGGAATTTATGAGGCCATCAAGGAAAACGCCCTGCTGGCCAAGTATGCGGGCGGTCTGGGCAATGACTGGACGCCGGTACGTGCATTGGGCAGTCATATCCGCGGCACCAACGGGAAAAGCCAGGGAGTGGTGCCCTTTCTCAAAGTCGTGAACGACACGGCCGTTGCCGTCAACCAGGGCGGCAAGCGCAAGGGAGCTGTCTGCGCCTACCTGGAGACCTGGCACCTCGACATTGAAGAGTTTCTCGAGTTACGCAAGAACACGGGCGATGACAGGCGGCGCACGCATGACATGAACACCGCCAACTGGATTCCCGATCTGTTCATGAAACGCGTGGTGGAAAACGCCGAGTGGACCCTGTTTTCGCCGGCCGACTGCAGCGATCTGCATGACAAGTTCGGAGCTGAGTTCGAG
>JBIKMC010000045.1:0-16703 GCA_044359405.1 Burkholderiaceae bacterium
CAGGTCAGTCCACAGACCCGGCTTGATCAGCAGTAGTGCTGCTGCCACCAAGGCGACCCGCTGCCAGCCATTGGCCAGACCGATGAACCAGCCAAAAAACCCGCCCGCCAGAGCAATCACGCCGATTGACGCGCTGACAATCGCCAGCAGCACGTCCAGCCACTGAGCGCTCCAGTCCTTGACGATGAGCAGCAGCATCGGTTCGTAGACGAACATGAACGGAACAATGTAGGCGGGGGCGGCAGCCCGCATGGCGGCAAAGCCGGACTGCCACATGTCGGCCTTGGCAAGGCCTGCCGCTGCGAAGACTGCCAGGGCGACCGGCGGCGTGATCGCCGACAGAATCGCAAAGTACAGGGCGAACATGTGCGCGGCGGGCACGACGGCACCCAGCTTGATGATGGCCGGCACCAGCAGCGACACCATCACGATGTAGGCAGGCGTGGTCGGCATGCCCATGCCCAGAATGATGCCGGCCAGAGCCGTGAGCATCAGAGCTGCGAGCAGCCAGTCCTGCGCCAGTGCGATCACCGCCTGGGTGAAGTTAATGCCCAGACCCGTGATGGTGACGCAGCCGATAACCAGCCCGGCGCAGGCGCAGGCCATGGCCACTGAGAGCGTGTTTCGTGCGCCGTCCACCAGGGCCTCGAACACAGTCTGCCAGCGGATACCTGCGCGTGTCGAAGCGCGCAGCAGGGCCACCGGAATACAGGCCAGTGCACCGATCAGCGCACATAATGGTGCTGAGTAACCGGCCGTCAGTCCGAGCAGAATGATGAGAATGGGGATAAACAGGTGACCGCGCTCGCGCATGACCTGCATCAATCGCGGCAGCTCGGCCCGCGGCACCCCGGCCAGACCATAACGCTTGGCCTCAAAGTGCACGGCGAAAAACACGGCCAGGTAGTAAAGCGCCGCAGGCACCAGTGCCCACAGGGCAACCTGCGCGTACGGTACGGCGATAAATTCGGCCATGACGAAAGCGGCAGCCCCCATGATGGGCGGCATGAGTTGGCCTCCGGTGGAGGCGACCGCTTCTACCGCCGCCGCAAAGGGGGGCCTGAAGCCCGTTCGTTTCATCAGCGGGATTGTCATAGGCCCATCGACCATCACGTTGGCAACTGCGCTACCCGAGACTGTGCCGAACAGCGATGAGCTCACCACGGCAACCTTGCCGGGCCCGCCAGCCGTATGCCCAGTGATGGACATGGCGAAGTCCATGAACAGTTGCCCCGTACCGCTGCGTTCCATAAATGAGCCGAACAGCACAAACAGCATCACATACGAGGCCGATACGCCCAGGGTCGAACCGAAGATGCCCTCAGTGGATAGGTACAGCTGCTCCATCAGCACGGGCAGTTTCACCTGGCTGAAGACGGTGGCATACAGGATGAAAGCGATTGCGGTGAGCGGCAATGCCAAGCCAATGACGCGGCGCGTGCCCTCCAGCACAATGGCCACCGCCACCGCGGTCCAGAACATGTCGGCAGGGGTTAGGTCATCAATGTAAATGATGCGATTGGTGAAGTAGCTGTAGTTACCCAGAATGTGCAGGACCGAGCCCAGGCCCAGCAGCAGCAGCACGAGATCGAACGCGCGCCAGCCCGCACCCGCACGCGAGCGGCTGGGATAAAGCAGAAAGACTAGGGAAATTGCAAACATCAGGTGGATACCGCGAAAGATCACAGCATCCGGCGGCCCAAAGGCGGCCACGTAGATGTGATAGAGAGACATCGTGACGGCCAGCAACCACACGGCCGCCTTCAGAGCCCGGGCCTGCGGCAGGGTAGCGGCATTTTCTTCGGACATGAAAGCCTCGCTGCGATCAGGCCGGGCTCGCCCGGCATGAGCGGGGGCGCATCTGATGGACGCAGCCCTCCGCCTGAAACGACCTCGGACCGGGCAGGCCGCGTATGCGCCGCCCGACGGTGCTCAGAGAGCGCCCACCTCGCGGTAGTACCTGGAGGCGCCTTTGTGCAGCGGAACGCCAATGTCGGCCGCCATTTCTTTGACGGTGAGCCCGGAAATGGGTTTGACCACGGCCGCCATGGCGTCGATGTTGGTGGCCATGACTTTGGTCATGGTGTAGACCTGGTCTTCGGGCAAATCGCAGGCCACCACCACGTGCGTCAGGTACCCGATGACGGGCACATCGGCAGACTGCTTGGGATAGGTGCCCGCCTTGATGATCTGGCGCGTGTAGCCGGGATTCTGGCGATTCAAGTCGGTCATGGTCTTGTCGTCGACGGCAACCAGCTTGATATCGCGGGCACTGGCCAGGTCCATCACGGAAGACGCTGGGGCTGTGGTTCCCAGCGTGAAGGCGTGTGCATGACCGTCCTTAATCATGGACACGGCATCGGTGTAGCTGGCCTGGTAGCTGATGCGCGACAGTGCGCTGTATTCCATGCCATTGATCTTGAGCACTTGCGCCGTGAGGATCTCAGCCGTATTGCCTTTGGGCTGCGTCACCACCGACTTACCCTTGAGGTCGGCAAACGAATTGATCTTCGCGTCAGCCAGGGCGACCACTTGAAAGTACTGCGGGTAAAGGTTTGCCAATTGGCAGACTTTGCTCGTCTTGCGAGGGTAAGGAGCCCGACCCTCGACGCCGTCAACGGTGGTCGACGAGTTGGCCATGCCGATGTGGGCCTTTCCTTCGTCGATGCCACGCACGTTGGCGATGCCGGCGCCGGGTGAGGCCTGAATCTGCAGCCCCGGAATGGCTTTTTCCCAGAGCCCTTTAAGTGCGCCGCCCAGGGGGATCCAGGCGCCGCCCTGCGGGCCGGTCATGAAGGTGAGTTGCTGGGCGTGGCTGTTGGTGGCGAGCATGCCCAAGGCTGTGATGGCGTTGGCCAGCAGCGTTTTACGAAGCGTCATAAAAGTCTCCAGGCGATTGTGGGCAGCCCGTCGCTTGAAACGCGAGGGTCGCCGTGTTGTAAAAGCGATTACCTGTTGATGATAGCGGCTTGCCAGCTTTAATGTGCGCGCCAGCGACGCAGCAGCAGGGCATTGCCAACGACGCTGACGGATGAGAACGCCATCGCGGCTCCAGCGATGACGGGGCTGAGGGCTCCCAGAGCTGCCAGGGGTATTCCGATGATGTTGTAGAAAAAGGCCCAGAACAGGTTCTGCCGAATTTTGGCTCGCGTGCGTCTTGCAATGTCGATGGCAGCTGCGATCAGCGAGAGGTCACTGCGCATCAGCGTGATACCGGCCGCATGCATGGCCACGTCGGTGCCGCTGCCCATCGCAATGCCGATGTCGGCCGCTGCGAGCGCCGGGGCATCATTGATGCCATCGCCCACCATTCCTACCGTGGCACCCGGATCCAGATGGTTTCGCAGCTGAGCGATAAGGGCGGCCTTGCCCTCAGGGAGTATGCCCGCATGAACTTCGTCAATGCCCAACTCGCGAGCGACGCGCTGCGCGGCACTTTCGTGATCGCCCGAGATCAGCACGGTGCGTACGCCGAGCCTGCGCAGTTTCGCCACGGCTTGGGCCGCACCGGGACGGATGGCATCGCCAAAGGCCAAAAGGCCGAGAACGGCCACGTTGAGCGGGGCTGCCTGTGCGTCCGACCGGGCGCTGGCGGTGCGTGTGGCGACGTAAGCCAAAGTAAGGCCCTGGGTAAGATGGGTTTGTGCGCGGCTCTCAAAGGCCGCAAGCGATCCGCCGCATGATTTGATCCAGGCGCCCGAACCCACAAGGATTTCGGTGTCTTGACGGCCATGCTCCGAAGCTAAGCGGGCGGACACGCCGCGACCAGGATGAGCCCGGATATCCAACACCGCCGGCACAGGCACGGGCGTACGCGATTGCGCGGCCTGCCGTACCGCTCGTGCCAGCGGGTGTTCGCTGCCCGACTGCACGGCCGCCACCAGGGCGATCAGGGCATCGGCAGAGATTTCGGGCGCGAGCTCGAGCGCCTGAAGGCTCGGTTTGCCCACGGTGAGCGTGCCGGTCTTGTCAAAGGCAATGACGCGCAGTGCGTGGGCGGTCTCGAGTGCCGGAGCGTCCTGGATGAGAATACCGGCACGGGCGGCCGCACCGGTGCCGGCCATCACGGCAGCCGGCGTTGCCAGACCCAGCGCACACGGACAGGCAATCACCAGAACCGCAACAGCGTGCAGGGCGGCCGCGGGCCAGTCACCGTCGGTCAGCCCCCACGCAAGCGCCGTGATGACCCCCAGAACCAGCACCGTGGGCACGAAGACGGCGCTGACGCGATCGACCAGACGCTGGATAGGGGCCTTGCCGGCCTGCGCTCGCTCGACCATGTCAATGATTCGCGCCAGGACGGTTTGCGCCCCGATCGCGGTAACTTCCACCTGTAACAGCGCCTCGCCGTTGAGGCTGCCTCCGGTGACCGAGCTACCCGGTGACCGTGTCACCGGGTGACTTTCGCCGGTCAGCATGGACTCATCAACCTCGGAGCTGCCCTGCAGGACGCGCCCATCTAGCGGAATGCGTTCGCCCGGCCGGATGATAAGAACGTCGCCGACACGGATATGGGTCAGCGCGAGCTCCACCTCCTGACCCTGACTGAGCGCGCGTGCCGTTGCCGGTCGCAGCGCCTGCAGGGCTCGGATGGCCTGCGCCGTACCTTTGCGCGCACGCGCTTCCAGCCACTTGCCCAGCAGCACCAGGGCAATCACTACGCTGGAGGCCTCGAAATAAAAGTGCGCGTGCTCACCATGGCCACTGAGCAGATTGAGTGTGCTGAGCCCCCAGGCCGCGCTGGTGCCGATGGCCACCAGCAGATCCATGTTGCCCTCAAACTGGCGCGCTGCGTTCCATCCTGCTTTGTAAAAACGCGCGCCCAACCAGAACTGCACCGGAGTAGCCAGTGCGAACTGCCACCAGCCGGGCAGCATGGCATTGATGCCCAGAGGCATCAGTAACATGGGGGCGAGCAAAGGTGCGCTCAAGGCCAGAGCAATGATCACCTTCAGGCGTTCGCGGTCGTCGCGCTCTGTACCTGGCGGTGTGTTGTCGGAAGCGTCATGCAGCTTCGCTTCATAGCCGACCGACTGAACGGCTGCCACCAGTGCACTGGGACGGGCTGCGTCATTAGTCAGGGTGATGAAGGCGGTCTCGGTGGCCAGATTGACGGAGGCGGAGCCGACCCCAGGTATTTTTCCGAGGGCGCGTTCGACCCGGCCCGCGCAGGCGGCGCAGGTCATGCCACCGATATCAAGGCGAATGCTGTTATGGGTGCCATCGGCTGGGACAGTGGCATCAGTCATGTGCTAGAAACATCGCTTCAATCAAACGCGGACTTGCGGAACTCGAGTATGCACACATTCAAGGTTGAGGCGATGAGTTGCGGTCACTGTGCGGCCAGTGTGACGCGTGCTGTGCAGGGCGTGGACGCTCAGGCCAAGGTGCAAGTTGACCTGGCGCAAGGACGGGTCCGGGTGGAGTCGACCGCCTCGACCGATGCGCTGGCACGCGCCATTGTCGAGGCGGGCTATCCGGCCCGGCTTGAGTCGTCGCTTAATTGATGACCAGCTTGCGTGCGGCCGGTGCCTGAGCCTTGGGCAGCGTCAACAGCAGCACGCCGTTGTCGAATCGGGCCTGGGACTGCGCTTCATCGAGCTCGTGTGCCAGGGCGAAGCTGCGCGCCAGCGTGCCGTAAAAGCGCTCATTGCGCAGCACGCGCTCATTGGCGTCGCCAGCCACTTCGCGTTTGACCTCAGCCGAGATTGAAACCCGGTTGCCATCGATTTGTACCGAGATGTCGTCTTTGCGAACCCCGGCCAGCTCGGCCAGCACCTGATACGCGTTAGCTGATTCGCGCACTTCAATACGGATCTCCTGCGTATTGGCCGCTTCAAGCTCACGAGCGGGCTGCAGAAAACCACGGAACAACTCCGGGAACACATCGGCGAATGGATCGTAAACAGACAGTCTGGCCATGATGAACTCCATGATGATGGTTGGGGTCGACGACAAGGACCTGAGGCCGGAGGGCTTCGGATCCGTCGCCATGCCCACTACATGAAGGCATCCCAGCTCAGCTTCAAGCCCGTGGCCAAAAGCCCCCACACCGCCACGCGGCTGAAAGCAGCCGGCTTGATCCAACGCAAAAACCACAAGCCGATCAGGTAGCCCACGGGTACCACCGGCATCAGCGCCAGGGAGGTATCAAAGTTACGGGCACTGAGCATGCCCATCAGGCCGTACGGAAGCCATTTGGCCGCGTTGATCACGGCGAAGTACCAGGCCATGGTGCCCACCATGTCGCGCGGCGCAAGCCGCATGGGTAGCAGCAGACGCATCATGGGAGGGCCGCCCGCATGCGAGATGAAGCTGGTGAAACCGGAGATGCTGGACCACAGGGCTGTTCGGGCGCGCGAAAATGGCAGGGCAGGTGATTCGGTGCCGCGGCGGCCCTGCATCATCCAGAACAGCGCAAAAAGCACAGACTCCACGCCAATCAGGGCCTTGATCCAGCGACTGTCCACCACGTTAAACAGTAGATAGCCCAGCAGGGATCCCGCAAGTCCTGCGATTACCGCAACCCTGAATACAGGCCAGAGCACATTGCGCCGAAAGGTGATGAGGCCCAGCACGTCCATCAGACACAGAATGGGCAGCATGATGGCCACCGCCTGCGGGGCATCGATCACCAACACCATCAAGGGCACGGCGATGCCGCCCACCGCTCCGCCAAATCCCGCCTTGGAGATGCCGGTGAGAACCACCGCGGGTATGGCCACTGCGTAAAACCAGGGGTTGGAAATTGGAGAGAAGTCCATGGGTCGAAACGCCTGTGGCCGCGAGGGTCTTCGCATTGTGGCATTGTTCGAACGATGCTCTGAAAGGTGTGACTCTCGTGTATCAACTGTTGGGTGGTCTGCGGCTTGTTGAAGCCGCCTCTTTTGTGGCAGCGCCCAGTGCGGCGCTGCACCTTGCGCAACTGGGTGCCGAGGTCATTCGTATTGATCCGGTGGGCGGTGGGCCCGATCGTCACCGCTGGCCGCTGGCCGGTAACGGCGAGAGCCTTTATTGGCAGGGGCTCAATAAAGGCAAGAAGTCGGTGGCGATCAATCTGGCATCGCCCCGGGGGCGCGAACTGGCCCTTGCGCTGATTACGGCTCCAGGCGATGGGGCGGGGCTTTTCCTCACCAACTATCCGGCCACCAGTTTTCTGTCCCATGCCGCATTGGTACGGCATCGTGCTGACCTGATCACGCTGCGGGTACAGGGCTGGGCCGATGGCTCATCCGGGCTTGACTACACCGTCAATGCGGTCACGGGCTTGCCCCTGATGACCGGACCGGTCGACGCCCAGGGCCCCGTCAACCATGTATTGCCCGCCTGGGATCTGAGCACCGGCGCGCTGGCCGCCTTCCATCTGATGGCCGCCGAGCGGCATCGCCGTCTCACGGGCCAGGGTGCCGAAATATTGCTGCCCCTGTCATCCGTGGCGTTTTCGACCCTGGGTGCCCTGGGCCAGATCGCCGAGGTTCAGCTGTCGGGCAACGACAGACCTCGCGTTGGCAATAATCTTTTTGGTGCGTTTGGCCGTGACTTCAAGACGGCCGATGGGGCGTATCTGATTGTCGTCGCCATTACGCGCAAGCAGTGGTCAGGACTACTCAAAGCCCTCGGTCTGGTGGAATCGGTGGCGGCGCTGCAGTCGCAGCTGGGTGTTGATTTTGATCATGATGAGGGCGCCCGGTTTGAGCACCGGGTCAGCCTCGACCCCATGATGGCTCAGGCGATTGCCGCCCGGCCGCTGAGCGAGTTGCGCATCGCATTTGATGAACATGAGGTGTGTTGGGCACCGTATCGGACGCTGTCGGAGGCGCTCGCGCATGAGAAAGAGCTTAGCGAAACCAACCCCATGATGAGCTCGATCACCCATCCGGGTGGGCTGACGTATCTCACGCCCGGATCCCCCGCCCGCTACGAGGGACTTGAACGCGCCCGGCCCGCGCGCGCGCCGGTGTTGGGCGAGCACACGGCGGCGGTGCTGGCGCAGACGCTCGGTCTGGCGGACCACGACATTGGGGTGCTACTGCAGCAGGGTGTGATTGCTCAGGCAGAGGAACGATGATGACGGATATATCTGGCGCAGTTGAGTCAATGCAGGCTAGCGATGATCGGGCCTGCGGGCCGCTTTACCTGGCGCTGGTGGCGCTTGAGCGGTATCTGGCTGAGGCGCGCGGCGCCGTGCTTAGGCGGGTGTCGGATGCATCCGGACGCGTCAGCTCGGCCGCTATGGCGCGTGAGCAGCGTGCGGTGCATGGGCTTGCCTGGACGGTGGCGTACGCCCGCGCCCTGACAGAACTTGATCACTGGCTTGCCGGTCTTGCGCGCAACGGCCAACTTGACGAGGTCGCCAGCCTGATCGGGGCCATTGGTGCGGGTGAATATCTGGCGCAGATCCTCGGCGGTATTCCCATGTCGCAGAGCGAGATCATTCGCGCGGCGGATATGGGCGCTGATGAGGCGGCGGTTCGCCTTGCTGCTGACCCATCCGTTACCCAGATCATTCGGACGGGCAACACACCGGCGAATCGGATTCGTCTACACGCGTTGATCGAGTCAGGCCATATCGTGCAGGAATCCTTCGGCGATGACACCCTTGACATGATTCGTGCCCAGTTTCGTCGATTTGCCCAGGAAGCGATCCGGCCCCATGCGCATGGCTGGCACCTGCGTGACGCCCTCATTCCCGATGACGTGATTGCACAGATGGGCAAGCTGGGCGTGTTCGGCGTCACGATTGCACAGAGCCACGGAGGCATGGGTCTGGGCAAGCTTGCCATGTGTGTGGTTTCAGAAGAGTTGTCACGTGGTTTCCTGGCGGCGGGCTCGCTGGGCACGCGCTCGGAGATTGCCGGCGAACTGATTGGCAGCAGCGGTACTGATGCGCAGCGCATGGCTTGGCTTGAAGGCATCGCCCGCGGCACGGTACTGCCATGTGCAATGTTCACCGAGCCTGATACGGGGTCCGATCTGGCAAGCCTGCGCACGCGCGGCGTGCGTGCGGCCGACGGTGGCTGGCGCATTCACGGCGCTAAGACGTGGTCAACTCATGGGGCGCGCAGCGATCTCATGACCCTGCTGGTACGCACCGATCCAGATCGGCCCGGTCATGACGGGCTCTCCATGATGCTCGCTCCCAAGCCCCGTGGCAGCGACGCGCTGCCCTTTCCGGCGAAGGGTATGAGCGGCAGCGAAATCCCGGTGCTGGGCTATCGCGGCATGAAGGAATACGAGATCGCCTTTGAAGACTTCGCGGTGCCCGCCGATGGGCTTCTGGGGGGGCAGCCCGGCCAGGGCTTTAGGCAACTCATGCAGACCTTTGAAAGTGCCCGCATTCAGACAGCGGCACGCGCGCTGGGCGTTGCCTGGGATGCCTTCGATGTGGCCAGCCAATATGCTCGCACTCGTCGGCAGTTTGGGCGGGCCATCGCCGAGTTCCCGCGCGTGCACGACAAGCTGGCGATGATGCTGGTCGAGACCGTGATTGCGCGCGAGCTGACCTACTTCGCCGCGCGAACCAAAGATACCGGGCGCCGCTGCGATCTCGAGGCGGGTATGGCCAAACTGCTGGCGGCTCGCGTGGCCTGGTCCAATGCAGATAGCGCCCTGCAGATTCACGGCGGCAATGGTTACGCGCTTGAGTATGAGGCGAGCCGTATTTTCTGCGACGCCCGCATCCTCAACATCTTTGAAGGTGCCGGTGAAATTCAGGCCCAGGTAATTGGGCGACGCCTGCTCGATTGAGCAGGCGCGCCGGACTGAACGGTTAAACGGTTAAACGGTCAAGCCCGGCACGGCGGCACTCAGAGCACGCTGCAGACTTCTTCAAAATCAAAGCGCGGGCTGCGCCCGAATGCCTTGGATACGTCGGCCTTGCCCAGGTTGCACAGGAAGTTGCTGCGAAAGCGGCCGTCGGGGAAGAACTCGGCATCGACTTTAGCGGCATCAAAGCCGGACATGGGTCCGCAGTCCAGCCCGACCGCACGTGCCGCCAAAATAAAATAGGCGCCCTGCAGTGTGCAGTTGCGCAAAGCGGCTGTCTCGCGGGCCACGCGGGCGGCGTCTCCGTCGAACCAGCCTTTTGCCGCGGGGTTATGCGGGAACATCCGTGGCAGATGCTCGTGAAACTGCATGTCGGTTGCGATGACGGCCACCACAGGGGCGCCCATGGTCTTGTCCAGATTGCCGGGGGATAAAGCCGGGCGCAGCCTCTCCTTGGCGGCGGCGCTGCGCAGGAAGACAAACCGTGCCGGCTGGCAGTTGAGCGACGTGGGCGCCATCTTCATCAGGTCAAAGACCTGGCGCAGTTGCGTGTCGCTTACGTCGCCCGGCAGAAAACCGTTGGCCGTACGGGCCTGGCGAAACAACGCATCGAGTGAGTGCTGATCGATCATGAAAGCTCCTTGATTTTTATAGTCCAAGGCGTCAAGCCTGCTTGGGCATGGGTGTCGAGTGCCAGGACACCATGAGCCAGCGCCCGTCGCGCTTGGCCCAGACCTGCAGGTATCGGCTCATGACGTCTTTGGCGGCGCCTTGCACCTCGACCTCGATGTGGATGTCGCCGTTGATCAGCGCAACATCGCCCAGAACACGCAGCGAGCGGCTCTTGACGGTTAGGCCCCGATACCGATAAAAGCCCTCGCGCAGCCGTTGCAGATAAGTGGGTTTGTCCTCAAACACGGCAGACGAATGAACATAGTGAAGGTCGTCGCCGATCAGGCTTGCCACGGTGTCGAAATCGCCTGCGAGCGTGGCTGCAATACGCTGTGCCTCGGCCGCTTCGACGGCGCGGGCAGCTGCTTGACTGTCGGTCATGAGGGTTCTCCTTGGTTCAGATGCGTTCAATAAGAAGTGCGATGCCCTGGCCTACGCCGATGCACATGGTGGCCAGTGCGTAGCGTCCGCCACTGCGCTCCAGCTGATTGATGGCGGTGATGACCAGGCGTGCGCCCGACATGCCCAGCGGATGCCCCAGCGCGATGGCGCCGCCGTTGGGGTTCACCTTGGGCGAGTCATCGGCCACCCCCAGCTCGCGCAGCACGGCAAGGCCCTGCGCCGCGAAGGCTTCGTTAAGCTCGATCACATCGATCTGTTCGATCCGTATGCCCGTTCGCGCCAAGAGCTTCTGGGCGGCGGGCGCTGGGCCTATGCCCATGATGCGCGGGGCTACGCCTGCTGTGGCCATGCCGATGACGCGCGCGCGGGTCTTAAGGCCAAAGCGCTGGGCGCAATCCTCGTTGGCCAGGATGAGGGCGGCTGCGCCATCGTTGACGCCCGAGGCATTGCCCGCCGTGACTGTGCCGTCTGGCTTGACGATGGGCTTGAGCTTGGCCAGGGCTTCGAGGCTGGTCTCGCGAGGGTGCTCGTCGCGACTGACCACCACGGGATCGCCCTTGCGGCTGGGAATGGTGACCGGCACGATTTCGCGATCGAAGAAACCGTCGCGCTGAGCGGCTGCTGCACGAGCCTGGCTGCGCAGTGCCATGGCGTCCTGGTCGGCGCGTGAAATCGCAAACTGGGCAGCGACGTTCTCGGCGGTTTCCGGCATGGAGTCGATGCCATATTGCGCCTTCATTTTGGGGTTGACGAAGCGCCAGCCGATGGTGGTGTCGTAAACCGCGTTGTCACGCGCGAAGGCGCTCTCGGCCTTGGGCATGACGAAAGGTGCGCGCGACATGCTCTCGACGCCCCCGGCGATGCCCAGGCCGATTTCGCCACTGCGAATCGCCCGGGCAATGGTGCCTACGGCGTCCAGTCCAGAGCCGCACAGGCGATTGATGGTCGCAGCGGGTACCACCTCAGGCAAGCCGGCCAGAAGGCTGGCCATGCGCGCCACGTTGCGGTTGTCTTCGCCGGCCTGATTGGCGCAGCCGTAGATCACTTCTTCGACCGCGGATGCATCCAGAGACGGATTGCGCGCCAGCAGCGCTTTGAGCGGAATGGCGCCCAGGTCGTCGGTGCGAACCGAAGACAGTGCGCCGCCATATCGCCCAATGGGGGTGCGTACCGCATCGCAGATGAAGACTTCGTTCATGGCAATGATCCGTAGTGAAAGGTCAGGCGGCCGCGGCCGCGCTAGGCGGCAGCAGGGGGGCTGCCGTCATGGAGCATAGGGTGGGGAAATCAAGGCCAGCGATCCATTCAACAGCGACCAGGCCTCGTGCCGTGACGTCGATGACCGCGACGTCGGTGTAGATGCGGCTGACGCAACCGATACCTGTGAGCGGATAGGTGCACTCGCTCACGATCTTGCTTTCACCCGAACGCGTCTGGTGTTCCATCATCACGAAGACGCGCTTGGCACCGATGGCCAGGTCCATGGCTCCGCCCACTGCGGGAATCGCGTCGGCTGCCCCCGTGTGCCAGTTGGCCAGATCACCGCGTGTTGATACCTGAAATGCGCCCAGTACGCAGATGTCCAGATGGCCGCCGCGCATCATCGCGAATGAATCCGCGTGGTGGAAAAATGCGCCACCGGTTTTCAGCGTGACCGGCTGCTTCCCGGCATTGATGAGGTCCCAGTCCTCATCGCCAGCAGCTGGCGCCGGGCCCATGCCCAGTATGCCGTTTTCACTGTGCAGGAACACTTCGCGGTCAGCGGGCAGGTGGTTGGCCACCAGCGTTGGCAATCCGATGCCCAAATTCACGTAGGCACCCTCGGGAATATCGCGTGCGACTCGCGCGGCCAGCTGGTCTCGGGACAGTCGGTTCATGGCGGGCATTCCTTGACGCTTAGCGGGCGGCGGGTGCCGGGCGCGGGCCGCGGCTGACCGTGTCGCCCACGGCGATGACGTGCTGCACGAAGATGCCGGGTGTGATGATGTGCTCGGGATCGAGTTCACCTAAAGGCACGACCCGGTCGACTTGAGCCACGGTGACGCGCGCGGCCATGGCCATGATGGGCCCGAAATTGCGGGCCGCCTTTCGGTAGGTGAGGTTGCCCCAGCGGTCGCCGAGCAGGCCCTTGATCAGTGCGAAGTCTGCTCGGATGGGGTACTCGAGCACGTAAGGTCGCCCATCAATGGTGCGGGTCTCTTTGCCGGCGGCCAGCTCAGTGCCGTAGCCGGTGGGCGAGAAGAACGCACCGACGCCCGCGCCGGCTGCCCGGATGCGTTCGGCCAGATTGCCCTGTGGCACCAGTTCCAGCTCGATCTTGCCGGCTTTGTAGAGCGCGTCAAAGATATGCGAGTCGGCCTGACGGGGAAACGAACAGACGATCTTGCGCACCCGCCCGGCCTTGAGCAGGGCAGCGATACCCGTCTCACCGTTGCCAGCATTGTTGTTGATGATGACCAGATCGCTCGCGCCGTGTTCAATCAGGGCGTCGATCAGTTGATTGGGTTGCCCTGATCCACCAAAGCCGGAGATCATGACCGTTGCGCCATCGGTCAGCGGCTTTAAGGCCTGGGCAGCGGTGGCCAGCGTTTTGTCGATCATGGTCGTGGGGGTGGGGGTGAGGGGGCCGGCCGGTGAGCATCGACCGCGATGCGACGCCGATAGCGCCACGTGTCGACTTCGCGACGAGGCGGCGATTACACGTGGCCCTCCCGTCCCTGTCAAGCGGCAGGGGCATCAGTCGTGTGCCGGTTTCAAGCCGTCGCGCGCGAGTTTCAGGATGTGGATACGCAGCCATATCAACATGAAAAGCCCGGGCAGGGCGGCCAGTACGCTCAGTGCAAAGAAAATCGGCCAGCCGAAACTTTGCACCAGTGCGGCTGAAACCGGCCCGACGTAAACCCGGCCGACCGCAGCCAGCGCCGACAGCAGGGCGTATTGCGCCGCCGAAAAGCGCTGATCGGTCAGTGCCATCAGAAAGGCCACAAATGCCGCGGTACCCAGGCCGCCACATAGGTTTTCCAGCGCCACCGCAGCCGCCATCAGGGCATAGCTTTTAGGGGCGACTGCGATCAGCCAGTAGCCCAGATTGGAGACCGCCTGCAGGACGCCGAAGAGCAGCAGGCCCTGGTACAGGGGGCGTCGCGCAAGCCAGGCGCCGCCCAGAACCACCCCGATGATGGTCGCCGCCAGCCCCAGCACTTTGTTGACCGCACCGACCTCGGCGGCGCTGAAGCCGGCGCCGCGGATGAGAAATGTGGTGGACAGGGCTCCCGCGAATGCGTCGCCGAGCTTATACAGCACAATGAGCGCCAGAAGAGCGAGTGCTCGCTCTCGGGCAAAGAAGGCATCCCAAGGAGCTACGAAGGATGGAAAGCCAGCCTTTCGGGCGGCGGCGATCGCCGCTGCCAGGCACAGGACTACGATCAGCGTGTTTTGGGCCAGCGCGGCCAGACGCGATTCACCCAGGAGTCCGGCGGGCAGTTCGCGCAGCATAAGCCAAAGGCCAAGACCAGCGGCCAGCATGGCCGCGAAGCCCACCAGTTCGCGCCGCACGTCGCTGGCCAGGGGTGCGCCCGCCCCTGTTCTTGGTGCCAGCACTGAGAACACCGCAAGGCCGGCGAACAGCAGGGCCATCAGTCGATACATGCCCGCCCATCCCAGCACGGTGTCGGCCAGGATGAGTGCCAGTCCACCCGACACCAGCATGGCCAGCCGGTAACCCAGCACCGAGACGGCAGCGCCCGCTCCGCGCTCATGGTCGCCCAGCAGCTCGGCCCGGTAGGCGTCAAAAATGATGTCCTGGGAAGCGGACATGAACGCGATGGCCACCGCGCAGACGCCAATCAGGCCGATGTGCTGGCCGGGCTCAAGCATCGACATCGCCAGGCACAGTGCCGCCAGGCTCGCCTGGGTAATGACCAGCCAGCTGCGCCGACGTCCGACTACTGGCGGTTCAAAGCGGTCGGCCAGGGGAGCCCAGACGAATTTGAAGGTGTATGGAAGCCCTGCCAGCGCGAAAAATCCGATAGTGGACAGGTCTACGCCTTCGACGGTGAGCCAGGCCTGCAGGGTGCCTGCCGACAGGGCCAGCGGCAGACCACTGGCAAAACCCAGCACCAGAAGCGCTGCGACGCGGCGGCTGGCAAAGACCTGCAGGTAGGGGTTGGATGTCACGCCGGCATCTTGCATTTACTGTGGCCCGCCTGCAAATTAGGTGCATGAAAGCTTGGTGGCGCAGTTGTTTGACTAACCAGCAGGGCGTGCGAGCTCTGATGGTAGGCGCTTACTTGCGCCCAGGGACCCGATCGAACAGCTGGGTGCGCTGGCCGTCGATTGGCGCGTTGGTGTTTGCGCTGATGACTGGCTTTACAAGGCCGGCCGTGGCCGAGTCACCGGCGGCCGATGGTGTGCGGGCGGGCGAACGCAGCCGCGCGCTGGCTTTGGCCTCGGCGGAAGCCGTCGAGTCTCAGGCCGCTCGGCAGTATCAAGCCTTGAAACGTGAGGCTTCAGAAAAGCGAGCACTCGCTCCGGATCATCACCCGCAACTGCAGCGCCTGCGGCGAATCGCCCATGACATCATCGTCTTCGCGCCGCGCGTCAATGAGCGGGCGGCCAGCTGGCGATGGGAAATCAATCTGATCGGCTCGCGGCAGGTCAACGCGTTCTGCATGCCTGGCGGCAAGATCGCCTTCTTCACGGGCATCATTGACACGCTCAAGCTGAGCGACGATGAAGTGGCCATGGTCATGGGACACGAAATCGCGCACGCACTGCTCGAGCATGGTCGCGAACGCGTGGGTAAGCAGCGCGCCGCTCAGGCGCTTACGGTGGGCGCATCCATCGCTTCGGCGTTGCTGGGCTTTGGCGATTTGGGCGGTCAACTGGCCTCCGGTGCGGCGCAGCTTACGCTGCTCAAATATGGGCGCGATGACGAGACCGAGGCCGATCTGATCGGCATGGATATCGCGGCGCGTGCGGGCTATGACCCGCGGGCATCGGTCAGCCTGTGGCAGAAGATGAAAGCGCTGGGTAAGGATCAGCCGCCGCAGTGGCTGTCTACCCATCCATCGCATGACCGGCGCATCGAAGAAATTCGCACCCATCTCAAAGAGGTATTGCCACTTTACGCGCAGGCGCGTGGGGTGAAGGTAGACCAGCTGGCACCCTTTACGACCACACCGTGAAGCGGCGCCTGACCTCGACTGCCGCCCAGTGCCCCGGTGATCCGGTTTACAGTCTCAGAGCATGGGCTCAGAGCTCGAGCGCGTAGTCGATGGTAAGCGGCGCGTGGTCGCTAAAGCGCTGCGCCTTGTAGACCTGGGTGGCCTTGGCGCAGGCCGCAACAGCAGGTGTTGCGATCTGGTAGTCAAGGCGCCAGCCCACATTCTTGGCGTAGGCCTGGCCGCGGTTGCTCCACCAGGTGTAGCAGGTGTCGGTGGCCTCGGGCTGTAGTTGTCGGTAGACATCGACCAGGCCGAGATCGCCCAGCAGCCGGCTCATCCAGGCGCGCTCTTCAGGCAGAAAGCCGCTGTTCTTCTGGTTGCTCTTCCAGTTCTTGAGGTCGCGCTCGGTGTGGGCGATGTTCAGGTCGCCCATGAGAATGAACTCACGTTGGCTTTTGAGGTCTTGTAGCACCGGGTAGATTCGGTCGAGAAATCTGAACTTGGCCTGCTGACGCTCTTCGCCACTGGAGCCGCTGGGAAAATAGCAACTGATCAGGCTCAGCCTACGGCCCGGGCGGTCATAGCGCAACTCCACCCAGCGCCCCTCGGCATCGAATTCGGCGTCGCCAATGCCTGTGATGACCTCGCTGGGTTCATACCGAGCGTACAGACCCACCCCCGAATAGCCTTTTTTCTGGG
>JBIKMC010000258.1:0-5010 GCA_044359405.1 Burkholderiaceae bacterium
CCTCCAGAACCCGGCCTGGGCCCGGGGCCGCCGCGACGCGCCTGCTGGCCGCCAGCGCGACCAGGCCCGCGCCCACCCCCCGCCTCGGGCGATGAACCGGGCCCGGCGGACCGGCGACCGCCCGTGCGTCGCCCTCCATCGGGGCCCTTGCGGCCCCGACCGCCGGCAGGCGCACCCGCAGGCCCACCCATTTGGTCCATGGGCCCGACGAAACCGACGCCCGACCCCGGTTTGCCGCGCGCCCGGCGGGTCCGAGCAGACGCCCGGCCAGCGCCTTCCCCCTTGCGGACCTGCCGTGTAATACCCTCAAGATGGGCATCGCGCGAACTGGGCTGCCACTCATCATCATCGAGACGAGCGTCATGGCCCCGCTCTTCGGGCTCGGGTTCAGCGCGATTACCGATGGAGTCAGCCGGATCGTCGTAATCATCGCCGTCGAATTCATCGTCGAAGCGAGCGTCATCGCTGTCATCATCGCGGTCACGTGCAAGGGCACGGTCGGGTTCACCCTCGCCCACCTGCGCACCAGCCTCGCGCAGCAGACCGAGCAGAGCCTGCACCTCCGCCGGGGAAAATTCGACCCAGCGACCGCGCGACAATCCCCGGGGCAAGGCCACCGGACCGAACCGCAACCGGGCAAGGCGGCTGACCGTCAGCCCAACCGCTTCGAACATGCGGCGAACCTCGCGATTGCGGCCCTCGGAAATAACTGCCCGGTACCAGGCATTTGCGCCGTCGCCACCCAGATCATCGATCTGACTGAAGCGCGCCGGACCATCATCGAGCATGACGCCATCGAGCAGCGCCAGCTTCGCCTGATCATCGATCCGGCCAAGAATGCGCACGGCGTATTCTCGCTCCCAACCGTAGCGCGGATGCATCAGTCGGTTGGCGATATCGCCCGAGGTGGTGAAGATCAACAGGCCCTCGGTATTGAAGTCGAGGCGACCAACCGCTACCCAGCGCGCTCCCTTCAGACGCGGCAGTCGCTCAAACACGGTGGCCCGATGCTCGGGGTCATCTCGCGTGCAGATCTCGCCAGACGGCTTGTGGTACAGCAGCACCCGAGGCGGCATAGGCATGGCCGGACGACGAATGGGCCGGCCGTTGACGCGGACCTGATCGTTGGGGCCGATTCTCTGACCGACGTGGGCTGGCTGACCATTGACCGAGACCCGCCCCGCAATGATCAACTCTTCCATTTCACGACGCGAACCGAGACCCGTATCGGCCAGCAGCTTGTGCAGTTTGGGCAGGTCATCATCGATCGGCTCAGCCAGCACCGGCGGGCGCCGACGGGGATCGGTAGCATCAAGCCCTAGCGGCGCCGCGGCCGCATAGGCAGGCAGATCAACACCATCGTCGACGCGCGCCCGAGCCTCGCGAGGCTCGGGCCGTGCTTCGACCGCGACACCATCGTCGGTCTGCGCAGGTCGGTCTTCGCCCGGACGAGTACGACGGCGCCCGCCACGACGGCGTCGAAACGGGCTGCGCGCGCGCTTGTCCTGGCCGTCGGCCGCGGGCCCTTCAATCGCGGCGCCCTCGGGTTTGCCACTGCCGGCCTCACCGGTGTCATCGTGTTCGCTCAAGACTCGCCTCGTGCCTGGTTGAATACCTGCTGCTGGTCAGAATCGGATTCAGGGTCCGTGCTCGGCAACCCGGCGGGCTCAGTCACCTCAGCCTGAGGCTGCACGACCTGGCCCTCGACGTCATTCGCTTGAGCCGCCTGAATTGGGTCAGTCTGCGTCTCAATGGGCGGATCAAAATCGATGACGTGTTGCCCTGCCAGTTCAGCGAGCATTGTCGCCTGCCCGGTGCCCTCAAGCGCTGGCAGGTCGGACAAGGAAGCAAGCCCCAGATCGTCGAGAAAGCGCCGGGTGGTGCCAAAGAGGGACGGCCGGCCGGGCACGTCCTTATGGCCGATCACCTCGATCCAGCCGCGCTCTTCAAGCGCACGAACCACCGAGGTAGATACCATCACGCCACGAATCTCTTCGATGTCGCCGCGGGTGACTGGCTGGCGATAGGCGATGATGGCCAGAGTCTCCATAATGGCGCGAGAGTACCGCGGAGGACGCTCAGGATTGAGGCGGTCCAGGTAAACCGCCAACTCAGGAGCGGTCTGAAAGCGCCAACCCGAGGCTACCGACACCAATCGCAGGCCGCGCTGCTGCCAGCTCTCAGCCAATCCGGCCAGCAGTTCGCGGACCGCATCGGGACTGATCTGGTCGTCGAACACCCGGCGCAGATCAGCCATGCCCAGGGGCTCGCGAGCGCTGAGCAAAACGGCTTCAAGAATGAGAGAGGCTTCTTGATTTTCCATCGACAAAAGATGAATTACCGGGACGACAGGTCCGACATACGCAGCGGCCGCCGAGGCGCCAGCCCCGCCGCAGGACGGCAGGCCGCGCTCACTGCGCCAACCGTGAAAAACGTTCTTCGCGGCATGCGGACTCTTGCTTGGGGATGCCCCTTGAGCAAGAGCCCGAACGCAATGCCCTAACGATGATGGGCATGCTGACGAAGAACCTGGAGCTTGGTTGCGGGGGCAGGATTTGAACCTGCGACCTTCGGGTTATGAGCCCGACGAGCTGCCAGACTGCTCCACCCCGCGTCGGAAGAGCGAGATAGTAACAGAGTGAGCTCAGCGCCGCAACGCAACGCGCGCCCCACTGGTCGCCAACTTGGTACACTGCACTCCAGTCTTTGCGAGACCACCTTGAAACACTGCCCCTCTTGCGGCCAAACGGTCATTCTGGCCATTCCACCGGGAGACAACCGGGAGCGCTACTGCTGCGGCAGTTGCAACACGGTGCATTATCAGAATCCGAATATGGTTCTGGGAACCGTCACCGTCTGGGAAGACAAGGTGCTCTTGTGCCGTCGCGCCATAGAGCCGCGCTACGGTTTCTGGACTCTGCCAGCCGGTTTCATGGAAAACGGCGAGACGACCGGCGAGGGTGCCGAACGCGAGACCGCTGAAGAGGCGGGTGCGCGTATTGAACTAGGCCCGCTCTACAGCGTGCTCGACGTCCCGCACGTACACCAGGTGCATTTGTTCTTTAGAGCGCGCTTGC
This sequence comes from Burkholderiaceae bacterium, assembly GCA_044359405.1. Lineage (GTDB taxonomy): Bacteria > Pseudomonadota > Gammaproteobacteria > Burkholderiales > Burkholderiaceae_E > SYIM01. The sequence continues at coordinate 3,078 of JBIKMC010000258.1, forward strand.
TAGACCCGGCCTTCGAACCCGGCCCGGAAAGCCTCGAGGCAAGGCTGTTTTCCGAACAAGACATTCCCTGGAGTTCCATCGCGTTTCGCACCGTCGAGCAGACTCTGCGCTGGTACTTCGAAGACTGCCGACGCGGTCAGTTCGATCTGCGCACCGGGGCTATCCGCTATCAGCCCCGGCCGCAAGCCTGAGAAGGCCGCTTGAACCGTCGACTGCCCTGGGTAGAACCAGGCGACCCGCTGCCGCCAGCGGACGAAGCACTGGACGAACCCAATGGCCTGCTCGCGGCGGGCAGCGACCTGAGCGCTGCGCGCCTGCTGGAAGCCTATCGCGCGGGCATCTTCCCCTGGTATGTGCCAGGCCAGCCAGTACTGTGGTGGTCGCCTGATCCCCGAATGGTGCTGTACCTGAGCGAATTTCGTGCGTCGGCATCGCTGCTCAAGCTGGCCCGAAAAGTCACCCGGGAGGGCCAGTGGTCGGTGCGCCTCAATACGGCCTTTCCCTCGGTCATGCAGGCCTGCGCTCAGCCTCGCCCTGGACAGGACGGAACCTGGATCACCGATGGCATCCAAACCGCGTACGGTCAACTGCACAGCATCGCGCACGCTCACTCGGTCGAGGTCTGGCGCACATCGGGTGACCATTCCCCGGGCACTCTGATCGGCGGCCTGTACGGTGTTTCGATCGGTCGTATGTTCTTTGGTGAATCGATGTTCACGCGCGAGCGCGATGCCTCAAAACTCGCGCTGCTGTGCCTGGTGAATCTGCTGCGCGAGCTTGATTTTCGCGTGATAGACTGCCAGCAGAACACCCGCCATCTGGCTTCCCTCGGTGCTCGAGAAATTCCGCGCTCAGCGTTCCTGAAGCAGCTTTCCGAGCTTGCCCGGTTACCCGATCCAGACTGGCCGTCGGTGCGCATTGAGGTTCCTGGCGCATGACCCTGCTCAAAGAACTGCCGTTTTCGGCGCTGCAGTTTTATGCCACAGCGCCCTATCCGTGCAGCTATCTGGCTGCCCGGCAGGCACGCTCGCAGGTCGCCACGCCAAACCATCTCATCAATGCCGATGTTTACAGCGAGCTGGTGCGCGCCGGGTTTCGTCGCAGCGGCATCTTCACCTACCGCCCGTACTGCGATGGCTGCAGGGCCTGCATCCCGGTGCGCGTGCCGGTGGCGTCCTTCAAGCCTTCGCGCATCCAGCGGCGGGTATGGCGTCAGCATGCTGACTTGAGCACCCTCGTCGCCCGCCTGGGCTTCTCACCCGAGCACTACCAACTTTACCTGCGCTACCAGGCCAGTCGGCATGCGGGCGGCGGCATGGATCAGGACAGTCGCGAGCAATACGCGCAGTTTTTGCTGCAAAGCAAGGTCAACACCCGATTGGTCGAATTTCGCGATGCCCAGGGCGCGCTTCGAATGGTTTCGATCATCGACATCCTCAACGACGGTCTGTCCTCCGTCTACACGTTTTTTGATCCGGACGAGGCCCGCGCCAGCTACGGCACCTACAACATCCTGTGGCAGATCGAGCAGGCCCGGCAAATGAACCTCAGCCATCTGTATCTGGGCTACTGGATCGAGCAAAGCCGAAAAATGTCTTACAAAGCCAACTTCCGACCGATTGAACGCCTGGTTCAGGGTCGCTGGGAAGCAATGGACGACTTGGCCGCCTGACAACTGCCGGAGCTCTCTCGCGTGTACGGCTTACTGCGTCCGTTTCTTTTCGCGCTCGACCCAGAGCGCGCCCACGACCTGACGCTCGCATCGCTTGACCGCATTGCCGCCGCCCACCTGTCCACTCTGTTGGGTGCCCGACAGGTTCAAGACCCAGTCGAGGTGATGGGGCTGCGCTTCGCAAACCGGGTGGGCCTGGCCGCTGGCCTGGACAAAAACGCAGCGCACCTGCGTGCGATGGGTAGCCTGGGCTTTGGTTTT
>JBIKMC010000260.1:0-4994 GCA_044359405.1 Burkholderiaceae bacterium
CGAGCGAATGAGATTGCGCTGCAGTTCCAGAAGACGGGAAGCATCGATTCGCGTGCTGGCCAAGCGGCCAAAACCGGTATTGACGCCGTAAATGGCTGCCTCGCCAGCGGCGGCCTGAGCAACCGCACGGGCACAGTCCTCGAGCCGCAGCAGGTCATCGGACGACAGCGTCAGGCTACACGCCTCACGATGAGCCGCACGCAACATCGCCAGCGACAGCCTTCCAGGCTCGAGCACGGTTTCAGCACTCATGATGCAATGTCGTCTGGATGAAGAGCGTGCTTTGACGGACTCATGGATGCGACAGGCTTGGCAGATCAAGCCCCTGCTGTCGGGCACAGTCGATGGCCTCAGGGTAACCCGCATCAACGTGGCGCATGACGCCGGTACCCGGGTCGTTCCAGAGGACGCGCTCGATACGGCGCGCAGCTGCCTCACTACCATCGCAGACGATTACAACACCGGCATGCTGCGAGTAGCCCATGCCCACGCCGCCGCCATGATGCAGGCTGACCCATGTCGCACCACCTGCCGTGTTGAGCAACGCATTGAGCAGCGGCCAGTCGGACACCGCGTCTGAGCCGTCTCGCATAGCCTCGGTCTCGCGGTTGGGACTGGCCACTGAGCCGCTGTCGAGGTGATCACGACCGATGACGATGGGCGCCTTCAGCTCGCCCGATCGGACCATTTCATTGAACGCCAGACCTGCCCGCTGCCGCTCGCCTAAACCAATCCAGCAGATGCGCGCCGGTAGCCCCTGAAAGGCGATGCGCTCACCGGCCATATCGAGCCAGCGATGCAGATGACGGTCTTCAGGAAAGAGCTCTTTCATGCGCGCGTCGGTCTTGCGGATGTCTTCGGGGTCTCCGGACAGGGCTACCCAGCGGAAGGGGCCTTTGCCTCGGCAGAACAGAGGCCGAATGTAGGCTGGCACGAAGCCAGGGTAATCGAAGGCGTTGGTGACCCCGGCATCAAAGGCGACCTGGCGGATGTTGTTGCCATAGTCAACGGTCGGAATACCCATGGCTTTGAACTCAAGCAGCGAGCGCACATGAGCAGCACAGCTTTGCGCCGCTGCCGCTCGCAGGCCGGCATGCTCTGCCGGATCAGCCTGCGCCGCTCGCCAACGCTCAACTGACCAGCCCGCAGGCAGGTAACCGTTGACCAGATCATGGGCAGAGGTTTGATCGGTGACCAGATCGGGACGCGGCCCACCCGCACTGGCGCGCCGCGCCAGCTCGGGCAACAGCTCTGCCGCGTTGCCGTGCAGGGCGACCGACACCGCCCGCCCCTGCGCGCAGCAGCGGGTCATGCGATCAAGCGCGTCATCGAGATCAGTCGCCTGTTCGTCCACGTATCGGGTCTTGAGCCGGAAGTCGATGCGACTTTGCTGGCACTCGATGATCAGTGATGATGCGCCCGCGAAACTGGCTGCCAGTGGCTGGGCTCCGCCCATGCCGCCCAGACCCGCGGTGAGAATCCAGCGTCCGCGCAGATCACCGCCATAGTGCTGCCGTGCCGCTTCGGCAAAGGTTTCATAGGTGCCCTGCACGATGCCCTGGCTGCCGATGTAAATCCATGAGCCAGCCGTCATCTGGCCGTACATCATGAGGCCTTTACGATCGAGCTCATCAAAGTGTTCCCAGGTAGACCAGCGCGGCACCAGGTTGGAGTTGGCGATGAGCACCCGCGGGGCATCCGCGTGCGTACGAAAAACGCCCACCGGCTTACCGCTCTGAATAAGCAGGGATTCATCTTCCTTAAGCCGTCGCAGCGTGGCCAAGATGGTTTCGAAAGCCTGCCAATTGCGTGCCGCTTTGCCGATCCCGCCGTAAACAACCAGGGCATCGGGGTTTTCGGCAACCTCGGGATCAAGGTTGTTCTGGATCATTCGATACGCCGCTTCAATGAGCCAATTGGCGCAATGAAGCGCGGTGCCACGAGGCGCACGCACGGGACGTGGGCCTACCAACGATGGCGCGGTGCCCGATTCAGACTGACGGGCGGCAACCTGGGAAACGGCAGACATGTCGTTCATGGGAGTTACTCCGCAATTGAGAAAAACGGACGTCGCGCTACGCGGTTCATCTGGGATTCGAGACTGTACTTGTCTAGACAGGTATGGGCAAGTACAGTTGTCGGATGAAAGGTTCACCTGCTAAGTCCGCCTCGCCGGTCAGCGCGCCCTTTGAACGAGTCAAGCGATATCTGAAAGCCGGCTTGGCCGAAGGCCTCTGGCCCGAAGGCTCACGCATGCCTTCGGAGGCAGAGCTGGTCGCGCAATTCGGAGTCAGCCGCATGACGGTTAACCGGGCACTGCGCGAACTGCAGACCCAGGGTCTGGTGCAGCGGGTACAGGGCCTCGGTACCTTTGCTGCCGCACTCAATCGGGTATCCAGCACGCTCACTATCCGCGATCTTCACGAAGAGATCGAGTCGGGCGGACGGCATCACAAGGCAGTCGTTCACCTCAAGCGCCGCGAACGCGCCAGCGCGGCATTGGCCTCGCAGCTGGGTCTGGCCGTCGGTAGCACGGTTTTTCGAACCCTCATCGTGCACCACGCCAATGATCTTGCCTTGCAGTGCGAAGACCGGTATGTCAATCCAGCCTGTGCGCCCGGCTACCTGGAGGCCGACTTGACGCAGATCACGCCCACCCACTATCTGTTTCAGCACACCCGTCTGTCACGCGCTCAGTACAGCATTGAGGCAGCTGTACCGGCTGCACGCGAGGCAGCCCTGCTCAATATCAGCCCTGACGCGCCCTGCCTCATCGTCACGCGCCGCACCTTCAGTCGCGATGCGGTCATCACACTGGCACGGCTGGTACACCCCGGCACGCGTTATCAACTCAACGGCGAGTTCGTACTATGACTGCCCAGCAACAGCCCCATATCGTTCGCCTGGCTGATGTGACTGCGCAGGCCTGGAAGAACGGGGGCGGCCTAACCAGGGAGCTGCTGGTATGGCCCTCGCGCGACACAGGCAATGCAAAGTCGCCGAACACCACCTCAGACTGGTGCCTGCGTGTAAGCGTGGCCGACATCACCCGCGACGGTCCATTCTCGGCCTACCCCGGTATCGACCGGGGTTTTGCAGTCCTGAGCGGAACCGGCGTACGCCTTGAGCTCAACGGTCGCACGCGCACGCTGACGCCTGATGATGAGCCCATCGAGTTCCCCGGAGAAGATGCGCCGCACTGCGGGCTGCTGGACGACGCAACACAAGATCTCAATCTCATGGTTCGGCGCACGCAGGGGCGGCTGGGTATCGTGCGCGCCCGCATTGATGCGCTTTTGTCGGGGCCATACATCTGGCGCGCCATCTTTGTAAACTCTGCCGCGCGCGTAGAAACAGGGGCTCAGCAATGGTCGCTTGAACCTCAGACCCTACTGTGGCAGACCGGCACCCAGCAGCCCTGGAGACTCTTGTCCGGTCATGCGGCATACTGGCTTTACATGCAGCCCGACTGAGTCAACAAGCTTATGAGTACCAACGAAACTGCCATCTGGCGTCACGCACGCATTGCCACCTTTTCCGGCGCACGCGGGTGGGACATGATCGAAGACGGTGCGCTGGTCAGTCGCGGCGGCCTGATCGACTGGGTAGGGCCAGACCGCGCGCTGCCCGCCAATCTCGCTCCAGCCCGTGAATACTCCGTACGCGGAGCCCTGCTCACACCGGGTCTTATTGATGCGCATACCCATCTGGTCTACGGCGGCGATCGGGCTGCCGAATTCGAGGCGCGCCTTGAGGGCGTCAGCTACGAGGCCATCACACGGGCTGGCGGGGGTATACGCTCAACCGTTCGGGCAACTCGAGAGGCTGATGAGCGCTCGCTTTTCGAACAGTCCCACGAGCGTGCCCGCACATTCATGGCCGAGGGCGTCACCACCCTTGAAATCAAGTCGGGCTACGGCCTCAGCCAGGAACACGAAACCCGCTGTCTAGCGGTCGCTCGCCGTTTGGGCCGCTCGTTGGCGCTCGACGTCAAGACCACCTCGCTGGGCGCCCATGCGCTTCCCGATGAATTCGCCGGACGTGCAGACGATTACATCAATGCGGTGTGCCAGTGGCTGCACACGCAGAAGGCTGCCGGGCTCGTCGACGCCGTCGATGCCTTCTGTGAAAACATCGCGTTCACGCCGGCGCAGGTTCGCCGCGTGTTCGAAACAGCATGCGCGCTGGGCCTGCCCGTCAAGCTGCATGCTGAGCAACTCAGCGACCAGGGTGGCGCACAGCTCGCCGCGCAATTCGGCGCACTCAGCTGCGACCATCTCGAGTATTTGAGCGACGAGGGTATCGCCGCCATGAAACAGGCCGGCTCGGTCGCCGTACTGCTTCCGGGCGCGTTTTACTTTATCCGCGAGACGCGTCTGCCACCGGTCAAGGCCCTGCTCGAGGCGGGCGTTCCAATCGCCATCGCCAGTGACCACAATCCGGGTACCTCGCCGTCCATGTCACTGATTCTGATGCTCAACATGGCGTGCACGCTGTTTCGTCTGACGCCCGAGCAGGCCTGGCGTGGTGTCACTGTCAACGCGGCACGTGCCCTGGGCTTATCCGACCGGGGCATGCTTGCGCCCGGAATGCGCACCGATCTGGCCATCTGGAATGCCGAACATCCCCGCGATATTGTTTACCGCTTTGGTCACAATCCATGCACCGCCAGTGTCCACCGCGGACAGCCCCGCGCCTGAACCTTGCAGGCGCTGCACGCAATTTTTCCCTGGAGACGTCCGCTCATGACTCACATCCTGCACCAGGGTACGCGCCCGCTTTTAATCAGCATGCCGCATGTCGGTACGCACATCCCCGATGAATATCGGCCCCACCTGGTTGAACGCGCACTGGCCACCGAGGATACCGACTGGTTTCTTGATCGGCTGTACGGATTTGCCAAAGACCTGGGCGCCAGCCTGCTCATTCCCACCATCAGTCGCTACGTCATTGACCTAAATCGACCCAGCGACAACAAGCCCATGTACGCAGGT
>JBIKMC010000259.1:0-4994 GCA_044359405.1 Burkholderiaceae bacterium
CGCGATGACGATATCAACCTTTCCGGGTACCGGCATCATGGCAAATACCGGCTCGGCCCCGCGTGACTGGGCATGCGCTTGAGCGAGCAGTTCGACGTAATAGATGGTTGCACCCGTGCGCTGCGCCACGCCGGGCACGGACGTGCTCTGGGCGAAATACCCATTGTGAACGGCGAGCTCGACGATCCAGTCGATCAGAACGCCTCCGCCCTGGCCGCCCATGGCGACGACGGCGACGGTGATCGGTCGATTGGGATCGGAGCCCAGGCGCCGAGTAGCCGGCTCAGTCGCCACTCGAACCACCGCCTGTGGGCTGGCGGGCGCGTTCACTGCGGGCTCCGCGTATCAATCGGTACCAGCGATCGACGCGCCAACCCGGCAGCCCGGCGCGCCTGCAGCCAGCGCGCAAAGCCGCTGCGCCAGCGATGCAGACGCTTCTCCCAGGGGCTTGGGTTACGGACCCATTCGGCGCGGTAGAACGATGGACACAGCACAGCCGCATCAGCCACTTCGCCGCAGTGCCCGCAGGCCACACAGCTGTCTTCAACATGCGCGACGGGATCGGGCTTGAGTGGATCGCCACTGGGCTTGAGGGTGAGTGAAGGGCAGCCTGAGACGCGCATGCAGGCGTGGTCGCCACTGCAGACCGCGGCATCAACGCCAAAGCGCTCTTTGACGACGCGTTTGCCCTCGCGAATAGAGGCGACCACCTGTGGACGCTCACGACGTTGGCGGTTCAACATGCACTCGCTCTGAGCGATGATGACCTTGGGCCCCTTGAACTCTGTGGTCAGTGCCTCACGCAGGGCTGAGCGCATACCTTTGACGTCATAGGTGTTGGTGATGGTGCGAACCCATTCAACGCCCACGCCGCGCACGGCGGCTTCAATCGGATGCCGGGTACTGCGCGACGGATTGTCTGCGCGGGACGACAAGATGTCCTGACCGCCAGTGGCTGCTGAATAATTATTGTCGACGATGACAATGACGCCATCTGATTTGTTGAAGACGGCGTTGGCAACACCGCTGGTCAGACCGTTATGCCAGAAGCCTCCATCGCCCATGATGGAGATGGCCCGCTTGCTGGAGGGCATACCAAAGGCCGCGGCGCTCGATGCACCCAGGCCATAGCCCATGGTCGAAGCGCCCAGGTGGAAGGGCGGCATGGCCGCGAATAGATGGCAGCCGATATCACCGGCGATGTGATGCTTACCCAGATCTTCCTGAACCAGGGTCAGCGCGGAAAAAATCGGACGTTCCGGGCAGCCGGTGCAGAAACCCGGCGGACGGGGCGGCACGACGCCGGCCAGCTCGGGAGCCGATACGCGCATGGCGGCCGACGCTGCGGCCGCAGCACTCGTGGGCTTCTGACGCCGAACCTCAATGGGGCTTGCGGGCGCAACAGCCGCAGGACGGTAACGCGCTGCAAACTCGCGCACGCCGTCCCGCATCAGGGCCACCGTGTACTCGCCCGCCATGCTCAGCAGGTCTTTGCCATGGATGTGGGTGGTCAGACCAGCGCGCCCCAGAATCGCGTGCAGGGCCTGCTCGTGATAGTCAGGTTGCCCCTCTTCGATCACCAGTACGGCCTTCTTGCCTTCACAGAAGCGCAGCACCTCGGATTCGATCATGGGATACGCGACGTTCATCACGTACAAGGGAATACGGCTATGACCGTAAAGATCGGCGAGGTCTTCATGCATCAGGGCGCGCAGGGTGTTGTTGTAGAGACCCCCCAGCACCAGAATGCCCAGCTCCTTGATGTCGCCATCAAAAAATTCGTTCAGCCGTCGCGATTCGATAAAACGCACCGCGGCAGGCCAGCGATCAAGCACCTTTTCATGCTCATGCATGAAGGCTGCAGGGGGTAGCACGATCCGGCTGGTATCACGCCGTGGTGCCTCTAGCGCCTGGGTGAGCGAAAACGACGGGCGCTGGTTGACCCGCGTGACGAAGCTGCCAGTGACGTGGCAGGCGCGAATACGAAGCTCGAGCATCACCGGCGTTGAGCTGGCCTCAGAGAGCTCAAACCCATCATGCACGGCTTGCACGATCGAGGGCAGGTTGGGGCGCGGATCAAGCAGCCACATCTGCGACTTCATCGCAAACGCGTGTGTGCGCTCCTGCATGATGGACGAGCCCTCGCCATAGTCTTCGCCCACGATGATGAGCGAGCCTCCGACCACGCCGCCGGACGCCAGATTGGCCAGCGCATCAGAGGCGACATTGGTACCCACCGTCGATTTCCAGGTGACGGCGCCTCGGATGGGGTAATTCATTGAGGCTGCAAGCGTCGCCGCCGCGCAGGCTTCGCTGGCGCTTGATTCAAAGTGCACACCCAACTCATCAAGAATGGGGCGCGCGTCGGCCAGTACATCCATCAGGTGCGAAATAGGCGCCCCCTGGTAGCCCGCCACATATCCCACGCCGCATTCCAGCAGTGCTTTGGTGACGGCGAGAATGCCCTCGCCGTGGAACACCGAGCCGGCTGGAACACGCAGCTGCTCAACCTCTTTGGCAAACGAACGTTCGGCCACGCTTGACTCCGGAATCAGCCCTCAGGCATTACGACGATCGCTACCATAGCAGGACTGAGCCGACTGCGATGAAACCAGTCCCCAGGCCACCTCATCGGCGAGGGTATGCGGTGCCCGGTTGGCAGGATTACCCCAGCCGCCGCCGCCTGGTAACTCAATGATGAGCCGCTGACCCGCAGGGATTTCGTATACACCCTTGCCCGTAAGCGCTGTGCCGTCGCTGCGGCGGCTGCTCCCCGCGCGCCCGTCGGAGCCACCCGAGCGACCGCGGGCTGGATATTCGCGACGGTCAAAGGTGGCGGCGGAAACTCTAAAGGCTTCCTCGTAGCGGTGCCCAATCTCAATGATGGCGCCCAGCCCGCCTCGGTAAAGACCCGCGCCGCCGCTGTCGGGCAGCAGTTCACGGCGATGAAAAATCAGGGGTGACGCGGCCTCGGTAACCTCAACTGGAATGGCGCCTACGCCGCTGGGAAACGCCGTACACGAAAGACCGTCCTTGCCTGGACGAGCACCGGCGCCGCCGATGCCGATGCTCATGGCGTTAAAAGGCCGGCAGCTTCCCTCGGTATGGCTCATGGCCAAGACCCAAATCGAACCCGCACCCTCGGCGCTGACCAACCCCCCCATGGCCTGCTCAAGACAGCCGAAGATCAGATCAGGCAGCATCTGTCCAACGACGTGGCGGGCTGTGACAGGGGCGGGCGGCTGCGGGTCGACGATGCTGCCGGCGGGCATCTCGATGTCGATGGCCGAGAGCGAGCCGGCGTTATTGGGAATGTCGGGTGCGATGACGCACTTGACGCCAAAGACCGTGTAGGCCTCGGAATAGCATCGGGGTGAGTTGATGCCAAACCGTGATGCCGCTGAGCTGCCCTCGAAGTCAACCGTGAGCTGGCCCTGCTGAACGCTGAGGCGTGCGACCAGATCGACCGGTTGCTCATAGCCATCGATGCGCATGTGATGCTTCCAGCTGCCTTCGGGCAGGGCCGCAATGGCAGCCATCATGGCCTGCCTGGATCGATCGATGATGTGATCCGAGAGCGTTTCAAGATCAGCCAGATCAAATTCGGACAGCATATCCATCAGACGACGTGCGCCGGCAGCGTTGCAGGAGACCAGCGACAGAATGTCGCCGCGAACCTGAAGTGGCTCTCGAACGTTGCGTTCGATGATGGCCAGCAGGGTCTCGTTGAGTCGGCCTGCTTCGAGCAGCTTCAGATGTGGAACCCACAAGCCCTCTTCAAAGACCGATCGCGCATCGGCGGTAAAGCCGCGGCCCCCGATATCAATCACATGACAGGTGCAGGCAATGAGGGCGACCGCCCGATCGTGATGAAATACGGGCGTCACAACGACGAAGTCAAACAGATGGCCCGTGCCCATCCAGGGGTCATTGGTAACCAGCACATCACCCGGTCTGAGCGTGTCCAGTGGAAAGCGCTGCAAAAAATGGCTGACCGCCATTGCCATGGTGTTGACATGCCCCGGGGTGCCCGTGACGGCCTGCGCCATCATTCGGCCACGACGGTCATACACCCCCACCGAAAGATCGCCTGCTTCGCGGGTGACGGCTCCGAAGGCGGTCTTGAGCAGCACCTGGGCGCCTTCCTCGACAACCGATACCAGGCGGTTCCACATCACCTGGCGCGAAATCTGCGCCCGCATATCAGCGGCGCTGACGGATCCGGCTTCACACCCCACCGCCGGTGCGGCTTCGGATGTGGTTTCGGCCTTTGCTTGTGACTCAGACCTTGTCATGGGCGTTTCTCATTTCAATCACCAGATGTCCGCTGGCGTGCCGGGTGACCGCCCAATCAGCGGGCAGCAGTGTCGTGGTCTGTTCCTCGGTGATCAGGGCCGGCCCCCAAACGCACTGTTCAGCGACCAGATCTGCGCGATCGTAAACGCGGTGCGTGAGCCAATCACCCAAGGCCGGATCGAAGACCTTGCGGGTCGTTATGCCCGATGAGGCGGTCGTGAGCGGAGCTTCGGCTTTAATCGTTGAACCAGCAGGAGCCGTCTGTGCCGCTGCCGCCACCGATACCGTCCAGGTCAGAAACTCGAGGTCTACCCCGTCAACGCGCAGCCCGTACTGCGCCTGATAGCGTGCTTCAAAAAGCTCCCTGAGCTGTGCCAGCGCGGCGGCGTCAATCGGGCCTTGCGGTAGTTCGATACTCAATTCGTGTCCCTGACCGACATAGCGTGTGTCGACCAGGCGCCTGACCCGTAGCGGGGCCTGTTCAGCGCCACCGCGCACGATGGCGGTCGCCTCCAATTCCAGTTGGTCCAGCAGTTGGTTCAGAGAGTCGACCGGAAGATCGGCCAGAGTGTGTCGCCAACTGCGCACCGCCTCGAAGGCCAGTGGCGCCTTGAGAAACCCGAGAGCCGAACCGACGCCAGCGCCACTGGGGATGATGACGCGGCGCATTCCCAGCCTTCGTGCCATGGAGACGGCGT
>JBIKMC010000261.1:0-4990 GCA_044359405.1 Burkholderiaceae bacterium
TTGAAGGGGAGCAACTCTTCGATGCGGCTGACAGGGTGCGTGGGCAGACGCTCCAGCACGTCTTTGAGGTAGACGAACGGGTCATGGCCGTTTATTCGCGCGGTATGCACCAAGCTCATGATCGCCGCTGCCCGCTTGCCGGCTCGCAGACTTCCTGCGAACAGCCAGTTGGATCTGCCCAGCGCGATCGGGCGAATGAGGTTCTCCACGCGGTTGTTATCGGCTGGCAGTTCTCCATCGTCGATATAGCGGGTGAGCGCCTGCCACCGATTAAGGCTGTAGTCGATCGCCCTCGCAGTGGCTGAACCATTGGGCACCTTCAGCCGTTGCGCGATGAGCCACTCTCGTAAAGCGAGTGCGATCGGGCGTGCATGCTCGCCTCGCCATCGCAGTCGGTCTTCGGCGGTTGCTAACTTCGCCACATCCTCTTCGACTTTGTAGAGGGCTCCGAAGTGCTTGAGCGCTTGGGCGCCGACTACGCTCTGGTGATTGGCTACGAGGTCGTAGAACTTGCGCCGAGCGTCGGCCAGACACCCAGCTTCCAGCACCCCTTTCGGAAACAACGCCTTGTATCCCGTGAAGTCATCGCATACGAGCTTGCCACGCCAACCCGATTGCGGCCGCTCGTCGTCAAAGCCCAGGAACTGCCTGGCGTGCCGACCCGCCCGACTGTCTGCGAAGTCAAAGACCACCGCGCTGATCGGATCGTACAGGGTCGTGCAGTAACTCCACAGATACGCCCGGTGCGTCTTGCCCGCACCAGGGTCGAGCATCGCCACCGGCGTCTCATCAGCATGCAGTACCGAGCGTGCCAGCAAGGTCTGCTTCATCGCCTGCACCAACGGCATCAACTGTAAACCGACCGAGCCCACCCACTGCGCCATCGTCGAGCGGGCAATCGACACACCGCTGCGCGCAAAGATCCCCTCCTGGCGGTACAGCGGTTGATGATCGAGATACTTGCCAATGATCACCGCCGCCAGCAACCCCGCTGTCGGCAGACCCTTGTCAATCACATGCGCCGGCACAGGGGCCTGAATCAGCGTCTCGCATCGCTTGCATACCCATTTGCCGCGAATGTGCCGCTCGACGCTGAAGACGCCGGGCGTGTAGTCAAGCTTCTCGGCAACGTCTTCCCCAATCCGCTTGAGCTGGCAGCCACAGCCGCAAACGATCTCAGTCGGCTCATGTCGAATCTCATGCCGTGGCAGATCGGGCGGCAGTATCTGACGCTTGGGCCCTGCGGGCTGCTTGTTCGGGGTGGTTGGAGCTTGGGTTGTTTGGGGGGTGAGCGCATCAATCTCATCGCTCAGGCCCTGCAGATCGGCATCGGTGTCCTCATCGAGCAGACTGCGCTGCTGGGCGTTGAACCGCTCGGCCTTGGCAGCGAACTTCAACCGCTTGAGGATCGCCATCTCATGGGTGAGTTGCGTAATCAGCGTTTGCTTGTGGCGCAGCTCCGTGATGAGTGAGGCAGCCAGCTCGCGAAGCTGGGCTTCACTGAAGTTGCTGAGCTCTTCGGGGGTGGCAAGCATGACCCACATGATCGCTCGCGCGCGCGCGCGAGGCCATTGGGATATTCACTGATTGCCAATTCACAGAACGTCAATGACGCCATGCACGCCCATGCGCTTCCACGGCAGCCCCAACACGAGCGCATCGAACTGCTCGCGGGTCAATTGCAGATTCTGCGTGATGGCCACGCGCGCAAAGCCGCCCTCATGCAGTCGGCGCGCACACAACCATATACCGATCCCGTCACACACCAGCGCTTTGAGCCGATCACCACGACGATTCAGAAACACGTACGCCTGATGCGGGTGCGCAGCCCCAAAGCTGGCCACCACGCGCCCCAGCGCCGACTCCGTCCCCGATCGCATATCCAGAGGCTGCACCGCCAACCATACCGCGTCGACACGAATCATCGAATCCACTGGCGCAGCCACGCCGCACACTCGTTGGCCGCCGCCAGCGGCCAACTCACCCGAATCGAGGTGGCACCCCGGCTGACCTCGATCTGAATCTGTCCGCTAGGCTCGGCAGCCCCTCCGACTGATGCTGCCACCGCCAGCGGAACAAAGTTGCGCCCCGCGTGTTGTGCCTGTTGTTGTCGCTGCCCGATCGCCCGTAGCACCGCAGCCCGCTCCAACGCACGTTCTCGGGACTGCGCAAGTCGATCCCCTGCGCTGCTAGGCGCAGCCTGCGCAGCCCGCTCGCTCGCAACCACCCAGCGTCTAACCAGGTTGGCATTCAATCCGTGCTTGAGCGCCACCGACGCTACCGAAACGCCGGGCTGCTGGGCCGCCAGAACCACCTCAGCCCGGAATGCCTCGGTATGTTTGCGGCGTCGGCGTGACCCCGTCACCGTTACCGCGCTATCGTCATCCACCTTCGCCCCCGTTCGTCAAAGAACGGCAGCGTCCTACTTCTACACGCTCAACTCAAGATGGGTTCGCCGGACGCATACCGTAATCCGGACGCTCAAGGAGCAATGCGTCCACCGTCATCGATTCGAGTCGCTGCAGCACGCAAGCCGCGTAATTGGCGACTGGATCAACTTCTACAACCGCCGGCGACCGCATCAGGCGCTCGGCATGCGAACACCCGCTGAAGCCTATGCATTAGCGGCCTAACCTGAGCAGATTCCACTGGGTCATTACATGCTAACCACCCCATCTAGCCAGATGACATGCCGGTAAATGAGCTTGAGAATTTTCTAAAACTTGCCCTGAAAATTGTTGAGGCCCGGTTTGTGATTTTCAGCCTGCTAACCAATGCCGAGAAAAAACGACTCGATTCGTCTGCGTGTAAGTGGTTGATCTGCATGACCCCACGGCGTGCGCCTTGCGGACTTCGGAGTGTTCCCGGTGGCCCCGGGCGCTGAGAGAAATGGGTGGAACTGAGAGAACTGGCCGCAGAACGGGGGCAGTGGCTCAAAAGCCGAGGTCCGCAACCTTCCGCACGAACCCGCGACACCACGCGGCATCCCGCGCGATTAGCCGAAAAAAAACCCCAACTCAGCGGAGTTAGGGTTTGTGTAATGGTGGCAAGCAGGAATATGAAAAAGCTTGCTAACCCACTGCGATAATTGAGTTTTCGTTAAAAACATTGCGGGCGTGTGCGAAGCGTTGCGGCTCGCGATGCGACCCTCACGCAGCGCTACGGGTTCTCCGGCGAGTCGTTGGAGTCGCCCCAGATTTACGCGGCGTTGCAGGCTCCACGCCCAGATGCTCAATCACCACGGGCGGACGATTCGGAAACTGTGCCACCAGATTCAGCTGACCGCCCATGCTCTCAACGTAATGCCGCAGGGTGGATAGCAACATGTCGCTGCGTTTCTCCAGTCGGGATATCGTGTCTTGCCCGACCCCCAAGGCTGCCGCCAACTGTGCCTGAGTCTGCTGAGCGGCTTGGCGCAAGTCCTTCAGGGTTGCCAACTCCATCGCGCGCGCGGCGATGCGCTGGCGCCGCCCTTGGGGCAGCGCTGCCATGATGTCATCGAGTTTTTTTGCCATGCTTTACCTCCTTACTCTTCGGGTCAAGCGTCACCAGGTGTTCGTCATACCGATCATCTGCAACCGCAATCAAACGCTTGTAAAACCTTCGCTGGTCCGCCCCGCCTTTGTCGCCGCCCACCAAGAGAATGGCCCGACGTTCGGGGTCGAAGGCAAAGGCCACGCGCCAGACCTCGCCGTTCCAGTCAAACCGCAGCTCTTTCATGTTGGCGTGCCGTGAGGCCTTCAGCGTGTCGACCGTCGGGCGTCCCAGGTTGGGGCCAAACTGCGCCAGCAAATTCGCGTGTGCCAGCAATTCGTCTTGCAGGTCCTCGGCCAATGAGGCGACTTCGTCGTCAAAGGCATCATGAAAAAGCACGTCCCAGTTCATACGCTGAAATTATGGTCTTAAGGGCATATGGAGTCAATGCCATGTCCGGTCAAGCTTTTGTTCGGTAAAAGATGGGATCTGCCATCATCAAGGGATGTCTGAATCGAATCAATTGCCGCCCGCCACCCAGCGCAAGCGCTGCGCGGTCTACACACGCGTGTCTGTCGATGACCGCCGCGGCGAGGGGCTGGCCTCGACGGATGTCCAGTTCATGGCCTGCCATGAGTTGATTGCATCACAATTGAGAAATGGCTGGCAGCCCACCGACCGCATCTACGAGGATAAAGGTGAGTCGGGCAGCCATCTGCGGCGCCCTGGCCTGCAGTTGCTGCTGGAAGATGTTCGCCTCGGGTTGATTGATGTCGTGGTCGTGCATCAACTCGATCGTCTGACGCGACACCTCGGTGATTTGCAAGAGATCATGGCGATCTTTGAGCAGCACGATGTCGCGCTGGTGTGTGTGATTCAATCACTCGATACATCCAACCCGCAGGGTCGTTTGACGCTTAACTTGCTGACCTCGTTTGCCCAGTTTGAACGGGAATTGATCGGTGAGCGCATTCGTGAAAAACGTGCCGCAAATCGGCGCCAAGGGCTGTGGTTCGGCAGCGCGCCGCCGCTGGGTTACAAACTCGTGCAGCAGCGATTGGTCGTCGACCCGAAGGAAGCTGGCATCGTTCGAGACATCTTTACGCGATTCGTGGCGCAGGCGTCGGTGACAAATTTGCTCCAGGATCTCGCCGACCAAGGCATCAAGACCAAGCGGTGGAAGACCAAGGCCGGCGAGTCAAAGGGCGGTCGCCTGTTCGACAGGAATGCGCTTCACAAGTTGCTTAACAACCGGATCTATCTCGGGGAAGTGTTCTACGACAACGACTGGCACGTGGGCGACGTTGAGGCGATTGTGCCGCCGGAGCTTTGGGCGCAGGCCCACGCGTTGATGAAGTCCAGGGCACGACGCAAGAAGGCAAGCAACAGGCCCAGCAGTGAGCGTCATTTTTTGCTCAAGGGACTGCTGGTCGGCACTGACGGCCGGTCTTTCTCGCCATGCTTGTCTTCAGGCTACCGGGGCCGTCATTACTCGAACTACGTTTCTCAAAAAGAC
>JBIKMC010000046.1:0-16547 GCA_044359405.1 Burkholderiaceae bacterium
CGCCAACAACAAGCTCACCACGCTCACCAAGGGCAAGAAGGTCCTGAACGACACCGGCTTGATCAACGACGAGGTCTATGAGTTCGTTGGTGACACCTACAGCGACAGCAAGGGCATCGATTTCGGTGCACAGAATTTTTCCGACGAGAGTCGCTGGAAGCTGCTGAGCTATACCCCGTCGACGGCCAAGACGCGGGCCCGCATCACCGATGCCTCGATCGATGCCGCCGGTGACCTGGTACTGGATGCAAATGGTTCGGGCACCATCGTCGCCAAGGTGTTGACCACGACTGCGGCCGTCGGGGCCAGTGCGGCTTCGGCGATCTCGGTGAGCGCCGCGGGCGTCTACGCCGAGAACCGCATCTACAGCAGTCTTGAGGCGACTATCCAGGGTGATGTGGCGTCAGTGCGCGATATCAGCGCCGATTCCATAAGCGTGAATAGCGACAGCACCACGGCCATCGCCACGGTGGCGGGCGCTTCATCCCTGGCCGCCTCCCTGTCGGGTGGCACCTCGGTGGCGGTGTCGATTGGCCTGTCATTGGCCTTCAACAGCATCGACGCCGACGTGCTGGCGCAGGTCGATGCCGTGCGGCTCAATGCCCGCACCGGCGCGCTCAACATCGGTGCCACGAGCGGCGGCACGCAGCTGGCCGACTTCACGCTGGACGAAGCGCTCGGGCGCGGCATCACCGCGGCCAAGATCGACGCGCTGGCCAATGCGGGCAAGAAGACCTCCTACAAGAGCACCGAGGGCCAGTCCTGGACCTTCAGCACGCTGGATCGAGTGGTCTTCGTCGAATATGGCGACTCGGTTCGTGATGTGAACAGCGGAAAGATTTATCTCTACGTCGGCGCCAAGGGCTCGGTCGACATGAGTTACGTCAATTTTTCCAATACGTCGCTTTGGGTGGAGTCGGAAGCCAGTGCCGTGACCGTCAAGGCAGGCTACACGGTCCGTTTGGACGATTACCACCGACAGGGTGGTGAAGCTGGACGGGTCTACCGCTTTCTGGGCTCGGATGCCGAGTATTCCACTGAGGAGGGACGGCGCATCGTCGACACGGGCGACATCGTCCGGGTGGCCAGCAACCACGAAGACAGCGACCTGGTAGGCAAGCTGTTCAAGTACCTGGGTTCGACGACCTCGATTGATCTGACCGACGCCGAATTCGATGATGACGATACATGGGAAGAGGTCGAAGTCGAGACCAAGATTCAGTTGTGGAAGGAGAACTACAACAACACGGCGCGCTGGGAACTGGCTACCGAGTATGCCGAGTCGGCGGTCAACAAGGCGCTGATCGAACTGTTCATCGACAAGGGCATCGATTTGCCCGACACCGACGAGATCCGGGCCTCGTATCTGTATCGCTCCTCGGATGGCCTTCAGTGGGACTACACCACGACTGACGGGACCAAGACGCTCGAGAAGGGCGACACGGTCGGTGTGATCAAGACGGGTGCGGTGTACGAATACATTGCCAAACCCAAGTTGACGACCGATCTGTCAAAGCTCGATTTTTCCGATACATCCAATTGGAAGCGGATCGACGCCAAGAAGAAGCGGCTCATTTGGGGCGATACGGTACGCCTGGCGGACGACCATCGCTATGGCGGTGATGGCGGGGCTGTTTATCGCTACAAGGGCGGTAGTGGTGTCGAAGTCGATCTCGCGCAGTCCGACTACTCCAACACCGCTGTATGGGAGCGGTTGCGGCCAAGCCTGGATGTGTCGGTGATTGAGTCGGAGCAGCGCTGGCTCGTCAGCGATGCTGAGGGCAATGCCTATGTACTCGAGCGTACGGGCAGTACCATCAACATCTCGCGCGCCAACATCAGCGCCCTGTCCTCCGCCGCCTCGCTGTCGGTAGGCATCGGTTCTACCGGCGTTGCCATATCCGGCGCCGGTGCGGTGGCGATCAACAGCCTCGCTGGCGGGGTGGATGCCCTGCTGAGCGACAGCACCGTCACAGCCAAGGGCGATGTTGCGCTCAATGCCGCCAGCAGTTCTTCCATCGCGGCGCGTGTGGCGGCATCTTCGGCGGCGATTGCGGCCGGTGCCACCGGCGTCGGCGCGTCGATCGGTATTTCGGTGGCGCGCAATCTGATCGGTCAGGACGGCTTTGGCAAGGCGGGCGATGACGCCATCGCCACCGTGCGTGCCCTGGTGATCGATACCGACATCACGGCGATGGGCAATCTGGACGTGCGCGCCTCAGCCAGTCAGGTCATTGATGCCACCGTGCTGGCCGGGTCGGTGGCGATTGCCGCTGGCACCACCGGCGTGGCCGTGAGCGGCTCGGGCGTCTGGGCCGAGAATCAAATCGGTGTGCGCGTGCTTTCCGGGGTCGATACCGACAGTGCAGTGGGTATGCGACCGAGCCGTATCGTCGTCGAAGATGTGATCGTCCGCGGCAGCGACATTTCGCTGATCAAGGCGTATGCCGGCGCATCCACGGTGGCTGCAGCCTTTGGTCAAACCGGGGTCGCAGTGTCCATCGGGGTGTCGATTGCGCGTAACGTGATCGATGGCGTTGTGCAGGCCGGCATTCGTGGCGCCGAACTCGATGCGCGCGATACCGTCGATGTGCTTGCCACCTCGTCGTCCACCATCCGAGTGGTTGCTTCGGCAGCATCCGTGGCGCTGGCTGCCGGGCAACTGGGCCTGGGTGTGAGTGGTGCCGGTGCCGGTGCGCTCAACGTGATTTTGGGCGATGCGTATGCCAAGATCGACGACAGCCAGATCCGCGCGGGCTCAGATGTAACCGTCAAGGCGCGCGCCGACAACCGGCTCGACTCCAGCATCGTCTCCTCATCGGTAGGTGTGGGTGTGGGCCAGGCAGGTATCGGCGCCTCGGTGGGCGTAGCCATCGCCCGCAACTACATCGGCTACGACCCGCAAGGGTATGTTGGACGCATCACCTACACCTCGGGCGTGGACAAACCCAAACGCATCGTCAAGGACGATGTCATTCGTCTGGGGCCGGCCTCGGGGGCGCGGGCCAATGAAACCTACAAATACATCGGCGCCACCACGCTGGAGGCCAAGGACGCCGACAAGGACGGCATCGATGAAGACCTGATCCTCACCCAGGATTTCTCCGACACGAAAAAGTGGACGCAGCTGGTCAATCCGGCTGCCAACCGCATCGTGGCGTCGGTTGAGCGCTCATCCATCGTATCGCTGCCAGCGACTGTCAGCACCCTCGACCTGAGCGTACTCGCCGAGACCGATCAAGAAATCAACGCCTCGGTCTATGCGGGGTCTGTCGCTGTTGCGGGCGGCATGGTGGCCGCTGCCCTGTCGGGCGCTGGCGCCAGCGCGGTGAACCGTGTGGGATCGCAGACCCAGGCGTTCATCGCCCAAACCACGGGTGCAGGCATCGATGTCGATGGTGGTATCACGGTGGATGCTTCTGATACCTCGTCCATCGACTCGTCGGTGTTTGCGGTGTCGGTATCGGCCTCCTTTGGCGCAGTCGGCGGCTCGGTGGCTGTTGGCGTATCCACGGCCACCAATGAAATCGCCAGCCACGTGGGTGCGCTCATCGACCGGGCACTGGTGAAAGCTGCCGGCGATATCACGGTACGCGCGACCGACGATGCGAGCATCGATGCCGAATCCACGGCGGTCGCCTTTGCGCTGTCCGCGAGCATTGGGGTGTCGTTTGCGGGCGGTGGCGCCAACGCGTTCAACACGATCGACACCAGTACCGTGGCGGCGATCGATCGCAGCACGTCCGACAAAGTGTTGGGCAGCGACACAGGCCTTACGGTGGTCAACACCGGCAAGACACTCACGGTATTTGCCGATGGCAAATCCGAGAGCAATGCCCAGGTCAAGGCAGCGGCGCTCAGCTTTGGCCTTATCGCGGCCGCAGCGGCGGGTACCGTCACCGAAAACATCCTCACGCCGACGGTCAAGGCGATGCTGCGTGCCACCGAGGTGCCGGGCTCGCTGGACACCACGCAGGTGGTCGTGGAAGCGCGTGGCCTGCAAAAGGCCATGGCCCGCTCCGATGCACTGGCGGTCAGTACCGGCGCGTCGGTGGGCGTGTCGTCTGCCACGACGGTCGACTCAGGCTCGATCACGGCTGAACTGGGTGACGACGCGCGAGTGACGGCTTCTGTCCTGCGGGTTCGCGCACTCGGTCAGGACGAAACCTATCAACGCGCGACCGCATCCAGCGGCGGTCTGTTCGTGGGCATCGCTGGTGCCGACACCAGTCTGAGCATCACGGCCACCACCCGTGTGGTGGTGGGTGATCGAGGCTTGCACAACGTAGGTCTGTTCGACCTGTCGTCGAGCCGTGTGCAGAATTTCGACGCCACCTCGAAGAATCTGGCTATCGGTTTGTTGGCCGGAAGCGGCGCGGCCATGAGCACCTCGGTGACCGGTACGGCGGATGTGCTGGTGGGGTCAAGCAAGGTCAACGCCGAGTCCATCCTCATCAAGGCCGACAACCAGGCCGACAAGAACCGGTACTCGGCCACTGAAGACACGCTGCGTTCGGGTTCTGCGGGTGCGATCGGTATCACGGCTATCAGCGCGGATACCGACATTGGCACCGCCACCCGAAAGTTCGGTGCCAATGTTGCGATCGGCAAGGGCGCCGAGCTGGTGGTGGAGGCTGCCCCGGGCGAGACCGGGCTCTTCCGCATCGACACCTACGCCAATGCCAACGTCACCGACAAGGTTCGTGTCGATGGTGTGGGTGGCTTTTCTGTGACGGTTGCCAGGGCCGATCAGCAAGCGCAGATGCAATCGACCATCAAGGTTGATGGCGCCAAGATTCGCAACCTCAGCGGCAATCTCGATCTCGCCACGCGCAGTGATGCGGATCTGACTTCGGCATCCAACGTCCTGTCTGTCGCCTTCATCGCCGGCGCCTATGCCAGCGCGGATGCGGTGGTCGATGCCGACAACTCCATCCGGTTCACCGACGCGGATGTGCTGGGCAACGATGTGCGGCTGATGGCTGGGCAAGATCGGCTGCGTACGCCCAATATTTTGCTGACCACGGCTCAGGTGGATGCCACGCTGGTGGGTCTGGGCGGAGCGATTCCGTTGGGCACGTCCAAGATCACCGAACGCAATGTGATCGATATCGGCGGGGCGAGCTCGGTCAAGGCGATCGGCAATGTGTCGCTGCTGGCGCAGCCGGGTCTGGGCAAGGGTGAGCGCGCGACGGTGGATGGTCTGGTAGTGGCACCCGCCCCAATCGTTTTTGATCCGCGCGAAGACACCGACGACAACAGCATCAATACAGTCACCGTTGGCGACAAGGCACGCGTGGAGGCGGGCGTCAACTACCGCACCCTGGTGCAGCTGCTGCCGTATGTGATCAACGGGCAGGAAAAGCTTTCCTCCAGCCGCATCGGCACAGACCTGACCGCGGCTGAAAAGCAAACCCTTGGACTCGATGCTGATCAGCAGTACCACTATGCAGCGCTTGACCTCGAAGAGGTCGAGCTGTCGGTGGCATCGGGCTCAATCGTTGAACTGGTCGCCGGCAATTTCAAGACAGGCGTAGCAGGCCAGGCCTATGTGTTCAAGCCTGGCAACGGAATCACCGAAGACAGCTTTGTGCTGGAAGCCGAGGATTACACCAACACCAGCCGCTGGACACCGATCAATCCGACGCATCGGCCGACGATGGATCAGACGGTGCTGGCGCTGAACACGGGTGACACGGTACGCACGACCGATGGACGCTGGTATGTCCGGATTGGCGAGGCGGTAACGATCAATCCGTCAACTGAAACCTACGCCGACCAGCAAGCCTGGAAGGCCATGGAGGTCACGCGCAGCGACAAGGGCGCCGTTTTCGCCAAGGAGCTCAGCGACGACTTCTATCTGGTCAAGCCCAAAGATCTCGCGCTACCCAAGCTCAGCTATGCCAATCTGGCCAACAACCTGTTTGAAGACCGCGCCAAGATTCTGGGTTGGATGGAAAGCCACGCCGGCAACGCCGAGGCCATCACGCGCTACCAGGCGCTGCTCAGCAAGATCGATGAGCAGCTGAAAAAGCTGGGGCTCACGGATACGGCGGCGCCGGCCGGAACGGTGGTTGCCCGCGACAAGCTCGATCTGTTGTTCCTGCGCATGCCGACCATTCAGGCAGCGCCCGGCCTCATCCATGTTCTGGCCGACAGCAGCTCCCGCGCAGGGCTTGCTGCGGGCTCTGCCGCCAAGCGGTTGGTAGCCCATGGAGATGCCAGCATCAAGGTGGTGAACAACACGCCCTTCGGCATGGAGATCAGCGACATCAGCATCCGTTCGTCGGCCATTACTGAGCGGGTCGACGGCAGGCGTGTCGTTCTGGATCCCGGTGCGGTGTGGTTCAACGGTGTATCGGTAAGCGGTGTGCCCTCTTCTGCCGGCAGTGTCATCGACATCATGCAGGATGCTTATCCGGCATCGTTCTACACCTCCCTGGCCGGCTTCAATCTGCCCGACGCCCCGCAAGACATTTATGTGCGCGGTCGCATCGTCAACGAGGCGGGTACCCTCAGGCTCACGAATCAGGATGGCAGCATCGACGTCACCGGCGAATTGCGTGCGGCCTCGGTCGATCTGGCGGCTTCCGGTGACTTCAATTTGTCCACCGATGACTGGTACCACACGAACCGTGATCCGCGCCAGTACGTCACCTTCAACAAAACTTTCGGTCAGCGGGTCTACAACGACGCGGGTGCGCTCAAGACGCTCAACTACGACTACGGCGATGCGGCGCTATCCGGATTGCAGGCGGCCATTGGTGAATCCAAGTCACGCGTGTTCTCGATGGGCGCGCTCAACATCAATGCGCGCTTTCTGAACATCAACGGTCTGGTGCAGAGCGGCATCGACAACATTGAACTGGTCATTTCGCCCGAGTTCAAACCTGCAGGCTCGGTCAATTTCACCGACACGCTGGGCAAACTGCAGCCCGGAATCAGCATGGGTGCCGCGGGCTTTGGCACGGTCGATGGTGCTTTCGATCACATCAACGGCAAGATCGTGGTCGAGCCGATCAAGCCTGAGGCAGGTCGCATCAACATCACCGGCACTATTGTCAGCACGGGCAACGGTGTGTTGCGGGCGGCCAGCGGCTACGCCTCAGTGAAGATCGACAACCAGACCGATTACGCCCTTGAACTGGGCAAGATCGATGTCTCTGAAAATCGGGTTGGTCGCATCGTCGTTACCGACAGCACCACGCTCAAACAGGAAGAGTACGAGTACAAGGACGGGCAGGTCAGCATCATCCGCCGCCAGGGAACCCTGGTGCCGCCAACCGGTGGCCGGCCCAGCTCGATCAAGTACGAGCAGCAGGGCGCCACAGTGGTGCAACCGGCGACCGATCTGCTCACGTATCAGCCCGAGACGGGGCGCGTGTACGTATGGACCGAGGGCCAGGCCAAGACCAGTACGCTGCTCGAGATCTACGAGCAAAAGAGCTTCAACCTGCTGGGCTTCGACTGGGATGCGCTGGCCGCCGATGACCAGGCCAAGTTCGCCGACACGCGATTTACCGACGGTACGCCGCTGCTCGAGTCTGAGCTGGTACTCGATCGTGCCAGCGTGGTCGGCATGGACAGTAACGACCAGCTGTTCGTGCAGTTCATCACCAAGCGCAACACGTCGATGGACATGGTCAAGGACAAGACCGAAGTGCGCGATGTGGCCACCAACAAGCTGTATCAGTGGGTGGGTGAGAACGGCAAGCAGCAATTCCCGGTAACCGATTTCAGCGACACCTCGAAGTGGAAGTATCTGGAGACGCTGTCGGGCGGCAAGAAAATCCTCGACTACGCCAGTTTTTATGCAAACCTGAGCGATCCGTCCAAGTGGGTGTACCGCTTCGAGGCTACCAAGAACAATCCCTGGAAGCGGGCCGACAACACGACATGGCTCGCCAAGAAGATCAATGACCGCTTCGACAGTGATTTCCAGAATCAGGAAATCACGGTCGATGGTCCCAAGACCACGGGCGGTGGCTGGTTGCGCGAGAAGACCGTCACCACCAAGACCACCACGGTCACTGGCCTGAAAGACTTTTATACCTATGCGTTGAAGGCTGACAATCCGATCGCGATTGAGACAGCTGTCGGGGCCGACAAACCCACCATCGATATCAAGACGGTCGGCAAGCTGATGTTGACGGGCGACGTCAATTTTGGTGAAAACACCCCCTTGGTCGAGGCCCCCGACAACGCCCCCGAGCCGTTCAAGCCGATTGCCCTGTCTGCAGACGCGCTTACGGTTTCCGGCGATGTGGAGTTTGCCGGTGCGGTACCCGATATCAAGGCCAAGGGCGACATCACGATCACCGTGAAAGACCCGCGCGGCCGCCTTAACGTGCAGGCTACCGGCAGCATCACCGTGAACCAGGTTGTCGGCAAGACCAACAACGTACTGAAGGTGGGGCAGGTGGTCTCGGGCGTCTGGGGCGAGAGTTTCACGACCGAACCCGGCGAGCTGCAGTCGGCGGGCAATGTCACCATCCGGGCGCTCAACGGCGTCAGCGCGGCACTGAGCTCGTCCCGCATCTTTGGTGAAACCGTACAGCTTGAGGGTGGTGCGGGTTCCATCTTTGCACGTGTCGACAGCAATGTGATGGGGCAGGGTGGGCTGGCTGCGCGTGCCCAGGGTACGGTCGATATCACTGAAACCGACGGTGATATGCGGCTGGTCAAGCCCACCGCGTGGAAGGACGGTGACCTGGTATCGATTCAGTCCAAGACCAGCGACGTGCGACTCGAGACCATCTACGGACAGATTCTCGATGGCGTGCGTGAGGCCAGCAGCGCTACCGGTGCTGCCCTGACCCAGCATCTGGCTGCGGCCGGGTTTTCCGAAACGCAGTTGAAGCGTGCTGGTTTGCCCACGGGCGAGGCGCTGGCCACGATGGCCAAGTATCCGATTGCCCCTGAGGTGGTTCGGGCCATCTACCCGCATGATCCCGTGGTGAATGCGCCGGCAACGGTCGAGCAGATCAATATTCAGGGCGTCAACATCACGCTGAAGGCTCATTCTGCAGCGGGCGGTGTGGGCACCTCGACCGACCGTATCGCCATTGAAAATCCCGGCCGTTTTTCTTCGCTGTTCGAGGCTGATCTCAAAGCCCTGTCGCTTGCCTCTGCGCGTGACATCGCGTCTGTCGATTATCAGCGCTATCAGTGGGTCGGCACCGAAGACACACTCGACCTGGCTTTTGACGGACTCTTCTTCGGCGACAACTGGCGCAAGGTGGAGCCCGGTGAATTGCCCCCGCAGGGCATGACGGTGCTGGCGTCTACCGACGGTATTTCCACGGTTAAGACGGGGCAGTGGGTGGAGAACCGGCGTGAAGTGCGCCGGGTCAGCTTGCAGGTGTTTGACGACGTCAATCTCGCGGCCAGCGGCGTCATTGCCATCAAGAGCTCGGGCGATGTCGTCGTGCATGCTCAGGGTGATCTGCGAATTCGCGATGAAGTCGACATGCTGACGCGCGGCATCGAGTCTGGCGCCCGCATGAGACTCGAGGCAACGGGGTCCATCCTCACCAACCATGCCGAGGACGACCCCATTTTGCGCAGTGCCGGCGACATGATCCTCATTGCGCAGGGCAAGACGGGCTCGACGGGGGGCGTCATTCGCAGCAATGCGGGTGATCCGGTAAAGGGTGGCGCCCTGAAGATCGAAGTGGGCGCGTTCGGCTATGACCAGCCTGGTACTGACCCGTGGCTGCCCGGTACGCTCAAGGCCAGCGCCGCCGGCGACATCAACCTGACCGAACTCACCGACGACATGCTCGTAGCGGGCGTCAGTTCGTCGGGCGGCGATGTCACGCTGCAGGCTTGGTCCGGCAGCATCTACAGCTCTGCCCGCGCGTTTGATCGTGGCCTCGTACATGTGGCCGGAGACCATCTCAAGCTGGTCGCGGGCAATACGGTCGACACGCAGCAGGCGCCAGGCCTGCGCAATGTGGGCACCCTGCTGGCCGCGCTTTCGATCGATGCCGATTCGCTCGAGGTCAAGACCCATTCCGCCCTTCGCTCGGTCATTGCGGTCGATGATGCCGACAGCCTGCGCATCACTGGGGAGGGCTTGCGCGCTGACCGGGGTGGTCAATTCCTGGTGCGTGCGGCTGACAATCTCGACGTGGCTACCCGACTGCGGGTGGCTGCTGATACGGGCGGCGCTGTGCTGCTGGAGGCGATCTCGGGGTCGCTTACGGTCAGTGAATTCATTGATGTGGGCGAGGGCGTGTTGTCCTTGCTCGCCGGAGATGACGTTGTATTCGGGGCCGCCTCGCAGGTCCTCAACCCCAAAGGGCGTATCGATATCGAATCGCGCAGCGGCAGCGTGCTGCAGTCGGCCGGTTCGGTCATCAGTTCGCGGGGAGCCCAGAACGCCGGCGGCAACATCCGCATCAGCGCTGCAGAAAATATGGCGCTGGCCAGTGTCGATGCGGGACTCGCCACACTTGCGCTCAGTACGTTGGATGGCGACTTACTCGAGTCGGGTGACGACTCGGCCGACGATCTCATCGCATCGGCCCTCATCATTGATTCGGCAGGCAGCGCGGGTCTCACTGGACGCCGCCAGGCGCCTATCGAGGTAGCCGTTGGCACAATCGCTGCGAAGACTGCAGGCGATCTCTCCCTCGTGTCCAGCACGGCACTCGTCGTGGGTTCGCTGTCGGCTGAGTTCTCCCGGGTGACCGCCATCGAGACCGACAGTGACGGCTTCGTCACCGCAGGGGGCTCGATAGCCCCGAGCACGATTGCGCTGCAGGCTATCGAAGCCGGTTCGGTTGAGCCAGCCCTGTCTGCATCGGTATCGGTGCGTACCAGCGCGGGAACGCTCACGCTGGACGATGATGTTGCGGTACATGGAGGGCATCTGTACCTGGCCGGAGCCGCAGGCATCTCGGTGGGCGGTGACGTGCTGATCAGCACTGACGGAGGCAACATCGCCCTCTCGGGTGGGGGCATCAGTTCGATGGCGGCGGGCAGCCGTATCGCCAGTGCCGGGGGTGATGTTGTCATCGACGTGGCGATGGCCGGCTTTGCCATGGCGGCCGATGCGCGCGTGAGCACGCTCGGCGGTTCGGCCCGTCTGAGCGCCATCGGTATCAGTCTGGGTCAGATCGATGCAAATCCGGCGGCTGACAGCACCGATCCCGCTGGCAACCTTGTCATCAATGCGGGCAGCGGTGCTATCGGCAGCGCATTGGCTGGGAACAGCACCGACTGGAATCTTGCGGGAGCCGACCTGGTGATGGTTGGTGCCGCGGGCATCGGAGGCAGCAGCGATGCCAGCCGCATCCGTACGGCCGTCGCACGGTTGTCCGCGCAAGCCGGCGATGCGAACGGCGTCGGCGACATCCGAATTCTCGAAAAAGACTCCATCGAAATTGCGCCCCTCGATGCGTTCACCATTTTGGGTGTTCGCGAAACCGCGTTGGGTGCTGTCGACGCTATTGCGGCCCGTTCCGGGCTGCGAACGGGTGCTGCGGGCGCGATTTCGCTGACGACGCTGGCTGGTTCCATCGCCATCCGTGGCGATGCGATGCTGGATCAGGGTGTCGCGGTACGTGCCGGCGCGGGCGGACTCAGCCTGATCGCGGGTGGCAGCAGCAGTGATCTGACCGTTGACGGGACGACGCTGGCCACCGTCGATAGCGCGGGCGGCTCGTCCTGGACGACGTCGGGTGCAATTCATATCGAAGCCGGCCGCGATCTTCTGATGGATGCGGGCAGTGCCCTGGTCAGCGGCAGTTCGGCCCTTACGATTCAAGCTGCGGGTACAGTGCGTCTTGGGCGCGTGCACGCCATGGTGTTCGTCGACGAATTCGCCGAACGGGGTGTGCCAGGTGCGGGTGCCGTGCCGGGCGCCTTGACGGTTGTGGCCGGCGGTGCCATCAGCCTCGCACCGCAGTTGGATACGCACGGTGAGCCAGTCTTGGCCGGTGGCCGTGTGAGCCTGACGGCTGCTCAGGGCATCGCGGCAATGACGCTGGCTGCCCAAGAACTGCTGGCCAGCGCGGGCAGCGGCAGCATTGACCTGATTGACCTTGACTCACTCGGCAGTGCCACCGACGGTCTTTTGCTCACTGATCTGGCCGCAACCGCTGGCGGGGTGACGGTTCGCAGCACGGGCCCGATGACGGCGACCCGCGTTCGCGCCGCAGCCGATGCGGCCGTGGTGCTCGAGAGTGGCGATGCGCTCGCCTTGTCCGGCAATGATGCGGTGGCAGCGCTGTCGGGTTCGCTGGGCGAACTGACGGTGATTGCGGCCGGTGCGCTCAGCAGCACCCGGCTCTTTACCGGGTCTCGACGGACCGAATTGCGCGCTTCCGGGTCATTCGCGTTCGACCTGGGGACGGCGACGCTGGGCACCAGCGCGCTCGTCATGCGCAGTGGCGGTTCGATCAGCCTGACCGCTGATCTGCCCTCTGATCAGGCGCTTGATCTTCGTGCGGACGACGCACTGACGCTGATTCGAAAAGGCAGCAGTGCCGTTACAGCGCTCGATCTCGGAGCCTCAGCCTGGGCGCTTGGTACGCTTCCCACGGGCGATCGCCTATCCCGCTTCAGACTTGAAACCGCTGGTGACCTCAGCATCGGCACGACGGCTGTGATGCCCGAAGCCGACGAGCTGATTCTGAAGGCGGCTGGCAACCTTACGGTTGATCGCGGCAGCGCCGCGTTGCGCATTGCGGGCGGCCAACTGGTCGCGGGTGATGGTGCCACCGGTGTCCGCACGCTCACCCTGCGCGCTGCCGGCGGTCTGTCGCTGGGCGCAGCTGACATCACGGCGGCATCCGGCACGATCAACCTCGAGACCGGTGTCGGTGGTGCGCTGACGGTGGCAGGAACAGGGCTGGTCACGGCCACCACCATTGATGCAAAAGCCGGAACAGACCTGCGGATGCGCACTGATGCCGACTCGATCAGCGCGACGCTGTCGGCTGCGACAGCTTCACTTGGTAGTGGTTCGGGTTCGATCCGCATCGACGATATCGGTTCGGTCATCATCACTCGCGCCGGCGCTGCGGGTGATACGCCTTCGGCGGTGCCGGGTGACGTGCGTCTGTCGGCGGCTGGTGACCTGCAGATGGATTCCGCGCTTGCAGGTGGGGTGCTGGTGGCCTCGGCTGGCGACACGCTGACCGTGAACGATGCCGCCTCAGGTGCCGATCTTTCGCTTGACGCCGCAGGCGAGTTCATTCGTGTAGGACAGGTGCGCGCGGGTGCCGATCTGTACTTGTCGCTGTCGGCGCCTATCGGTTCTGCCTTCAATCCGGTCATTACCGAGATCTCCGGCGCGGCCGCGGATGCGGGCGCCGATCTTGTCGCGGGCACCAGCGGAACGGGCGGCAAGCTGCACTTCTACCGCACGACCACAGCCGACGGCACGGGCTCCAACAATGGCAGGCTGCACGCGCCGGGCGCGCCCTTGTCGGTTGGGCAGACGCTTTCCACCACCGCAGTCAAGGTCCAGGCTGGCAATGGTACGAATGGCGGCCTTGCCTATGAGCCCACGGTTTGGACGCTCGCAATCGGCTCTCCCCAGGGCTTGTCGGGCAGTTTCGACCTCAGCATCAACCTCACCGTTCAGGGTCAGCCGGTTTCGGTGCCGACCCGAATCAACTTCGTCGACGGCATGCTGGCTGCGACCGTTGCCGCGCAGGCGGCCCAGGCGCTTCGGGCGGCCAATCTCGACGGTATCGCATCGGTGGGTCTCGATGGCAGTGTGATCACGCTGGTGGGCACACGCAACGAGGCTGACGCGTTCGCGATTCAAACTGTAACCATCTCGCCTGAAGGACCGGGCTGGTTGAATCCAGGCGGATTTGATCTGCTCGAGGTGCAACTGTCCGGCGCTACCGATCCCGATGTCGCCAACACCGTGGCAACAGGCGTTGGTGGCAACGTGGCGGCCGCGGTCCCTGGACCTGCTCTGGGCGGCGGTGTCACGGCGTTCGAATCGGCGCCGACCTTGCGGGTACCGCAATTCTTCGAAATCTTCGCGGGCGCTGACAACGATCTGGTCTTCCCGGCTTACGTGCTGACGCCTGGCAATGGATCGGTAATCCTCAATTTCAGCGTTCCTGCAGGCAGTCTCAGTGCGGGTAACGGCAACGGCGTTACTGCCACAGGCTCGGGTGCGAGTGTCACGCTGACCGGAACTGCATCGGACCTGAATGCATACCTGGCCACGACCGGCGGACTGCGTTTCTCGGGTATCCAGTCCGATCAGACGCTCGCGATTGAGGCGGTCACCTCGGTGGGACGCGCTCAGACGCTCTTGCAGCTGAAGACTTTCAACGCCACCTCGCTGAACAAGTCGCCCAATCTGCGGCTTCAGGCGGCCCAGCCCATCGTCGTAAATCAGGCATCAGACCTGCTGTTCCGGTCCACGCCGATTGCAGCCACCGGCAATTATGACTGGGGCACGGGAACCCTCACCTTTGAGGCAAGCTCCGGACAGTTCACAGCCACCAGTCAAACCAGCGTCGCGGGTGCGGTGACCGCGGCGGTTGAAAACAATGGGCGTCGACTGGTCCTCTCGGGCTCTGTGGACGCGCTGAACGCCTATCTTGCAAACGCTGGGTGGGTGCGCTTCACGGCTGACGCCGTCAACACATCGGTTAGCGCCAGCTTGTCGCTATCGGCAGGCAAACGAACGGCCGGTACCACGTTTGCCATACAAGAGCATGTGGCTACAGAGGCCACAAGCCCAACGCCGCTGGGTCTCACGGTACCCCAGCTGTACAAGCTCAAGAGCAATCAGCAGATTGCGCTGCGCGTGCCCGCACCGCTCGTCTCGAGTGCGGCCGAAGGTGTGCGCGTGAAGCTCACCGTGAGCGCTGGCGAGATCTCGTTGGCTGACGGGGCTGGTCCCGGCAATCTGTTCAGCTACGCGCTGGCAGACGACAAGCTCAGCGTCGTCATTGAAGGCACACCGAATCTTGTAAACCAGCTGCTGGGTTCCAGCACCTGGTTGCGCTACAAGGCCGGTACGGCCAATGCGACGCTGACCATTGAGGTCGACGAGCTTTCGGTTGATCAGCTGCTTGGCGATCCGACGGTAACGCCGCCCCTACCGCCCAGCATCATGACGCAGACGACGGGCGTCAAAGCCGGTGCGATTCTGCCCATCGAGCTTACCGATCTGGGTCAGACGGTCGTCCCGACGGTTTTTGCTGAACCCCTGTCCACGCCTGAGTCGCTCAATGTAACCGCAGGCGCCAGCACCCTCATCAACTTCCCGGTCTTTGGTGGTTTGAGTCTCGAGCGCTGGCGCGGCAGTTTCCCTGGTCTTGTCAACGATCCGGACGACAACCCGGACATGGGGTGGTCCTTTGCCGACTCGGCGGCTGTGCTGGCCAGCCTCGATACCCTGCCGGCAAGCCTGGGCTCACCGGCCTACAGCGGGCGTGTCGCGCAGGCTAGCCTTGCGCCGTTCAGCGCGGGCGATGACGGTAGCGTGGCGGAACTGCAGCGTTTGCGCACCTACCTCACGGTACCGACGACGGGCAACTACAAACTGCGTCTACTGAGCAATGGTGCGGCAGCGCTTTATCTGCAGCCGCCTTCAGCTTCGTCGGCAACCCTTGCCGTCAGCCAGACCTACGGCGGAGCCAACGCACAGCCTGCTGAATCGGCAGCTACTGCCTTCACGGCGGGTGAGCGTGTATTGCTCGACATTCGACACTTCGATGCTGCGGTTGATGCAGGTAATGGCCGAGGGCTGCAGCTCGGCTGGGAGCGTCCCGATGGCGTGATCGAGACGGTGATTCCATCGCGTTTCCTGTCGCCCTACTCGACCGCCAGCGATACGGTTACCCTGACTGTCGAGGCTCCCGAAGGCTATGTGATAGACGCGGCTGCTTCGTCCGATATCACGGTGATCCGCCCGTCGCTCAATGCGGTTCAGACCCTGCGCCTCGATACGGCTGATTCCTCGATTTTGGGTGATGCCCGCCCGCTGTCGGGTGCGCTGAGTCTTGTGCCCAGCAATGCGACAGCATTCATCACGGGCTTGCCGGATTCGACAGCGGTGGAGGTGAAGCTCAGCGCCCAGGCTGCAGGCGTAAAAATCGCCGCCAACCAACTGCGCGCCGAACAGTTTGGCATCGATGAATTCATCGACACGACGGGCGCCCTCAAGCTGTCCGGAACCGTTGCAGGGTTGAATAGTTTCTTCAACGCGCCGAGGGCGATCAGCTTTACGGGTGCTCCCACCACCCTGACCGGGACGCTTCGTTTTGAATCGAACGGTCAGACCGTCGATGCAGTGCATGCCAGTATCGAGATCAAACCTGCTTGGCTGGCCAGCACAGACACAGCCACGGTGGCCGATCTTCAGGTACCCAGTCTCGGCAATGTAGCGCGCATTTTGGGAATTCAAGAGGGGCAATACACTGCGTTGCGCCTCGGGCCCGTTGTTCAAGGCGATTCCACCGCGTCATTCCAGCTCACCCTTGCGCTTGAATCTGGGGGCGGTGATCTTGACGCTGATCTCAACCAGCAAACCGTCGTTGATGCTGAGCTCAAATGGGTCA
>JBIKMC010000262.1:0-4970 GCA_044359405.1 Burkholderiaceae bacterium
GGAATCATCAGATACGCATAGGCCTGATGATGGGAGCGTCCGACACTGCCACGCAATTGATGCAGCTGCGCAAGACCAAAGCGGTCGGCGCGGTGAATCACGATGGTGTTGGCGCTGGGAACATCAATGCCGGTCTCGATGATGGTGGTGCACAGGAGCACGTTGAAGCGCTGCTGATGAAAGTCGCGCATGACGCGCTCGAGCTCGCGCTCGGGCATCTGACCATGCGCGATTGCGATCCGTGCTTCGGGCACCAATTCGGTCAGACGCGCTCGCCGGTTCTCAATGGTTTCAACTTCGTTGTGCAAAAAATACGCCTGACCACCGCGCTTGAGCTCACGCAGGAGCGCCTCGCGGATCGTTGCGTCTGACTCGCGGCGCACGAAGGTTCGAATAGCGAGCCGCTTCTGGGGCGCGGTTGCGATCACCGAAAAGTCGCGTATGCCCTCAAGGCTCATGGCCAGGGTGCGTGGAATCGGAGTCGCCGTCAGGGTGAGTATGTCAACCTCGGCGCGCAGGGCCTTCAGAGCCTCTTTCTGTCGGACCCCAAAACGATGCTCTTCGTCGATCACAACCAAACCCAGGTTTTTGAACGAGAGTTCAGGCGACAGCAGTTTGTGGGTGCCGATGACGATGTCGATCTGACCCGCTGCGATGCCTTCAATCGCGGCCTTGGTCTCTTTGCTTGACCGAAAGCGCGACAGTTCGGCCAAGCGTACCGGAAAGTTGGCGAAGCGATCCGAAAAGGTCTGAAAATGCTGCTCAGCCAGCAGCGTGGTCGGGCACAGTACGGCCACCTGTTTACCGTCGGCGACGGCAATGAAAGCGGCTCGCAGGGCTACTTCGGTCTTGCCAAAGCCGACATCGCCGCAGACGAGGCGGTCCATCGGACGACCCGACACCATGTCCTGCACCACGGCGTGAATCGCCCCGAGCTGGTCGGGTGTTTCTTCGAAGCCGAATCCATCCGCGAAGGCCTCGTAGTCATTGGACTTGAACTGAAACGAGTGCCCGTTGCGAGCGGCCCGACGTGCGTACAGGTTGAGCAATTCGGCAGCGGCGTCGCGCGCGTGACGCGCAGCACGCCGCCGCGCCTTCTCCCATTGCTCGGAGCCGAGCCGGTGCAGGGGGGCTTCTTCAGGGTTGGCGCCGCTGTATCGGCCAATGACATGAAGCTGGGCGACCGGCACATACAGTGTGGTGTCGCCGGCATAGACGAGATGCAAAAATTCGGTGGGGCCATCGCCGAGGTCCATGTTGACCAGCCCCTGGTAGCGACCGATTCCATGCTGAACATGAACCACGGGGTCGCCAGGCTTGAGCTCGGCGAGGTCGCGGATCATCGCGTCGATATTGCTTTGCGATTCTCGCGAACCCCGCCGGGTGCGACGAACGGTGCCGGCGAAAAGCTCGGCCTCGGTGATCAGGGAAATGCCCGCCTGATCGAGAGAAAAACCGTCTTGAAGAGGGCCGACGGTGAGTGCGCAGGCTACATCGCTACCAAGGAATGCGTCCCATGAGTCGAGCGTTGGAATCGATAGCTGATTGTCGCGGAACAGATCAGACAGTGTTTCGCGACGTCCCGCCGACTCAGCGATGACCAGCGTGCGCGCAGCGTTCGAATCAAGGAACTGCTCAAGTCGAGCCAGCGGCCGGTCGGCCCGTCGATTGATGGCAAGCTCTGGCAACGGTTTACTGAAGATGCTCGCTTTTTCAGTGTCGGGTGCGCTGTCATGACGTCCCAGCGACCAGCGGCCGAGTGTCTTGGCCTTGGCGAAGAAGCTGTCGACGGCTATGAACAGCTCGTCGGGTCGCAGCAGCGGTCGCTCGACATCATGCGCCAGGAAGCGGTGTCGTTGCACGACATCATCCGCGAAGCGACGGCCAGCCTCTGCCACGTCGCCGTGGGTGATGACCAGGGCCTGCTCGCCCAGGTAATCGAAAACGTCGGCCGTCTGATCATGAAAAAGCGGTAACCAGTATTCGATGCCAGCTGGGGCGAGGCCGTTGCCGACATCCCGGTAAATGGCGCTGCGGGAAGGGTCCCCCTCGAATCGTTCGCGCCAGCGCGAGCGGAAGCTGTTTCGGGCGGCTTCATCGATCGGAAATTCGCGCCCTGGCAGAAGGCGGATCTCGTTCACCGGGTAGACGCTGCGCTGAGTGTCAGGGTCGAACGTTCTGATCGATTCAAGCTCTTCGCCGAAAAGGTCGAGGCGGTAGGGCATCGCCGACCCCATGGGGTAGAGGTCGATGAGGCCACCCCGTACGCAATACTCGCCCGGGTGAACCACCTGCGATACATGCTCGTAGCCCGCCGCACTCAGCTGGGCACGTAATCGATGCTCGTCGAGCTTTTGTCCTTTCTTGAAGCGGAAGCTGCGACCCGCCACGAACGACGGCGGGGCGAGCCGGTGTAGAACCGTGGTGACAGCACTGACCAGGACATCGCACTCGGCGGCCTGCATGGCGTGAAGGCTGGCAAGCCGTTCGGAAATCAGATCATCATGCGGAGAAAAGGCATCGTACGGAAGTGTTTCCCAGTCGGGTAGCAGGGCACAACGCAGCTGAGGTGCCAGCCAGGCAAGCTCATCGCGCAGGCGGGGTGCGTCGGCTGCAGCGGCGGTAACGAGCAAAATGGGTCTTGCAAGGGCACGCTCCCGGCTGGCCAACAGGGCCAGCAGGAGGGAGTCGGACGAGCCGTGACAAGACGGCAGCGAGAACACCGACCCCGGTCGGGGGCTCGGCAGAGACTCGATGGCGTTTCTGAGCAGGGTAGTGGAATCGAGAAGCACGTAAAATTCTACCAATGAGCCAGTACCTGCCCCGATTTAAAGCCGTGATGCCCGCGGGTGGAAGCGGATCCCGTCTGGGCGCTGCTGTGCCCAAGCAGTATTTGCAGCTGGGCGCGCTGACGATGATCGAGCGTTCAGTGAGGGCTCTGTTGCAGGCTGACTGGATCGAGTCTGTCGTCGTAGTGGTTGCCCCAGACGATGCGGTGGCCGCATCATTATTCTCGGGCCTTGATCGAGTGCGGGTGCTCGCGCAGGGCGGGTTGACTCGGCGCGATTCGGTGTTGGCCGGGGTCCGCTTTATCAATCAGGCAATTGATTCGCGAGAGGATGACTGGATCATCGTGCACGATGCCGCGCGCCCGGGTCTGAGCCTTGCAGCGCTCGAGCGTCTGCGCGATGCGGTCTTGGAATATGAGGGCGGCGCGCTTCTGGCATTGCCTGTAGCCGATACGGTCAAACGCGAGCAGCAGACTTCGTCGTCCCGACCGCGGGTGTCGGCGACTCTGTCACGGGATGGCTTGTGGCTTGCGCAGACGCCGCAGCTTGGGCGTGCCGGCGTCCTGCAAAATTCGCTCGAGCGCTTTGCCGAGGTCACCGACGAGGCCTCGGCGCTTGAGGCAGCCGGTATTGAGGTTCGATTGGTGTTGGGCGAGCGGCGTAATTTCAAGGTAACGACCGGCGATGATCTCGACATGATGCGGGCCCTGCTTTCCCGAGGAGATGATGTATGAATATTCGAGTGGGACAGGGCTATGACGTTCATGCACTCGTGCCCGGCAGAAGGCTGATTCTTGGCGGCGTCGATATTCCCTATGCTCAGGGTTTGCTCGGTCACTCTGACGCTGATGTGCTGGCGCATGCAGTGACAGACGCGCTTCTCGGGGCTGCAGGCTTGGGCGATATCGGGCGACACTTTCCCGACACAGATCCGTCGCATTCAGGGGCCGACAGTCTGGTCCTGCTTCGCACAGCCATGAATCGGGTGCGCGAGGCCGGCTATGAGTTGGGCAATATCGATGCCACGGTGGTGGCTCAGGCGCCGCGCCTCGCGCCCTGGATTGATGCAATGACCCAGCGCCTTGCGCAAGCCCTCACAGTTCCGGTTACGGCCATCAATCTCAAGGCCAAGACCACGGAGCGATTGGGATTCGAAGGGCGCGGCGAGGGGATTTCGGCTCAGGCTGTTGCCCTCATTGAACGCCAAGCATGAGGAGCAGCCATGGACGATTCGCAGAGTCTGTCGATTGAGCACAATGAGCCTGCTCAGCGATTCGAGTGCTACGTTGACGGGTTGCTATGCAGCGCTGATTACCGCAGAAGCGGCGATGTGATGGTGATTCACCATACGGGTGTGCCGCGAGCGCTTGAGGGACGTGGCATTGCCTCGAAACTGGTTCGATCCGCTTTCGATCATGCACGCGCGAATCAGTTGCGTGTAGTGCCCCAGTGCTCGTATGTGCAGACCTGGTTGCGGCGCAACCCGGACGCTCAATCGCTGGTATTCACCCCCGGATGAGACTGGGTGGCGCAGGGTCTGGGGTAGACGCCGGCTCTGACTGCCTGTCGGTCAGCCACAGGCTGGCCAGCGCCTGAGCGCGATCGATTCCATCTGCCAGCAACTGTTCGATAAGCTCGGGTGTGCTACCCGGGATGACCTGGAAGAGGGAGATCATCAGAACATTGGTTTCGTCGATGTGGGCGATCCAGCCGTGTTCAAAGCGGGCTGCGTGGTTGATCTGATGAAGAAGCCATGCGTTCTCGCGCTGAATGATTTCGTCCGGATCGGCCTCGGCAACATCGACTTCGACGACCATCAAAGCGCTATCGGTGGGATGGGCGATCAATCGTGCGGTAAAGCCGTCTGACTCAAATTCGACCCCATCGGACTGTTCGATTTCGTTGGCGGGAAACCCGGCTTTCTGTGCGAACTCCCGCACCAGTCGGTTGAAGGGGCTGTCAGCGTGGGGGCTTGCGACAAACGATTCAGTCATGACATTGGCTCGGTTGACGTGGCTATCTCAGCGGCAGTTCGCGCGTCTTGCCATCGACCACTGACGCGAGAATACTGGCCAGGGTAGGCACGAACTGCGAACCTTTTCCGACTGCGATCGCGGCCTGATAAACACCGGCTGCTTGAGTCGCCAGATCGGTGCGAAGACCTGTCTGGGCCGCCATTTG
>JBIKMC010000047.1:0-16526 GCA_044359405.1 Burkholderiaceae bacterium
TTCCCTTGCGCGGCCCGTCGAATTCACTGAGATACATCGAAGGCACGTGCGTGATCTTGGCAGCCAGCGCGACTCTTCCCATGACAATTGATTCCTGAATTTGACTTACACCAACGCGCAGGCTGCCAAGACACGACCGCCAGGTCAAGCGCAGGCTACTTAAACGGCCACACCGGTAAACTGCCGGAGAGGTCCGGTCTGCTCCGACGCCCCGCCTCAACCCTTCGATTTACGGTCTCGATTTCACTGCCCGCTTCCAACACTCGCCCAAAGGTTTGCCTCGATGTTCGGCATCACTGACTACCCCGCCTACCTGGTGGCGGTGCTGGTATTTCTGGCCATTCCCGGCCCCGGCAATCTGGCACTGCTCTCGTCCACGGCCAAGGGCGGCCTGCGCGGCGGCATGGCGGCTACGCTGGGCGTCATGGCCGGCGATCAGGTGCTGATCTGGGCGGCGGTGGCCGGACTCGCCACCCTGTTGCTGAATCTGCCTGCGGTCTTCTCCGCGCTGCAGTGGCTGGGAGCCGCGTATCTAGCCTGGCTGGGCCTGAAAATGGTGATGGCCAAGGCCGGAGAGGCCGCGGTTATTGACATTCCAGTGGGTCAATATTTCCGACAATCTTTCTTCATCACCCTGCTCAATCCCAAGGCCATCGTGTTTTACATGGCCTTCTTCCCGCTTTTCATAGACCCCAAGGGGCATCGCGGACTGCTCACCTTCAGCGTGATGGCCGCCACGGCAGCTGCCCTCACCTTCCTGTACGGACTGGTGGTTTGCGGGCTTGCCGACGGCCTTTCAAACCGGCTACGGGGCAAACCCGGCCTGGCGCTCTGGATGAACCGGCTCGCGGGGTCCCTGCTGATTGCCTTCAGTGTCAAGCTGGCACTGGGCCGCTAGTCATCGCTGGCCGCCGTTGCGCACGCTCATCGACGCACTAGTACCAAAGTGCTTTGTCCACGCGATTGCGAAGCGGTTCACCCGACAAAAAGCGGCGCACGTTATCTGACAACACGTCGAAACGACGCTGCATGATGTGTGGCCCCACCACCGCAACGTGCGGCGTGAGTAAGGCACGGGGATGTCGCCAGAGTGGATGAGCGGCGGGCAGAGGCTCGATCTCGAATACATCCAGTGCGACACCCGCCAGCTGACCATCATCCAGCGCCCGTACCACGGCATCCAGCACGACCGTGGGACCGCGTCCGATGTTGACCAGGTAGGCCCCGCGACGAAAGCGCGCTAGCCGGACGCTGTCGATCATGCCCTCGCTGAGCGGCGTATGCGGCAGGGTCATGACCACCGAATGTGCATGGGGCAACAGATCATCAAGCGCCTCAGGCGAATGCATCGCGGCGAAACCACTCGGAGGCGTAGTGACGCGAGGATCGACCCCAATGACCTCAACACCAAACGCCGCCAGTTGCCGACCAACCTCGGCACCGATGCCCCCTACGCCAATGATCAGCGCCCGACTTTGAGGCAGATTCAAAATAGCCTCGTCCTCCAGGTGCCGCACCCACTGAGCCTGAGTCTGTTGACGCACATACGTATGCAGGTTGCGGGCAAGTGCCAGCAGCATGGCGACCGCGTGAATGGCGACATGATCGTTATAGATGCCCCGAAAATTAGTGACCTCAACAGGGTGCGAAATGAGTTCCTGGAAATAAAAGCCGGGTGGCGGAGCAGCCTGAGGCGACTGCAACCAGCGCAGGCTGTCCGCGCAGGCAGACAGCAGTTGCGCATCCAGTATTCCGAAAACAGCCTCGCTTCCAGGCAGATATTGAAGCGCCTCGTCCCTGGAGCGGGCAATCTGAATGTCCAGCTGGGGAAACTGGCGCGCAAGGGCTGGCGCCCAATCATCAATCTGGGCATCAATATGAGGCATCATCACCAATCGTGTTTTCATGGCTTTGGCTCCGCTTGGGGCTTTATTCAACCTTAATTGCTTGACTCATGAATCTCATCATACTGGCCGGCGATGGCATAGGCCCTGAAATCAGCGACGCGACTGTCTCAGTCCTGGAGGCAGTCTCCAGCCGCTTTGGGCTGGGCCTGAAACTGCATCACGACCTCACGGGTCATGCCAGCCTGAAGCGCTACGGCACCACGGTCCGACCAGAGCTGCTCGAACAGGTCAAGGCGGCAGATGGGTTGATTCTGGGCCCCACAGCCACTGCCGATTTCCAGGATGAATCGCGCGGCGAAATCAATCCCTCGCGCTTTTTTCGTAAGGCACTCGATCTGTTCGCCAATGTTCGTCCGGCGCGAACCTACCCAGGCCTGGTCGGCAGGGTCGGCGAATTTGACCTGGTGGTCGTACGCGAAAATACCGAAGGCTTTTACGCTGACCGAAACATCGAGTCGGGTGGCAGTGAGATGCTGATCACCCGCGACGTGGTGGTGTCACTGCGCCGCATTACCCGTGAATGCTGCATGCGCCTGGCGCGATCAGCCTTCGACTTGGCCATGACGCGTCGCCGTCAGGTCAGCCTGGTTCACAAGGCTAATGTGCTGCGCCTGGGCGACGGCCTGTTTCTAGAGTGCTGTCACGCCGTAGCCCGCGACTATCCCGAGGTACGCGTGGATGAGTTTTTGGTCGACGCCATGATGGCCCACGTCGTGCGCGCACCGCAGCGCTTTGATGTCATCGCCACCACCAATATGTTTGGCGATATTTTGTCGGACCTTACGGCAGAGCTTTCGGGTAGCCTGGGCCTGGGCGGCTCACTCAACGCCGGACATCACTACGCGATGGCGCAGGCGGCTCATGGAAGCGCGCCCGACATCGCAGGCCGTGACACAGCCAATCCAATGGCCCTCATCCTGTCGACTGCACAACTGTTGGCCTGGTTGGCCCGTCGTCATGGCCGTAACGATCTGGCGCTGG
The DNA here is from genome assembly GCA_044359405.1 of Burkholderiaceae bacterium. Classification (GTDB taxonomy): domain Bacteria; phylum Pseudomonadota; class Gammaproteobacteria; order Burkholderiales; family Burkholderiaceae_E; genus SYIM01. The sequence continues at coordinate 2,889 of JBIKMC010000047.1, forward strand.
CCTCACGTGCTATTGATCAGGCCTGCATCGCCGCGGTCAGTGCCGGCGAGACCACCGCTGACGTGGGCGGACGACTCGGCACAGCGGCCACCGGACAGGCGTTAGCGAAACGAATTCTGGCCGGTTGATTCAGGCCGACGATGCACCGACGGCCAGTGACGGTTAACCCAACCAGCGTTTGCGCCGCTTGTAGTGTTTGACGTCGCGGTAGCTGCGCGCGCCGGTCGAGGCACCCAGTCCCAGATAAAACTCGCGAATATCTTCGTTGTTACGCAGCTCTTCGCTGGAGCCGTGCAGCATGATGCGCCCGTTTTCCATGACATAGCCGTACTGCGAAATGCGCAGCGCAGCGCGCACGTTCTGCTCAACCAGCAGCACTGACATATGGCGCTGCTCGCAAACCTCGGAAATTCGCTCAAAGAGTTCGTGAACGATTCGCGGCGCAAGACCCATGGAGGGTTCATCAAACAGCATGATGCGCGGCCGTGCCATCAGCGCTCTGCCCACCAGCAGCATCTGCATCTCACCGCCCGACAGAAAGCCTGCGGTTCGGTTGAGCAGATTCTTGAGCGCCGGGAAGTAACTGAGCACCTGCTCCAGGTCGTCTCGAATTCCATCTCGGTCGCTGCGAAAATGCGCACCCACCCGTAAATTCTGTTCGACGGTCAGGTGCTGCAGAACGCGACGCCCCTCCATGACCTGAATCGTTCCCTCGCGAACCACCTGCCCAGGGTCAGCATTGGTACGGTTCTGTCCCTCAATCAGGACTTGTCCTGCCACCACCTCACCGCGCTCGGCCGCCAACAGACCAGAGATTGCTTTGAGCGTGGTGGTCTTGCCTGCGCCATTGCCGCCCATGAGAGCGACGATTTGGCCCTGGCCGACATCCAGGCTGAGACTTCTCAAGACCTGGATGACGCCTTCGAACACAACGTCGACGTTACGCAGCGAGAGCGCGGGCGTCGCCTCGGGCGAGGCGACGCGAGCACTGGATTCGGCCGAGGCCTGCATGCGGCTAAACCCTTACCACTTGGCCAGTGCCGGAACCGCCATCCAGTCTTTGCTGACGGCTTCAAGCTGACCATTCTTGACGGTCATGGCCTTGACCGCCAGATTGTCAGTGGGGAACGGCGCGTCACGGCGCAACTGCATGGCTGGCATCAGGCCATGAAAGTAGTCTGCCGAATACGGCCCGGACAGCAGTGCGTCGTAAATCGCCTGCCCGCTGAGTTTACCCGCGCCAACCGCAGCCACCGCCTTTTCAACCGCAGCCACGGCCAGCAGGGCCTGCCCTGCTGTCTGTGCGGCCGTGATACCCCAGGTGCCGTTCTTGACCTTGTTGTATTTAGCGAAGATGTCGGCCACCTTCACCGCCGGGTCGTTGTAGGGGGCAAACGCGAACACCGAGTACGAACCCTCAAGATCAGCCAGGGGGATAGCTTTGGCCGCCTCAGTCAACCCGTTATGCGAGGAGGTGACAATAGGAATCTTGAGGCCCAGTTCCTTGAGTGCTTTAGCGGTAGCCACGACCTGCGCGGTATTGGTGCCCACCAGAATCACATCGGGCTTGGCCTTAGCCATTTCCTGAATCTGACTGGTGATTGTGATGGGCTGGTTATCCACCCACTGCGAGCTGACCACACTGAAGCGATCGGGATAGGCCTTGGCCAGAGCCACCACACCATTGACCTGATCGACGTAGCCGGCCAGCCCCTGGGTGCTCACGGTGCCGATACGGATGGCCCGCTTTTCGGACAGTCGCTCCTGAAGGTAGGCGAACAGACCAGCAAACTCATGCGAATAAGTGGGTCGATATGAGAAGTGCCAGCCGTCGGCTGTCCACAGCGGACCCACCATGGCGGTACCCATGATCATGGGTACCTTGTCATTGGGAAGACGCTTCATCAGACTGACCAGATCAGGCGTACCCATGCCCAGGAACACGATGGGCTTGTCCGACGAAAGCACCTGCGGCCACGTACGAGCGACCACGCTGGGGTCATAGCGCATGTCATGGGTCTTGATGACCAGATTGACGCCCAGATTCTTGCCCCGGGTCTCGTTCCACCACTCGAACACCGCCTGCTGACCCGCCCACCAGCTGTCCATCACATTCGCGAAGGGTCCGGTGTAATCGAGCGAGACCGATACCGTGTAGGTATTCATCTGCGCTTGCGCGGGCAGCACGAAGCCCGCAACGGCCGACGCAAGAAGCGCACGCCGCGTGGTTTGCCAGAGGTTAAGTTTCATCGCTTGTCTCCCTGTGGTTGTGATGGGGAAAAATCATCCCCTGGGGTATGGCCAGATCCGATATGCCGCTTTGAGCAAGGCCCAGCGATGGGCTAGCCCCAGCGGTTCGACCAGCAACATGAGAACAATGACTCCGCCCAGCACGACATTGGTCAGTGCGAAGATGGTGCCTCCGCTGACTCCAGTCAGACTGGCCAGCGCCTGGGTTCCTACCAGATGCACGCCCTCGTGAAGCAGCGTGATGGCCGCTACACCCAGCACGGCACCGAGCGCGCTGTGCATTCCGCCCACAATCAGCATGCCGACGTACCATACCGACAGCCACAAGGTGAACTGTTCGGTCGACACATAACGAACAAAATACGCGTACAGCGCGCCACTGACGCCTGCGAACAAAGCACCGGCAAAAAATGCCGTGATCTTGGTCAGCGGCAGATTCACGCCCATGACGGAGGCCGCAATATCGTTGTCGTGAATAGCTCTGAAAGCGCGCCCGGTGCGGCTACGCGCGACATTAAGTGCGGCCAGGTAGCAGACGGCTGCAAACACCATGATAAACACATACATGGCTCGCGGGGTGTCGATCATGAACCCGAACACCGTTGGGGGATCGACCGCCAGACCTGCGGTACCGCCGAACCAGCTATCGGGTAATCGGATCATGACGATGGGAAACATGATCTGCGCGGCGATAGTGGTCAGCGCAAGGTAAAAGCCTTTGATGCGAAGCGCGGGCAATCCGAACACAACGCTGACCAGGCCCGACGCCAGCGCGGCCGCCGGAATGGTGACCCACCAGGCGAGACCTTGCGCGGCCAGGCTGGCTGCGACGAAGGCACCAATGCCAACGAAAGCCGACTGACCCAGATTGAGCAGGCCCGCCATGCCAGTGGTGATGTGCAGGCCGAGCACCGCCACCAGCGTAATCGCGCCCAGGGTGATCACGCCCAGCCAGTAATCGCTCATGAACTGGCCAAGCCCCAGCAGCACCACCAGAAACAACACAAGGCTCGCGCGCTGAGGTCCGGTCCGCGTGATAGCCCGCTCGGCCGCATAGCTCTGGAAAAAAACACCGGATGGCAGCATATCGGTCAAAGCCTCTCGATTTTCTTCCAGCCGAACAGGCCCTGCGGTCTGAACAGCAACACCAGCACCATCAGCACATAGGGAAAGATGAGGGACGCGGCACCCGCTGTCAACGGGTCAAGAAATTTCGATGCCAGCGCTTCGCCAATGCCAATGATCAGGCCCGCCAGGCTTGCGCCACGCACGCTCTCGAGACCGCCCAGCAGTGCCACTGGAAGCGCACGCATACCGATCTCAGCAGCCTGCAGACCCAATACCTTGCCCGAAAGATAAATAGCCGCCGCGAGCAAAGACAAGGTCACGCCGAGAACCCAGGCAACCGCCGTCGCGTTTTTAACCGAGATACCTAGCGATAAGGCTGTGACATGGTCTTCGGCAACTGCAGCCAAGCGCAAGCCTGCAGCCGTCTGTGTGAAGAAACGGTTGAGCATCTCGGTGACCACCAAGGTCAGTACCGCACCGATGAGCAGCCCCTTGTTAATCAACAAGGGGCCGATGCGCCAGGCGCCCTCGGGAAATATCTGTGGAAACGGCCGAGTCTGGGCACCGAAAATCAGCTGCGCAAGGCCCTGAAGCAAAATCAGCAGACCGATGCTGGCCATGACCACGCTAAACACGGGCTGGCCAATCAATCTGCGAAAAATAAGCCGCTCAATGGCCGTACCCAGCATGACGCCTGCAACCAGCGATGCAGGCAGTGCCAGCCAGATTGACCATTGAAGGTTCAGCGCAAAGAACCAGACAAAAAAAGCGCTCACCATGATCACATGGCCCTGCGCCAGGTTCACGATTCGCGAAGCCCGGTAAATCACAACAAAGGACAAGGCGACGATCGCGTACACCAGTCCGGTCAGGGAACCATTGACGATGATCTGAAGCAGGTCCATGTCACTCACCTACCGCCGTGATGCGCACATCCTGCCGGATGCGCGCCTGGGTGCCGTCCTGATACTTCACCAGTACCTCCACCGGGCAGCCCGCGCGCCCCTCATACATTGCATCAATCACCGGCGCATAGCGGGTCTCGATCACCTCGCGACGCAGTTTGCGCGAGCGGGTGAGCTCGGAATCGTCCGCATCAAGCTCCTTGGGGAAGGCCGCGAAGCGAATCACCCGTGCATGTGGCTCAAGCATGTCATTGATACGCCGCAGCGCCCCGGCAATCAGTTCATGCACTTGCGGCATCTGGCTCAGATCAGCGAAAGTGCTCCAGGCCAGACCGATTCGCTCGGCATGTCGACCCACGATTCCCTGATCGATATTGACCAGTACGGTGACGAAGGGTCTGGTCGCATCGCCAATTGCGATCGCGTCCCGGATATAGGGCGATGCTCGCAACTGATTCTCGATGTATTGCGGCGGAAAGGCACGACCGTTACTGAGCTGCCTAAGATCCTTGACACGATCCATGAAGACGATCTGCTCCCCCTGGTGAACGCGAATGGCGTCCCCCGTTCGAAACCAGCCGTCCTCCATAGCGGCCTGGGTGGCAGCCTCATCCCGGTAGTAACCACCGAAGCCACTGGCCCCTCGCAGCTGGAGTTCACCCGAAGCGGTCACTCGCGCCTGCAGCGGTTCACCCACGCTGGCATCAACCTGCAGCAGACGTCCGAGCGTAGCCGGATCAAAGTTTCCGCCCCAGTGAGCCGAGACCAGACCATATTCGGTCGATCCGTAGAGGTTGCGCAGCGGCACTCCCAGTGCATGGAAACGCTCGAAGACCTCCGCCGACATGCCCGAGCCCGCCGACAAGGCGATCACGGCACGCTTGAGGCCCAGATTGTCGCGCACCGCCCGTAAGGCCAGGCGATCAGCTAGCCAGGCTTTCCACCCACCGCGCTCCCCCGCACTCGTGGCCCAATCAACCAGCGCTCGACGCCAAGGCTTGGCATCCAACATGGCGCCCGCCACGCCCGAAGCCATCATCTCCCACTGGCGCGGCGTGAACAGCAGAAACTGCGGACCAATCTCGCGCAGATCAGCCTGAACGGTCTCAGCCTTCTCGCTGAAATGCACCACCGAGGGCGCCAGCAGCGACAGACCAAGACCGGTGATTTGCTCGGCAGCCCAGGCCGGCGAAATGTAGCTGAGGTAATCGATGTGCTGCGGCATCTCGAAGCTGGATACCAGTCGATAGGCACTGTCGAGTAGATATCGATGCGTGAGAACGACACCCTTGGGTTTGCCAGTCGTACCGGAGGTGTAGCACAGTGCAGCAATTGCAGAATCAGGCGTAGAGGCGATGCCATCTCTGAGCGCCGTACGTTCCGCCTCAGGCAGATCAGCGCCGGACTGCATCAGCTGCGGCAAAGAGATCAGGCGTTCGTCGCGGTAGTCCCAAAGCCCACGGTCTTCCAGGTAAACGATGCCGTCCACGCGCGAGCGATCAGCATCCATCGCCAGCACCTTATCGACCTGCTCCTGATCCTGCGCGAAGATGAGTCGGGCTCCACAGTGCTCGACGATGTACTGCAGCTCTTCGGCCGACGCGTCGGGGTAAAGACACGTGACAGCGGCGCCCGCGCACTGGGCAGCGTACTCAATCAGGTATGACTCGGGCAAATTCTCGCTGATAACCGCCAGTACATCGCCCGCCCCTACCCCGCGCCCGCGCAAGGCCTGGGCCAGCATCAGCACTTGCTCGGCAAACCGCGACCAACTGATGGACTGCCAGACACCATGACGCTTCATGCGAACAAAGGGACGGTCACCGTACCGCTTGGCCTGAGCGAGCAACAAACGCGGCAAAGTCTGACCGCCCGACGCGCGGGAATCGGTCCCAGCCCGACCGGACAGCATCAGCTGGCCTGAATCGCTCATGACTCGACCCCCAGATAGGCACTGATGACACGCGGGTCGTTTCGAATGGCATCCGGAGTGCCATCCGCGATCGTACGGCCCCATTCCATGACCACAATGCGATCAGAGATGTCCATGACGACATCCATATCGTGCTCGACCAGAATGACGGCAATGCCGCGCCCCTCTCGGATATCAAGAATATAGCGGGCGAGATCAGATTTTTCTTCCGGGTTCATGCCGGCCATGGGCTCATCCATGACCAGCACCTTGGGTCGCACCGCAAGCGCACGACCAAGATCGACCCGCTTACGCAGGCCATAGGGCAGCTCGGCTACCCGTGCATGCCTGAGCTCTTCGAGCTCAAGAAATTCAATGATGCCCTCGGCCTCTTCTGTAAAACGGTCTTCCTCACGACTGGCACGCCCCCAGTAAGCCAGCGCAGACCACAGACCACTGCGCATGTGGGCGTGAAAGCCGCTGAGGATGTTCTCGCGCACCGTCATGCTGGGGTAGGTTTGCAGTCCCTGAAATGTGCGGGCCATACCCATCTGTGCGTAGCGATGAGGAGGCAGCCGCGTCACATCGCGCCCCATGAACTCAACGCGACCGCGATGGGGTCTATAAAAGCCGCACAGACAATTGAGCAGGCTGGATTTGCCGGCTCCGTTCGGGCCGATGATGGACAGCAGCTCTCGCGGATGAAGTGCAAAGCTCACATCCTGCAACGCGTGTATCGCCCCGAAAGACAGGGAGAGATCTCGCGCCTGCAGGATGATTTCAGCCATGATTACATCTCGGCAAAGCGCGGCTTGCGCTTTTCAAGAAACGCGCTCATTCCTTCGCGCCACTCATCAGACCCCACTAGCAGGCTCAACGCATCAATACCGAAACGGTGTGCGGTGCGCAGGTCAGCGTCTTCGCTGGCGTAAATGACAGCCTTTGACTGAGTGAGAGCGTGCCGGCCGAGATCGCGCAACTCGCGCGCCAGCGCCATCGCCGACTGCACTACTTCTTGCGCCGGCACGACGGCTGCGACCAAACCGTGACGCTCAAGCGTTTCAGCGTCAATGTGACGGGCCAGCAAGATCCACTCAAGTGCAAGCGAGCGACCCACGTGACGAATAAGCTTTTGAACACCGCCTGCACCCGCGACCGCTCCGAGCTTGGTCTCAGGCAAACCGACGCGGGCTGTTTGTGCGACCACCCGGAGATCGCACGACAAGGCCAGTTCAAAGCCCCCGCCCAGGGCGAAGCCGTTGATCGCGGCGATGGTGATGAATGCGCTCTCTTCGAGTCGGTTGTAGATCTCGCCAATCCGACATAAATAGTCGTCCCGAGCGGTCAGCGGGCTGGTCAGGTTAGCCTCTTCACCCGCGAAGTAGCGCAGATGAGCACCGCAGCAAAAGGCGCGCCCGACTCCGGTGATCACCAGCACACGCGCCCGTTCTCGTCGGCAGATGTCAATCGACTGAGCCAGCCCCTCAAGCAACTCCAGGGTCAGCGTATTCATTTCAGCCGCGCGAATCATTTCGAGCAGCCACAGGCCCGACTCGGGTTGAGTCAGGCGCACTGCGGCCGATTCAATCCAGACCTTGCTCACGATAGCCTCCGATTCAGCGGTAAGGCCAGATCAACAGCCGCCTGCAAGTTGCGGATCATGATGCGGCCCACGTTCTATCCGAACTGAACTTCAAGACCGAGGTCGCGCGCGATCAGCAGTAATTGAATCTGGCTGCTGCCATCGCCAATCGTGCAGATGCGGTTATCGCGGTAGTAACGCGACACCGGGCAATCGTCCATATAGCCCCAGCCACCATGCACCTGGATCGCCTGGCTGGCCACCTCATTGCCGATCTCGCAGGCATAGTACTTGGCCATGGACAACTCCTTCATGGTGACGCGACCTTCGTCACCCAACCAGGCCGCGCGATACGTGAGCAGACGCGCTGCGTCGACTTTGACAGCCATCTGCGCGATCTGCTCCTGAATCAGCTGAAGTCGCCCGATAGGACCACCAAACGCCTTTCGCTCTTTGGCATAGCTGACCGAATGCTCAAGCGCGGCACTGGCAAGGCCGACCGAACAGGCCGCAAGAAACGCCCGAGCCTGCTGATACCCCTTGTGCAGCAGATGCCTACCCTCGCCTTCGCGTCCGAGGATTTCATCAGCACCGATTTCGCAATCATCAAAGTAAAGGGGGCGCGTGTCACCCGAGCGCCAGCCCAGCTTCCGATAAGGTTCGCCCTGGGAGTAGCCCTTGGCGCCCTTCGGCACGACAAACAGGGTAAAGGCCTTGCGCTCACTGTCGGGCGGTGAGGTGATCGCCAGGGTCAGCGCAAACGATGAGATGTCCGTTCCCGCATTGGTGATGTAGGCTTTTTGCCCGTTGATGACCCAACCCTTCGGCGTCTGCCGGGCGCGGGTTGTAAAGGCTGCGGTATCGGATCCCGCCTGAGGTTCGGTGCCGGCCAGTGCGCCCAGCGTTTCACCGCGAACGATGCCCGGCAGATACCTGGCTTTCTGTTCGGCCGTACCGAAGCGCTGCAGGATCAGCCCAGCCGCCACACTCACCATGGTCGTCACCGCGAGTGTCTGGTCTGCCTTGGCCAATTGTTCGATGGCCAGCGCCATGTCCAACGTACCCAGGCCCATGCCTCCGTACTCAGGGGCAAACGGGATTGAGGTGATGCCAACCTGCCCGACTTTGTGAAACAGCTCGGTGGGAAATTCGCCTTTACGGTCAAGCTCTTCAGCCACCGGCGCCACCTCAGCCCGCGCAAAATCGGCGACCAGTTCCTGCAGGCGTTTCTGGTCATCGCTCAGATCAAAGTTCATGCCTTCTCCCGTTGGAATAAAAACGCCAGTCGTGACCATCTTCGCGAGCGCCCGGAAGGCCGGCGTAACCGACCACTTCACAGTTCGATGGAGCGAAGCTTAGATAATCTGACGTTTTGTTCATTTAAACGTTTACACAGTCAGGCCGCCGACCGATGAGTCAGTTTTTGAAATCACGCGAATCATGGCTCATCCACCAGGCTGGGGGTGAGCGCCGCACGGGGGTATGACGTCACCGGCTCTAACGCAGGATCGACGTTGAGCGCAGGCACCGGCCGGGCCGACAACATGCGCTCAATCATCGCGAGCATGGCGACGGCAATCTGCTCCCCGCTCCAGGCACCGCCGGGCACGTACCACTTCTGCACCCAATTAATCGCGCCCAAGGCTGAAAAAACAGCCAGCTTGGGATTGCAGGGTGCGATGCTGCCGTCGCGAATGCCGGCAGCCGCCAGTGATCGAAGCTGGCTCTCGAACTTGTCCCGCCGGGCGATGATCTGTCGGACTCGGTCGGCTGGAAGCGCGTGCTCTTCCATGAGCACCACGTAGCACGCCTCCTGGCTCATGATCTTGCGCAGGTAATTTCGCAGGGTCGTGCACAACTGCTCCAAGGCGGTTCCGCCCGCCTCACGCGCCTGGGCCAAGCTGTCGAGTGCCGCGTCCATGGCCGCGTCATGGCAGAAGTAGAGCAGCTCATCCTTGCTCTTGACGTAGGTGTACAGGGCTGCCTTACTGACGCCCAGCGTATCGGCAATTTCAGTCAGCGAGGTACCGTGGTACCCCTTTCGATTGAAGTTGGCGGCTGCCTCTCGCAGGATGGCCTGTCGCTTGGCCACAAACTGGGCATCAGCGTCGGGGACCGCTCCTTTCCAGCTGCTCATAGGCAATCTTTCATGAGTTCTGACGTCGGGACTGACGCACCCTAAACCAGTCCGACTCATGAGTCAACCACTTGACCGCACAGTTTCGTCGTGCCTAAGATTCAGGCGTTCTCAACGTGAGGCGCCAGACCTTAGACCCCGCGAGGGCGCCCGCAACTTTGCCTTCGCTCACCCGTTTTTGGAGAAACCGATGCAGGTTCACGTCATCGGCATCAACGCGTCGCCACCCGTGGCGGCTCTGACTGATCAGCGGCTTGAAGAACTCGCCTTCGACACGGTGCGAACCGCGCTCGCCTCTGCAGGCGTTGCTCGTACCGAACTCGACTCGGTCACTTTGGCCACCAGCGATGAAATGGACGGCCGGGCCATCAGCAGCATGCTCATGGCGGCCCCATCGGGCGCTTATCTCAAAGATGAGATTCGTGTGACCGACTCCGGCATGACGGGCATGGCGCTGGGCGCCATGCGCATCGCCAGTGGGCGGTTCGACCTTGGACTGGTCGTCAGCTGGAACAACACCTCGGTGATCGATATCCAGGCTCTGATGCGCATGCGGGCGGAACCTTTCTTTCTGCGGCCAATCGGCATGAATGGCGATATCGCCAGCGCCCTGCGAGCCTCGGCAGCCACGTACACGCAGGGCATCGATGAGCAGGCGGTCATCGACCGGGTGCTGCTACGTCAGTCGCAGGCGCTCGCCAATCCACGTGCCATCCGCTCCTCCACGTTGAGCGCCGAGCAGATTCGCTCGTCCGCACTGATAGCGCACCCTCTGCGCCAGGCGCATCTGCCGGCATCCACCGACGGCTGCGTGGCGATCGTCCTGGCATCACCCCGCTGGTTACAGAAAAACCCGTCACGACGCCCGCTCGCCTGCCTGCGAGCCATGAGCTGGGGTATCGACCAATATCGACTCGACGCACAACGGCTCTGCAGCTCAACCCTCTTCGCCAGCAAGCTCAGCGAACTCCTGCACCGCAGTGGTCGCACGACTGAACAGGGCCTGGACCTGCTTGAGATCGAAGCACAGACCGCCTGGGATGACCTGCTGCTTGAACGCGCAGCCAAATCCTTCGGGGTGCGTGAGCTCAGTCCTTCCGGGGGAGCCTGGTCGCAGAACCCGATTTTCTGCACCGGGCTGATTAATGTCGCTGAGGTTATCGCGCGACTGAATACCGCGCAGGGTTCTGCCGGCGCGATCGACTTCGCCGTCGCGCACAGCAGCCACGGCTTTGCACAGCAAGGCCACATGTTCGCCGCGTTCGAAAGGAGTCCCGCATGAGTCACGCACATTCGCCCAACGTTGCCGTGATCGGCGTGGGTCAGACGGGATTTCGTGCACGCTGGGATGACATGACCTATGTTGAGCTCGCGCAGAAAGCCGCGATGCAGGCCCTGCAGAACGCGCGCATGAGCATCGACGACATCGACGCGGTCGTCTTCTCGATGGCACCCACTCACTTCATGGGTGTCGCCGATTGTGAAAAGTGGGCCGTCGATTTTATCGGTGCCTCGGGCAAACCCTTCATGCGCGTACATACGGGCGGTGCCACGGGCGGATCAGCCTTCCATGCGGCATGGGCCCACGTGGCCAGCGGCCAGTATCGATCCGTTCTTGTCGTGGGAGCCGACCGAATCACGGAGACCCCCGACGCGCAGTTCATCCTCAATCTGATCTGGGATCCGCTCTACGAGCAAGATTTCGCGCTGAATACCGTCACCATGACTTCGTTGTCCACGCAACGATACATGGCCCGCTACGGTGTCACCGAAGAGCAGTATGCACGGGTCGTCGTACGCGCCCGACGAAACGCCATGCGCAATCCCAATGCGCATCTCAAAGGCCTCATCACCGTCGATGATGTGATGAACTCGCCTCGCGTAGCCTGGCCCTACAAGCTCTACGACATCTGCCCGCGCTCGGCCGGCGCCGCAGCGGTGGTCATCAGCGATGAGGCTCTTGCACGTGAGCGCTGCAGCAAGCCGGCGTTCGTCACCGGTATCGGCGGCATCTCGAACACCGTATTCATGGGCGATCGCTGCGTTCCATCGGCTGACTGCGACTTCGCTGAGCACGCCGAACTCGCCATCGCCGCCCGCGAATGCTATGCACAGGCGGGCATTACGAATCCGGCCAAAGAGATTCAGGTGCTTGAACTCTATGATCCCTTCAGCTCATTTCAGTTTCCTGAGCTCGAGTCGCTCGGATTCTGTGAGCGTGGCCACGCAGCCCGCCTCAGCGACGAAGGTGCTTTTGAGGCGGGCGGTATCACCTGCATAGGCCCCTCCGGCGGCACCCTGTGCACCAATCCCATCGGTGTCACCGGCCTGGTCAGGGTGGCCGATGCCGCACTTCAGATCATGGGTCAGGCGGGCGATATGCAGGTGGCCGGCGTCAAGAATGCACTGGCCACCGCAGCCGGCGGATCGACCCAGTTCTTCGCAGTCACCCTTCTTTCCGACGAACCCAGACAATCCAGCCAGGCTTGAACGCCTGCCATCAGTAGGAGCAACCCATGAGCCAAGCACCCGCGACCATGACCCTGCCTGCCGAATGGCACGTTCGTTACAACTACCCGGTAGGTCAGACCGGCACATATTTTTTCACTGCCCTGAAAGAGCGCAAAATTCTAGCAACGCGGTGCAGTGCCTCGGGTATCAGCTATCTGCCGCCGCGCGCCTATTGCGAGCGTTCATTCCAAGCGTGTGACCAATGGATCGAAGCGGGCCATACGGGCGTTATTGAAGCGGCGACCATCGTATCGGCGGCGTTCGAGAATCTGCCGACTCCGCCCTACGCCATCGCTTACGTCCGCCTGGATGGCGTCGACACCGCGATGATCAATTTCGTGCGCGGTTTGGACCTGAGTGATGTGCCGGCAGCGGGACGCCGGCTCTTGCCCGGAACGCGCGTGAAGGTGGTATTCAAGGATCAACCCGAGGGCCGCATCACTGATTTTCATTACGAGCTCGTCTGAAAACCTGGCGGCTTGAGACAGCGCCTTGCCCGCTCGATGAAGTGCTCGAGCGGCGCAAGGCGAAGCCCTTCCAGCTTGCCCAGGTCGTCCCAGCGGCGAAGCGCTAACGCCTGGAGCGAGCCTTCTTGCTCGCCGAAATGGCGCAACTCATCGAAGGACATCGCTCCCCCTTGCAACTGCAGGCTGAATCGCGATGCCTCCGACAAGCCGTTCCAGTAACCTGGCTCACAGGCCACCCGATAGCGCTTGGCCTGAACGTGTAGGGCAATCGGTCGAACCACCGCCGGGATGAACCAACGCTGAAGGTAACGAGCGCCCAGCAACTCATGCCGATCATCGATGCCCGCCGCGAAGGCTCCCCCGGCATCGCGATGCACCAGGTGCCCAATATCGTGCAGCAGGGCTGCTGTTACCAAGGCGTCATCCGCACCGTCTCGCTCAGCCAGCACAGCGCATTGAAGGGCGTGTTCAAGCTGGGACACGCGCTCGCCGTAGGCAAGCGCCCCCTTGGTCTCGAACAGTGCAACCAGAGTCGAGATCGGGTCAGAGTCGCTTCCAGACCTCATAGCCCGATCACCCCTCCGTCTTCCCGAGTGATCATGATGGTGGCAGAGCGGGGCCGCCCCGGCCTCCCGTAGCCTTGATTGCCCGGCCATAGGCTTTCCAGCGCTTTTCCTGGGCGAGTATTTTCCCCGGGGTGCTGGATATTGACGAACATCACCCGTCCATCGGGGGTCTCGGTCACGCCGGTCACTTCAGCACCGGGAGGCGCCACCAAAAACCGTCGAAAACGAGCCTCGCCGACT
>JBIKMC010000263.1:0-4959 GCA_044359405.1 Burkholderiaceae bacterium
GGCCGAGGCGCGCGGCGAAGTGGTCTATGGCGCGTCCTTCGTAGAGTGGTTTGCCGAGGAGGGCAAACGAGCCTACGGCGAAATCGTGCCGAGCTACGCAGCCGATCGGCGTGTGCTCGTGATGAAACAGCCTATTGGCGTATGCGCGGCCATCACGCCGTGGAACTTTCCCATCGCCATGATTACGCGCAAGGTGGCGCCCGCTTTCGCGGCGGGCTGCACGGTCGTTGCCAAGCCCGCCGAGGCCACGCCGCTGTCAGCCTTGGCCCTGGCCGTGTTGGCTGAAAGGGCGGGCTTTCCTGCAGGCGTGTTCAACGTGATTACGGGTGATGCGGCAAGCGCTGCGCAGATCGGGCTGGAGTTGTGCAGCCATCCCCTGGTGCGCAAGCTGTCCTTTACGGGTTCCACCGAGGTGGGACGAATTTTGCTCCGACAAAGTGCCGACACGGTCAAGAAGTTGTCGCTTGAGCTGGGCGGTAATGCGCCCTTTATTGTCTTTGACGATGCCGACCTTGACGCGGCCGTTGAGGGCGCTCTTGCGTCAAAGTACCGCAATGCAGGCCAGACCTGTGTGTGTGCCAATCGTCTGTATGTGCAGGAGGGTATCTATGACGCTTTTGCCCAGCGCTTGTCGCAGCGCGTTGCGCAGTTCAAGGTCGGCCCTGGCACCGAGCCCGGCGTGAGCATAGGTCCGCTGATCGAGCCGGCAGCCCTCGACAAGGTGAAGGAGCATATTGGCGATGCGGTACAAAAGGGGGCCAAGATTCTGCTGGGCGGCCAGGCGCACGCGCTGGGTGGTTTGTTTTTTCAGCCCACCATTCTGACCGAGGTGACTCAGCAGATGCGGGTGGCTCGCGAAGAAACGTTTGGTCCGGTTGCGCCGCTGTTTCGATTCAAGGATGAGGCGCAGGTCATTGCCATGGCCAATGCCACCGAGTTTGGTCTGGCCGCGTACTTTTTCTCGCGTGACGTGGGTCGAATTTTCCGGGTTGCCGAAGCGCTTGAAACCGGCATGGTGTGTGTTAACAGCGGTCTCTTGTCGACCGAAGTGGCGCCTTTTGGTGGCGTCAAGCAATCGGGCCTGGGTCGAGAGGGCTCGCGTCACGGCCTCGATGAATATCTTGAGATCAAGTATGTCTGTCTGGCCGGCATTCAGTAGCGGGCGCGCGTGGTATTCAGTCTTGCGCGGGGGCGCCCAAGATCTGACGGGTGCAGCCCCGGGTTCAGGAGGATGAGGCCATGAAGATGCGGGCTGCAGTGCTCAGGGCGATCGGTCTTGCGGCGCCTTATGCGCAGAGCCGGCCGCTCACCATCGAGACGGTTGAGCTTGCGCCGCCGCAGGCGGGTGAAGTCACGGTGCGCATTCGCGCGGCGGGACTGTGTCATTCTGATCTTTCTGCCATCAACGGCGATCGGGTCTGGCCCCTGCCCCTGGTGGTCGGGCACGAGGCTGCGGCCGAGGTGGTTGAGCTGGGGGCGGGGGTGTCTGATCTGGCGGTGGGCGATCACGTGGCGCTGGTCTTTAGGCCCGCGTGCGGCTTGTGCGCCAGTTGCGCAGTGGGTAGGCCTTCGCTGTGCGGCCCGGGCGGTGAGTCCAACGCCTCGGGGAGTCTGTTGGGTGGTTATCGCCGGCTCTCGTCGGTAGCGGCCGGATCGGCGCGCGTCGAAGGCACGTTGGGCGAAACCTTGCATCACCACCTGGGCTGTTCGGCGTTTGCCGAGTTTGCCACGGTGTCGCGACGCTCTGTGGTGCCGATTGACCCGACGCTTGATTGGGATATTGCCGCGCTGTTCGGGTGTGCGGTGATCACGGGTGCCGGTGCGGTCGTCAATACCGCCCGGGTGGAGGCGGGTGCGAAAGTTGCCGTGGTTGGTTTGGGCGGTGTGGGCTTTGCCGCGCTGCTGGCGGCTAAGGCGGCCGGGGCGCGGCAGATCATTGCGATTGACCGCGTGCCGTCCAAGCTCGATCTGGCGCGCGCGTTGGGGGCCAGCGACGTGGTCCTGGCCGAGGATGCTCAGGTCGTGGCTCAGGTGCGCGAGCTCAGTGCGGGCGGTGTGGATTATGCGTTCGAGATGGCGGGTAGCGTGACGGCGCTTGACCTGGCCTACCGCGTGACCGCCCGGGGCGGCACAACCGTGACCGCTGGCCTGCCCAATCCACAGGCGCTGTGGCCGCTGCAGGCGGTGAGCCTGATTGCCGAGGAGCGTACGCTCAAGGGCAGCTACCTGGGCTCTTGCGTGCCCTCGCGCGACATTCCCCGCTTTATCCAGATGTATCAGCGCGGTCTGTTACCGGTGGACGCTCTTTTGTCCGAACGGATTTCGCTGGACGAGATCAACCCCGCGCTTGACCGTCTGGCGCGCGGTGAGACGGTGCGGCAGATCATCACCATGGACCAGCGCTAGAGGGGGCCGTCCTTATGCAGGCTAGCTTCGACTATGTGGTGGTGGGTGCGGGCACGGCCGGATGTCTTCTCGCTAACCGGCTGTCGGCTGATCCGTCGGTTCGGGTGCTGCTTCTGGAGGCGGGTGGTCGCGACGACTATCTCTGGATTCATATTCCAGTGGGCTACCTCTACTGCATCGGCAATCCGCGGACCGACTGGATGTTTGCCACCGAGGCTGAGGCCGGGCTGGGTGGGCGCAGCATTAAGTACCCACGCGGGCGGGTTTTGGGCGGATGCTCCTCCATCAACGGCATGATTTACATGCGTGGGCAAAGCGCCGACTATGGGCGCTGGGTCGCCGCGGGTAACCCGGGTTGGGGTTGGGACGACGTACTGCCGTACTTCACGCGCCACGAGAATTATCATGGGCTTGACCAGGGCGGTAGCGACCCCCTGCACGGTCATGGTGGCGAGTGGCGGGTCGAGCGCCCGCGCGTGCGTTGGGAGATCCTGGACGCGTTCAGGCAAGCCGCGGCCAGCGTGGGAATCCCTTCCGTGGACGACTTCAATCGCGGCGACAACCATGGCTGCGGCTACTTCGAAGTTAACCAGCGACGGGGTATTCGCTGGAATGCGGCCAAGGCTTTTTTGAAGCCTGCGCGCGGCCGCGCCAATCTCGAGGTCTGCACGCAGGCGCTGGTGCATAGCCTGGACTTCGCAGCCGACGGCTCTGGTCGCGTGACAGGCGTTCGGTTCAGCCGGCCCGGTGAGAGTGATGTTGTTCAGGTGAGTGCGCAGCGCGAAGTCGTGCTGGCGGCTGGGGCGATTGGCAGTGTGCAGATCCTTGAGCGCTCGGGTATCGGCGACCCCATGGTGTTATCGGCGGCCGGCATTACGCCACGGGTCGATCTGCCTGGGGTGGGTGGTAACTTGCAGGACCATCTGCAATTGCGGCTGATTTATCGGGTCAATGGCGTCACCACGCTGAACCAGCAGGCGGCCAGCCTCGCTGGGCGCGCGCGTATGGCGTTGCAGTACGCCCTGTTTCGGACTGGGCCTATGGCGATGGCGCCCAGTCAGCTGGGCGCGTTTGCGCGCTCGGATGAAACCGTGCCCACGCCAGATCTCGAGTACCACGTGCAACCGCTGTCGCTTGACCGGTTTGGCGAGCCCTTGCACCGTTTTGCAGCGTTCACGGCGTCGGTGTGCAATCTGCGGCCGAGCTCGCGGGGTTCGATTCATGTCGCTGGCGCCGACCCCCATCAGGCGCCGCGTATCGCTCCGGCGTATCTCAGTACCGAACACGATCGACGGGTGGCCGCGCGAGCCATCAGACTTACCCGCCGTATTGTGGCGTCAGCGGCGCTCGCGCCTTACTCGCCCCAGGAGTACCTGCCCGGTGCCGAGGTGCAGACTGAAGAGGCCCTCATAGAGGCAGCGGGAAAAATCGGTACAACCATTTTTCACCCGGTGGGCACCTGTCGTATGGGGCCCGTGCGCGATCGTGACGCTGTGGTCGACAGCCGTTTGCGGGTGCATGGAGTGTCCGGGCTGCGAATCGCTGATGCTTCGGTGATGCCAAGCATCACTTCTGGCAACACCAATGCGCCGACCTTGATGATCGCAGAGCGGGCTGCCGAGATGATTCTCGCCGATGCCCGGCTGCCCGCATGATCGCGGTGGTCGCTGAGCGGCCGGCCGGGATGAGGGCTGTCTGCGCCCCACTGCGTGACCGATGCGACGTGCGACGTACGATTTGGTTGACGGGCGGGGGGCTGAAGGGGCGCTAAGGGGTTCCATACAACGGCCGAACATCTAGAAAGCGAGTGCTCGCTATCGTTGTGCCTGCCTCCATCAGGGGATTTCTTTGCGGGTGGTCGCGTGAGGCCGGCGCTTTTATCAATGAGATGATGAACCATGGAACAGGTTGATGTGCTGATCATCGGTGCGGGCGTAATTGGTCTTGCGATTGCGCGTGAGCTGGCCTTACAAGGTCGAGAGGTGGTTCTGCTGGAGCGTGCTCAGCAGTTTGGCACCGAGACCAGCTCTCGCAGCAGCGAGGTGATCCATGCGGGCTTGTATTACACCCCGGGCGGTCTCAAGGCCAGGCTTTGTGTGGAAGGGCGGCATCGCCTTTATCGCTACTGCGACGAACGACAGGTGGCCTATCGACGGTGTGGCAAGCTGATTGTCGCGACCGCCGAGTCGCAGCGGACAGCGCTCGAACGGATTGAGGCGCGGGCGCAGGCCGCAGGTGTGTTTGATCTGCAGTGGCTTGATGGTGAGCAGGCCTGCCGTCTGGAGCCCGCTGTGCGCTGTGAATCCGCGCTGCTCTCACCCGAGACCGGCATCATCGATAGCCACGGTTTGATGCTGGCTCTACTGGGAGAGGCCCAAGATCATGGCGCCATGCTGGCGGTATCCAGTCGGTTTGAGTCGGCCCGGGTGCTGGCCGGAGGCGGTTTTGAGGTCAGAGTATCCATGGGGGCAGCTGGGGCAGGCGAGGGCGGTTCAGGTGAAACCTTGACGCTGCGGTGTCGCACGCTGGTGAATGCCGCTGGGCTTGATGCGA
>JBIKMC010000265.1:0-4933 GCA_044359405.1 Burkholderiaceae bacterium
ACCAATGCCTGGATCAGGTTCACCCCAGGGTTAAGAATGAAACCGCGGTCTTCGTCGTATTGCCAGTAGACATCTGGTCGCTCGGCAGCCTGAGTTTTGAAGGCCAGCGCGGTCTTTCGTGAGTCAATGACAATGTGGCGCCGAACGCGGATAGCCGAGGTCAGTGAGGCGGTATCGGAGAACGCGAATGCCAAAGGCGCAGCCAGCAGAGCCGTCAGAATTTCTCGATCGACGTCGCGATCAAGCGAGGACTGTCGGGCATGACCGAGCGTTTCGTAAAGCCTGGTCGTGTCGTGATCGGGCACCCATGCCTGTTGGACATCATGACGTAGCGCGCCTTTCAGCACCCAGGCCTCGGTGGTGCGAATGCGCTCAATATGCACGCATTCGCTCAGGCCCAGTCCGTGTACCAGTTGCTCGAGCGCGTCCTGGTTGTGTGACACCTGGCTTCGATCGGTGCAGACGATCTGTACGCCGCCCAGTAAGGGCATGCATAGGGCTCGAGCAGTCGCGCAGTTCATGCCCGCAGTCTCGCGGCAGCACTCGGTTGTTGTCAACCCATGCGGCATTCTCGTTAACCCCTGGCCTTGTGTAAGCTTGAGGGCATGAAAAGCTTTCAGGTCTCGCACGTCGCATCGGGCTTCGTCGCCGTCTTGGTGGGCTACACCAGTTCCGCGGTGATCGTCATGCAGGCGGCCACCAGTGCGGGCGCCTCGGTTGAGCAGTTGGGTTCCTGGATGTGGGCCCTGGGCATTGGCATGGGCGTGACCTGCATCGGATTGTCGCTGGCCTACCGTGTGCCTGTGCTTACGGCCTGGTCCACGCCAGGTGCGGCCTTGCTGGTGACCTCGCTTGCAGGGTCTTCAATGAGCGAGGCCATCGGTATTTTTCTGTTCGTGTCTTTGCTGATCACCCTGGTCGGGCTGCTGGGGCTGACAGAGCCTTTGTTGCGCCGAATTCCCAAGACGCTCGCGGCGGCGATGCTGGCGGGCGTCTTGCTGCGATTTGGTATTGATGTCTTTCATGCGCTGAAAGTGCAATGGATGCTGGTCGGCCTCATGCTGACAGTCTGGGTGCTGGGTCGGGTGCTGCGCCCAAACCTCGCTGTACCCTGGTGCCTGCTCACGGGCCTGGTGTACTGCCTGATCACCGGACAGATTGCCGGCGACCAAATCACGCTGCAGTGGGCCTCACCCGTCTGGATGACGCCAGCATTTTCGCCCGCTTCCCTGATCGGTGTGGGACTGCCGCTCTTTCTGGTCACCATGGCATCGCAGAACATTCCTGGGCTGGCGGTATTGCGCGCCAATGGTTACCAAACGCCTGCTTCGCCTCTGATGACGGCAACTGGTGTGACCGGACTCGTCCTGGCACCTTTTGGCGGTTTTACCTTCAACCTGGCGGCCATCACGGCCGCCATCTGCATGTCGCCCGAAGCCGACCCTGATCCGCAGCGACGCTATCGGGCAGCAGTCTGGGCAGGGGTTTTTTATCTGATCACCGGTATATTGGGATTGACGGTGGCCAGCGTATTCGCGGCTTTTCCTGCCGCGCTGATCGCGGCACTGGCCGGTATCGCCTTGATACCCACCGTCGGGGCGGGTCTGGTCAGTGCGCTGGAGGAGCCGGCTGATCGCGAAGCGGCCCTGATTACTTTCTTGTGTACCGCATCGGGGCTTACGTTGTGGGGCGTAAGCAGCGCATTCTGGGGGCTTGTCTTGGGCCTGCTGACTCTGGCGCTGAGAAATCGTCTCCGGCGCTTATCAGGAGGATGATCATGTCATCAACGCCGATGTCGTCAACGGGTGCGTCGCCGACCCAGTTCTTTACCGACCCGCGCATGCTTGCGCCGCGCAGCGTTGAGCGCTTTGATCTTGGTGATGGGACCTTCCTGCTTCGCTCACCGCGACCGCTGCCTGCCTGGGCGCGGTGCGTAGGCGAGTGGCTTGAGCACTGGGCACATGAAAAGCCACAAGCACCAGCGTTTGCGGAACCCACGGGCTTATCGATGGCCCAGCCGGGCCCGGTTTGGACCACGCTGACCTGGCATGAACTGCGTGTTCGGGTTGGGTCGGTTGCTCAGGCCCTGCTCGATCTGCGATTGCGTGAAGATGCGCCGGTGGTCATCCTGTCCGATAACTCGCTCGATCATCTGGTGCTGATGCTGGCGGCCATGCATATCGGCCGGGCCGCCTGCACGGTCAGTAGCGGCTACTGTCGACTGGCGGGCGGTGACTTTGCCCGAATTCAGGGCATCCTCAACGCGCTTGAGCCCGCTCTGGTCTATGCCTCCGATTCGGCTACCTACGTGCCTGCGCTCAGGGCAAGCCAGACGTCCGCGCCCTGGGTGTTCTCGCAGGGCGCCGGCGATGTTCAGGGCGCGCTGGCGTTTTCTGATCTGCTGGCCGCGGTCGAGTCGCCTGCCGTCATGCAGGCGTTCGAGCGTGTCCGACCCGATACGCATGCCAAGTACCTTCTGACGTCGGGCTCAACGGGTCATCCCAAGGTGGTGATCAACACACACAGCATGCTGTGCGCCAATCAAGAGATGATTGCCCAGGCGCTGCGCTTTGTGACGATTGAGCCGCCCGTGCTGCTGGACTGGCTGCCGTGGAGTCATACCTTTGGAGGCAATCACAACATCAATATGGTGTTGCGCAATGGCGGCACGATGTACATCGATGATGGGCGTCCCGTGCCCGGGTTGATCGACCGCACGGTTGCCCATCTGCGTGAAGTACAGCCCACCGTTTATTTCAATGTGCCCAAGGGCTATGACATGTTGTTGCCCGCGCTCGAGGGCGACATCGAGCTCGCCCGGCGTTTCTTTGAGCGCATGCGTATGGTGTTTTATGCAGGGGCGGGTATGCCGCTGGCTACCTGGAAACGCCTTGAGGCGGTCGCAGCGCCTGTGCGGGCCGAGCCGGTGTGGTTTACAACCTCATGGGGTTCAACCGAAACCTCGCCAGCCATCACCGCCGCGCACTGGCATCTTGATCGACCGGGTGTCATCGGCCTGCCTTTGCCCGGGGCTGAAATCAAGTTCGTGCCGAATGCAGGCAAACTCGAGATGCGTATTCGTGGCCCGCATATTTTTCCGGGCTATCGTCGTAATGAGTCCGCGACGCGCGCGGCTTTTGACGAAGAGGGTTTCTACCGAATTGGTGATGCCGGGTATCTGCTCGATGAGCAGGATCCCTCCTCTGGAATCGTGTTTAACGGGCGCGTGGCTGAAGACTTTAAACTCACCAGCGGGACCTGGGTGTCGGTCGGTACGCTCAGACTTAGTCTGGTGACCGCCTTTGCGCCATATGTGCAGGACGCCGTCATCACCGGACACGATCGCAACGAGATCGGAGCTCTGGTCTTTCTGACGGAGGCCGCGCGCAAGCTGGACGAACAATCATTACGGGCCTCGCTCAAGCAGGCGTTTGCAACCCTCAAGGCGCAGTCCAGGGGCTCATCCCAGACGCCGACCCGCTTGCTGCTGCTGACTGATTCGCCCAGCATGGCGGCCGGCGAAATCACCGATAAGGGCTACATCAATCAACGCATGGTCTTACAGCGGCGTAGCGCGGATGTCGAAGCGCTGTACGCGGCCGCGTCCGACCCGAGGGTGTTGATCGCCTGACCTCATTGCTATGGCGTGCCGCATGTTCGCCTGAACCTTCATCCTGAACGAGGTCTTTATTTCATGAGTGCTGCCAATCCGACACCCGAATCACTGGCTCCCCTGAGACCTGCCAGCGGACCGCTTAGCGGGCTTGACCTGCTCGTCCTTGAACAGGCCGGGCCGGTGCTACATGTCCGGCTCAACCGCCCCGCCAAGCGCAACTCCATCAGCGACGAGCTGCTTCGTCAGATTCACACAGTTTTCATCCATCTTGATGCGGCTATTCGTGTTGTGGTGCTGAGTGGTGCGGGCGAACACTTCAGCGCGGGTCTCGATCTTTCAGAGGTCAGCGAGCGCACCGTGGTCGAGGGTATGCAGCACTCCCGGTCCTGGCACGCCTGTTTTGATGCCATTCAATTCGGACCCGTACCCGTACTGGCTGTGCTTCACGGCGCGATCGTGGGCGGGGGGCTCGAGCTGGCTGCTGCAGCCCACATCCGTGTATCAGAGCAGGGAAGTTTTTATGCGCTCCCCGAAGGCACACGCGGTATTTTTGTTGGGGGCGGCGGATCAGTGCGTATCGCCCGACTGGTCGGGACAGCGCTGATGACTGACATGATGCTCACCGGCCGGGTGCTGGATAGTGCCGAGGGTATGGCAGCGGGGTTGGTAACCTACCTGATGCCGCCGGGTCAGGGTTTGACCAAGGCGCTCGAGCTGGCTGGACGCATCGCGGGTAACGCGCCTCTGTCCAACTATGCCATCACGCAGGCCCTGCCGCGCATTGTCGAGATGAGTCCCGACGAGGGGCTTTTCGTTGAATCCCTGATGTCGTCGATTGCTCAGGGTGATGAGGCTGCAAAGGAGCGTGTGCGCGCTTTTCTGCAGAAGCGTGCG
This sequence comes from Burkholderiaceae bacterium, assembly GCA_044359405.1. Taxonomy (GTDB): domain Bacteria; phylum Pseudomonadota; class Gammaproteobacteria; order Burkholderiales; family Burkholderiaceae_E; genus SYIM01. The sequence continues at coordinate 4,511 of JBIKMC010000265.1, forward strand.
GCCAAGGTTGAGCGACGCTAGATTCGCTGGCGTAGCTGCGCGAGCATGACGGGAGGATGGCGATGACCTGGACCTATGAGGCACCGATTCGCGACATGCGGTTCGTGATCGAATCGGTACTTGAGGCACCCCGATCGTGGCAGGCAGTCGCTGACTTTTCGCAACTTGATATGGCAACCGTTGAGGCTATTTTTGAGAGTGCTGCGCAGTTCTGTCGCGAGGTATTGCTGCCACTGAACGCAGTGGGTGACGCACAGGGCTGTCGCCTCGACGAGTCGGGTCGCGTCCGCACGCCCGATGGATTCCGCGAGGCCTATCAGGCGTTTGTACAGGCCGGCTGGCCGGGGCTGAGCTGCTCGCCTCAGTGGGGAGGACAGGGACTTCCGATTCTGATTGATGCGGCCATTCGGGAGATGCTCAGCG
>JBIKMC010000048.1:0-16413 GCA_044359405.1 Burkholderiaceae bacterium
ATCGCCGCCCCGATAATGAAGAATCTGCAGCGGTTCGCCGTGCGATTCGGGAATGCCCGTCAGCGACGCGATACGCGCCTCGAGCCGGGCGATGAGGGCATACTCGCCGCGCTCGAAGTAGGTTCCCTCGCTGGTTCGAACCGCGCTGACCGAATTGTCGCCCCCGGCCCGATCGACAACCCGCGATCGGGTCAGTTTGCCGGCAGAAACGGCGATCAGCTGCTCACACTCCTCGGCAGACAACAAGCCGTCGATCGTAGCGAGATTGGGACCTCGCATCAGCATACCGATGCCAAGCTCACGATCATGCGCCTGCACCCGGGGGGTATCCGGCAGGCGAATGGGATCGGCCCTATACGCTGCCGATGTCGCTGCCGATGTCGCTGCCGGTGCACCACGGCGAACACGCTCGGTGAGCGACCGGACAATGGACACGGCCGCAGCGGAGTACTGCGCCGGAAAGCCATTGCTGACCATGACGTCAACCAGATCGGTGTCGACACAGCCGCGGGCAATATTTTCGGTCAGCCAATCCTGCCAGGCACTGTTGAGCTCGGGCTGTGGTGGCTGTCTGAACAGCGTATTCATGCGGTCAGTATACGGCCGGCGGCATACCGACCGGCTGACGTCCCCATCCCGCGGATGGAAAGACGGGCACCCGCCGAACAGCGGCGGGTGCGGCGGGGTCAACGCATCAATTGCGCGACTTGTCGACCAGTTTGTTGGCCTTGATCCAGGGCATCATGGCACGCAGCTTCTCACCGACAACCTCAATCGGGTGTTCAGCCATGATGCGACGCCGCGACAGCAGCGTGGGCGCGCCGGCACGATTTTCGAGAATGAATTGTTTGGCGTACTCGCCGGTCTGAATACGCTCAAGCACCTCTTTCATGGCCTGCTTGGTCTCGGACGTGACGATCTTGGGACCCGTCACGTACTCACCGAACTCGGCGTTATTGGAGATGGAGTAGTTCATGTTGGCAATGCCGCCCTCATAAATGAGGTCAACAATCAGCTTGAGCTCATGCAGACATTCAAAGTAGGCCATCTCGGGCGCGTAACCGGCCTCAACCAGGGTCTCAAAGCTGGCCTTGATGAGCTCAACCGTACCGCCGCACAGCACCGTCTGTTCGCCGAACAGGTCGGTCTCGGTTTCTTCACGGAAGTTGGTCTCGATGATACCGGCACGACCACCACCGATCGCGCACGCGTAAGACAGCGCCAGGTCGCGCGCACGGCCACTCTTGTCCTGATGAAGGGCGACCAGCATGGGCACGCCACCACCGCCCGCGTACGTTGACCGAACCGTATGCCCGGGAGCCTTGGGGGCGATCATGACCACGTCGATGTCTTCACGAGGCATCACCTGGCCATAGTGAATGTTGAAGCCGTGCGCAAAGGCGAGCGTGGCGCCCTTCTTCATATTGGGCTCAACCTCGGTCCGATAAACCGCCGCGATATGCTCGTCGGGCATCAGCATCATGACAAAGTCAGCGCCCTTGACCGCATCAGCGACCTCGGCCACGTTGAGCTTGGCCTTTTTGACCTTGTCCCATGACGGGCCGCCTTTACGCACACCCACCGTTACTTTGACACCGGAGTCGTTGAGGTTCTGCGCGTGCGCGTGCCCCTGAGAACCATAACCGATGATGGCGACTTTCTTGCCCTTGATGAGCTTGAGATCACAGTCTTTGTCGTAAAAAACCTTCATTGAATCCTCCTTGTAAATGGGTGGGGTCAGACACGCAGCACACGCTCGCCCCGGGCGATGCCGGAACTTCCGGTGCGGACGGTTTCCAGAATGGCGCCACGGTCGACCGCGTCAATGAACGCATCGAGCTTGCCGCTGTCGCCCGTGAGCTCAATGGTGTAGGTCTTGTCAGTGACGTCGATGACGCGGCCACGGAAGATGTCGGCCATGCGCTTGAGTTCTTCGCGCTCTTTGCCCACAGCCCGCAGCTTGATGAGCATGAGTTCACGCTCAATGTATGGTGTCTCAATGAGATCGACCACCTTGACCACGTCGATGAGACGATTGAGCTGCTTGGTGATCTGCTCGATCACCTCGTCCGATCCGGTGGTGACGATGGTCATGCGGGACAGCGATTGATCTTCGGTCGGCGCCACCGTCAGGGTCTCAATGTTGTAACCCCGTGCGGAAAACAGTCCAACCACCCGCGACAGAGCACCCGCCTCGTTTTCAATCAGCACAGAAATAATGTGTCTCATGGCAGCCGCTCCCTCAGAGATCTTCCGAACCGAGCAGCATCTCGGTCAGACCCTTGCCACCCTGCACCATGGGCCAGACGTTCTCCTCCCGGTCAGTGATGAAATCCAGGAAAACCAGTCGATCGCGATACTTGCCAAAGGCATCGCGCAAAGCGGGCTCGACATCCTGCGGGCGATCAACGCGGATACCCACATGCCCGTAGGCCTCCGCGAGGGCGACAAAGTCAGGCAGCGCATCCATGTAGGACTCTGAATAACGGCTGCCGTATTCGATCTGCTGCCACTGCCGCACCATGCCCAGGTAGCGATTGTTCAGATTGACGATCTTGACCGGCAACTGGTATTGCTTGCAGGTGGAAAGCTCCTGGATACACATCTGGATAGAGCCCTCGCCCGTGACACAGGCCACCTGAGAACCAGGATTGGCCAGCAGAACGCCCATGGCGTAGGGAAGCCCCACGCCCATGGTGCCAAGACCGCCCGAGTTGATCCAGCGGCGCGGTTTGTCAAAGCCGTAGTATTGCGCGGCAAACATCTGGTGCTGACCCACGTCTGAGGTGATGTAGGCATCACCGCCGGTCACTTCCCAGAGCTTTTCCACCACATACTGCGGCTTGATGGTGTCAAGGCTGTCCTTGTACTTGAGACACTGACGCGAGCGCCACTCTTCAATTTGCTTCCACCACGCATCAAGCGCCGCGGCGTTGGGTCGCTGACCGGCCGCATGAGCCTGCTCGAGCAGCGCAAGAAGATCAGTGAGTGTTTCGCGCACATCACCCACGATAGGTACGTCAACCTTCACGCGCTTGGAAATCGACGATGGATCGATGTCCACATGGACGATCTTGCGCGGGTTCTGGGCGAAATGCTTGGGATTGCCAATGACCCGGTCGTCAAAGCGGGCGCCAATGGCGATCAGTACGTCGCAGTGCTGCATGGCCATGTTGGCCTCATAGGTGCCGTGCATGCCCGGCATGCCCACGAACTTGCGATCACTGGACCGATAACCGCCCAAGCCCATCAAGGTATTGGTGACCGGAAAGCCCAGCAGGTCAACCAGACGATTCAGTTCAGGCGCGGCATTGGCCAGAATGACGCCACCGCCGGTGTAGATCATGGGCCGCTCGGCGGCCAGCATGAGCGACAGGGCTTTGCGAACCTGTCCCTGGTGCCCTTTGGTCACCGGGTTGTATGAGCGCATGGCAACCTGCTCAGGGTACTCATACCGGCATTTGTTACGAGTGACGTCTTTAGGGATATCAACCAGGACGGGGCCCGGACGGCCCGTGCGCGCGATATGAAAGGCCTTCTTCATCGTGAGCGCCAGTTCTTTGACGTCCTTTACGAGAAAGTTGTGCTTGACACAAGGCCGCGTGATGCCGACGGTGTCACACTCTTGGAAGGCGTCTTCACCAATGGCATGGGTGGGTACCTGGCCACTGATGATGACCATGGGGATCGAGTCCATGTACGCGGTGGCAATGCCTGTCACCGCATTGGTCACGCCAGGCCCACTGGTGACGATGCACACGCCTACCTGCTCAGTGGATCGCGCGTAGGCGTCGGCCGCATGCACGGCTGCCTGCTCATGTCGAACCAGAATGTGCTCGAACTTGTCCTGCTTGTGGATTTCGTCGTAGATGTAGAGCACCGCACCGCCGGGATAACCGAACAGATGCTTGACGCCTTCTTCGTGAAGGCAGCGAACGACGATTTCTGCGCCTGAAATTTCCATGGGACCTTGGTCCTTTCAAAAACCAGGGAGCCCGCTCGCCGGCACCACGACTGTCCGCACGCACTTGACGCACAGACCGGCCGCGACACAGACCTTGTAACGGGACCTGAGAGGTTGATCGGGGGCTCTCGCGCCGCCTTTTGGACGGCTTTCAAGCCCTTGAATGCCCTGATCGGGGGATGCCACTGAACGGTGCGGGTTTATTCCCTCGCGGGTGAAAGCCCTTGCCGAGACCGTGTTACCTGAAGGGCGGACTAACGAGTTTAGCAGGATAATGCGCTGCACCATGAGCAATTCCGAGCCGCCCATTCCGCCCGCGCCCTCATCTGCGCCCTCATCCGTACCTCTAGCCGACTCTCTCGCCGTCCTCACCCCAGCCACGCCCTGGCGTCGCCTGATGGGAAGCGTGTACGAAGCCGTGATTCTCTTTGGCGTACTCTGGTTTGCTGACTATGCCTTTTCGGCGCTGACGCAATTCCGGGGCGAGACAGGCCCGCTGCGCACCGCTTTTCAGATTTTCACCACCCTCGTACTGGGCGGCTATTTTATGTTTTTCTGGAGCGCAGGACGGTATTCGCTGCCCATGAAGACCATGTCACTGGGCGTGGTCGATCTGAACGGCGCACCGCTCTCGGCGCTCAGGGCCGCGGTGCGCTTCGCCGCGGCGCTCGCCCTTCCCGTAGCGGCTCTGGCCGCCGGCAAATTCATCAATCCCGGGCTTTACCTGCTGCTGCCCGCCAACTGGATGTGGTGCCTGATCGATAAAAACCATCAGGCATTGCACGACCGAATCGCGGGCACCCGTCTGGTGTACCAGCCCTTCGTACGTCGCGCACGCTCGGTAGACGTGTGAGCCGCGTAGCGGTTGACACACATTTCAGGTGGAGCCGGCCAGAGCCGTTTGGGCGTCAAGATGCCCGGGCGACATACTTTTCTGTGCTCAGCCTGAGAGGCGATGCTTGAGCTGGCGGCCTACACAGGCAGTCGCCTCATGGGCACCGTCGACACAGGCGCCAAAGCGAATGAACCCGTGCAACATGCCCGGCAGGCAATCGAGCGAAACCGGCACACCAGCCTGCGCCAGACGCGCCGCCAGAGCAAGACCCTCATCACGAAGAATGTCGCACTGGGCCAGCAGCACGTGGGTGGCGGGCAATCCGGCCAGATCTGACGCCAGCACGGGGGACAGATCGGGGTGAGTATCAGGAACCGCAAGCCCACCCAAAAAGATCGACCAGAACCAATTCATCTGCGCTCGGGACAGGTAATACCCCGATTCATATTGCTGCATGGACGGCGTGTTGAGCCCCCGATCGGCGACCGGATACACCAACGAGAGCGCAGCCGGCGTGGGCAGGCCAGCCTCACGCAGCCAGCGGGCCGCCGTAATGGCAAGGTGGCCTCCGGCACTGTCACCCCCCAGAGCAATGCGGTCCGGATTCAAATTCAGCGATGACGCCTGCCCATGAACCCAGGCGAAAGCGCGCGCGGCATCACCAATCGGGGCAGGGAAGCTCACCTCAGGCGATAAACGATAGTCGACCGCCAGAACCTGCGCATCGCAGGCCAGCGCCAGATGCCGACAGACAATGTCATTGGTATCGAGCGTGCCCTGAACCCAACCGCCACCGTGTAACCACACCAGAGCGGTGCGGGTCTGCGCATTGGGCACAAACCGCCGTACCCTCACAGAAACCGGTTGGGCCAGCTGCTGCAGGCCATCAACAGACTGAAGCCGGGCTCGCTCAAGCGCATGGACGCCCGGTGCGAAATCCGCCGGAACAAGCCACTCATCGATCTTGTCGATCGAAGGCGCCGCTCCGCATATCCACTGCGAGGTGCGCGCATGCCCCTGGCGGGCCAGGTCAACGCTATATCGGGTCGGTGGCGCCCCCAGACGCTCAAGCAGGGCCACGCTCTGCGGATGCAGGTCGGATTGCACGGCCTACACCTTGACGCAGTCGACAAAATACTGCTCGCCAGCGGCGGTTCGCTCAGTCAGCAGCCCGTGCACATCGGTGTCAAAGCCTGGAAACCGCGCATTGAATGAACGGGCGAACTTCAGGTACTCAACAATGGACCGATTGAAGCGCTCGCCCGGAATCAGCAGAGGTATGCCGGGCGGATACGGTGTCACCAGCATGGTGGTGACACGCCCTTCGAGTTCGTCAATGGGCACACGATCAACCTTGCGATGCGCAAGACACTCAAAGGCATCGGACGGTTTCATGGCCGGCTCCATCGGAGACAGATACATCTCGGTGGTCACCCGCGCCACGTCATGCTTTTTGTATTCCTCATGAATCTGCTGGGCCAGATCACGAAGGCCCACACGCTCGTAGCCCGGATGTGCCTGAACAAATTCGGGCATCACCCGCCACAGCGGCTGGTTGGCGTCATAGTCCATCTTGAACTGCTGCAACTCGGTCACCAGAGAATTCCAGCGCCCTTTGGTGATGCCGATCGTGAACATGACAAAGAACGAATAGAGCCCGGTTTTCTCGACCACTACGCCGTGCTCGGTGAGGTACTTGGTCACAATAGCCGCAGGAATGCCCCAGGGCGCGAAACGTCCGTTGATATCGAGCCCCGGCGTCACGATGGTGGACTTGATGGGGTCAAGCATGGTGAAGTTGGTGACCAGTTTGCCAAATCCATGCCAGCGATCAGCGGACCTCAAAAACCAATCTTCGCGACGCCCGATGCCGGTGCCGGCCAATTCTTTGGGGCCCCAAACCGTAAACCACCAGCTCTGACCAAACTCGGCGTCGACCTTGCGCATCGCACGGCGAAATTCAAGCGACTCGAATATAGACTCTTCCACCAATGCAGTACCGCCGGGTGGCTCCATCATGGCGGCCGCCACGTCGCAGGACGCGATGATGGCGTACTGCGGACTGGTTGAGGTGTGCATCAGGTAGGCTTCATTGAAGCGGTACTGATCGAGCTTGCGGGTTTCAGAGTCCTGCACCAGGATCTGCGAGGCCTGCGACAGACCCGCCAGCAGCTTGTGCGTGGATTGGGTCGAGTAAACCATCGAGTCTTTGCAGCGGGGTCGGTTGGGTCCGATCGCGTGAAACTCATGGTAGAAGGGATGGAACGCCGCATGTGGAAGCCAAGCTTCATCGAAGTGCAGGTTCTCGATGTAACTGCCCAGCGTCTTCTTGATGGTTTCAACGTTGTAGATGACCCCATCGTAGGTTGACTGAGTGATGGTCATGACGCGCGGCCGCGCCGACTTGTTACGGATCAGCGGGTTGGCATCAATTTTTCGCTGAATATTGGCCGGATCAAATTCTTCAAGCGGTATCGGACCGATAATGCCCAGATGATTACGCGTGGGCTGAAGAAAGATCGGCACCGTGCCGGTCATGATGATGGCGTGCAAAATTGACTTGTGGCAGTTGCGGTCAACCAGCACCACGTCATCGGTACCTACATTGGCATGCCAGACCACCTTGTTGGACGTACTGGTGCCGTTGGTAACAAAAAACAGGTGGTCAGAGCCGAAGATGCGAGCCGCATTGCGCTCAGATGCGGCCACCGGGCCCGTGTGGTCAAGCAGTTGGCCCAGTTCGTCAACGGCGTTGCAGACATCGGCACGCAACATGTTTTCGCCGAAGAACTGGTGAAACATCTGGCCTACCGGGCTTTTCAGAAAGGCGACACCCCCCGAATGACCGGGGCAATGCCATGAGTACGATCCGTCATGGGCGTAGTTCACCAGTGCCTTGAAAAAGGGTGGCGACAAAGAAGATAGGTAGTTGTTGGCCTCACGGATGATGGTACGCGCCACGAACTCGGGCGTATCCTCAAACATGTGTATGAAGCCGTGCAGCTCTTTGAGAATATCGTTGGGAATGTGCTGCGAGGTTCGCGTTTCGCCGAACAGAAAGATGGGAATGTGCTCGTTACGCCGCCGGGTTTCGATGATGAATTTGCGCAGCTCGGTCACGGCCGTGCTTTCGGGACCGTCAGTGCTGATTTCCTCGTCATCGATCGACACGATGAACGCCGAAGCGCGGGCTGCCTGATTGGCCACCATGGTGACATCGACGTAGGTAAAGCCACCCACCACCTCAAAGCCCTGGTCTTCCACCGCCTTGGCCAGAGCCCGTATGCCCAGACCGCTGGCCGAATCTGAGCGCCAGTCTTCGTCAATGATGATGATGGGGAATCGAAATTTCATGGTTTGCCCTGGCTAGGCCGGTTGAGATGGGATGCGCGCAAGTAGATCACAAAAACCCGATCGGCCGGACGGCACCGATCAGGCATCAAAGTCACGCAGCAGTCGTCCTGGCAGGCTGCCTGCATTTGCCGCGCCCGCAAATGCTGCGGCGGACACGATGGCGCCGCGCTCATCGACCAGGCGGGTGCCGTTGACCCAGACCCCATGCACGCCCACCGCGGGCGTGGTCAGGCGGGCGCCGCCACCCGGCAGATCATGCACCCGCTCTTTGGGACCGCGGTCGACCGTCTTGGGGTCAAACAGCAGCAGGTCGGCCCAACACCCGGGAGCGATCCGGCCACGATCACGAATGCCATAGACCTGCGCCGGCTCACCCGTGAGCTTGCGCACCGCGCCCGGCCAGTCGAGAACGCCTTTGCGACGCACCCAATGCCCAAGCAGATGCAGGCCAAAGCCAGCGTCATTGAAAAATGTCAGGTGCGCGCCCGCGTCAGACAGTGACACCAGGCTGGCCGGATGGCGCAGCATACGGGCGACCGCTTCCTCATCCGAGTTGAGCAGTACCGCCGAAAACACCGTGTCGAGATCTTCGTCAAGCGCCAGATCGAGCATGAAATCGAGCGGATCGGCACCCGCTTCGGCCGCCAGCTCGGCGATGGTGCGATGCTCAAACGCCCGATGGCCGGCGTCCCGCACCTCAACCACCTGCACCTTGTGCCATTCGCCGTTAAACAAGCGAAACACCGCCGGCTGCGACAGCTCGGCGCGGATGGCGTCGCGCACCCGCGGATCTCGCAGCCTGGTCTTGAAGGCCTCGCCTTTCAGCCCCAACAACGGCTTCCAGGACTGCAGGCCCTCAACCGGATACGGCGAGTGCATGGTGAAGTCATTGGTGAGGGGGCAAGGCGATATGGCGCCTATGATGCGGTGACCCCGCCCACGGGCCGCAGCGATCGCATCAAGGTCGGCAAACACGGCCGTCGGATTGGTGCTGTTGTGCAGTAGGGCCGCCACCACGACCGGACGCCCGGTAGTGGCCGCCAAGGACTCGAGAAAATCGATCCGGGTATGGCCGCCCTTGGTCAGCATGAACAGACCCCGGCCGGCCTCACCCAGACAGCCCACCAGGGTACGCATCTCGTGTTCGTCAGCCAGTCGGGACGGCATGGGAATCCCGCCCTCACCGTTGTGTGCGGGCGAGGTTGAGGTGGCGAAACCAATCGCACCCGCCTGCAAACCCTCCAGCACCAGTTCGCGCATACGGTCAACCTCTTGCGCGGTGGCCGCCCGCTGCGAGGCTTCATCACCCATCACAAAGGTTCGTACCGATGAGTGACCGACGAACGCCGCCACGTTGATGGCCGAGCCACGTCGTTCAATAAAGCCCAGATAGTCAGCGACCGACTCGAACTGCCAGTCGATACCGCGCCGCAGCACATCCAGCGACATACCTTCGACCTGGGTGAGATTGCGCATGATGCGCTCGCGATCACCTGGTCGGCACGGCGTGATGGTGAAACCGCAGTTACCAATCACGGCCGTGGTGACACCCAGCAGGGGCGACGGCATGCAATACGCGTCCCAGGTGATCTGCGCATCATAGTGAGTATGATTGTCGATGATGCCGGGCATCAGGCTAAGCCCCCGAGCATCGATGCGATCGCGCGCCGGCATACGAGAGGCCTCTGCCCCCACCGCCACAATTCGACCGTCTTTGAAGGCAACATCGCCTTCGAAGGCCGCAGCCCCCGTACCGTCGATAACCTGGGCGCCCACAATCAGACCGTCGTTCATGCTTACGCTCCCCGCGCGAAAGGTGACCCATCGATTATCACTCGGGGTCGCCTGACACGGAACTGCTCAAGGTCCGGGAAATGCGCGCTCGCAGGCAACCGCGCGGCGCCCTCAGCGGCAAAGGACTCAGGCTGGTACCTCGTCGCGTGGCATCACCGACGGATGACACGGGCCAGCGCCTTGTCGGACAGCATCACCGACGGATGACGCGGGCCAGCGCCTCACCCAGCGCGGTCGCAGGGGCGGCTGAAGCAGCCCGGCTGCCGCCCGCCGCGCGCGGCGTCGGCGAGCCCGCACCGCGCGCGGGTACGCTCGACCCCGGGCGTGTCGCCGTACCCTCGGAACGATTCGGGGACGACGCTGGCTTGGCGTCACTGCGCATGGACAGGGCAATACGTCGCCGCGCCACATCCACCTCGACGACCAGGACGCTCACGACCTGCCCAGCCTTTACCACATCGCGGGGATCACTCACATAGCGGTCGGCCAGCTGAGAGATGTGGACCAGCCCATCCTGGTGAACTCCGATATCCACAAACGCACCAAAATTGGCCACATTGGTGACCACACCCTGCAGACGCATGCCCGGTCTGAGGTCCGACAGTTCTTCGACGCCATCCTTGAAATTGACGGTACGGAACTCGCCGCGCGGGTCACGACCGGGCTTTTCAAGCTCGGCCAGAATGTCACGCACAGTGGGCTCGCCAAAGCGCTCATCAATGAACTCACTGGCCTGAATACCCCGCAGTGCCTCTCGCCGTCCGATGACCTCGCGGGCGCTTCGGTTAAGGCGGGCCAGCATGCGTTCCACCACCGGGTAGGCCTCGGGATGCACCGCCGACGCGTCCAGCGGATTGTCCCCGTCACGAATACGCAAAAACCCGGCGGCCAGCTCAAAGGCCTTGGCGCCCAGCCAGCCGACTGACTTCAGATCCTCGCGGCTGCGAAAAGGTCCTTCACGCTCGCGACGCTCAACGATGCGCTGGGCCACCAGGTTCGACAATCCGGACACCCTGGCCAGCAACGCAACTGAGGCTGTGTTCAGATCGACGCCAACCGAATTCACGCAATCTTCCACGACACCATCCAGCGCACGGGCCAGCTCGCGTTGATTGACGTCGTGCTGATACTGCCCCACGCCGATTGCCTTGGGCTCGATCTTGACCAGTTCAGCCAGCGGGTCCTGAAGGCGCCGGGCGATCGACACCGCGCCGCGCAGACTCACGTCAAGCTCGGGAAGTTCCTTCGATGCGAGCTCACTGGCCGAGTACACGGAAGCCCCCGCCTCGCTGACCACCAGCTTTTTAAGGCCAAGCTCGGCATGGTGCCGCATGAGATCAGCGACCAAACGATCGGTTTCGCGCGACGCGGTGCCGTTGCCGACCGCGACCAGTTCAACCGAATGCCTGCGCGACAGCGCCGCCAGCGTCGCCAAGGCGCCATCCCAGTCGCGGCGCGGCTCATGCGGGAAGACGGTGCTGGTCTCAAGCACCCGCCCGGTTCGATCAAGGACCGCCACCTTCACGCCCGTGCGAACGCCCGGATCGAGCCCCATCACGGAACGCGGGCCGGCGGGTGCCGCCAGCAACAGGTCTTTCAGATTTGCGCCAAAGACCCGAATCGCCTCGGCTTCGGCGGCTTCACGCAGACGACCGAACAAGGCAGTCTCCAGATGCGGTAACAGCTTCACCCTCCAGCACCAGCGAACCACTTCACTGAGCCATACGTCCGCGGCACGCACACCGCCGATCGCGGCCGCCAGGCCGACGATTCCCGCCAGTCGGACCACCAGCGGATGCGGCTGCAAGCTGTCCGAGCTGGGCTCCAGGCCGATACGAAGCGATAAGACCGCCTGCTGTCGGCCCCGGAAAAGCGCCAGCGCGCGATGCGAGGGCACTGCCGCAATGGGCTCGCCATGATCGAAGTAATCACTGAATTTTTCGCCTTCAGCCCGTTTATCCTCGAACACCTTGGCGTAGATCCAGCCTCGGCCCCAAAGTGTCTCTCTAAGACTCTCAAGGACATCGGCCCGCTCGGCGAAACGCTCAGACAGGATATCGCGGGCCCCCTCGAGCGCGGTCTTCACGTCCGCCACACCATGCTCGCCGTTGGCGTCGGGCGGTCGTAAGAATTCGAGAGCGGCCTCGGCCGGAACCAGATCGGGGTTTGCAAACAGCCGATCCGCGAGCGGTTCGAGTCCGGCCTCGCGTGCAATTTGCCCCCGAGTACGCCGCTTCTGCTTGAAGGGCAGATACAGGTCCTCAAGCGCCTGCTTGGTCTGCGCCGCCTCGATCAATGCGGTCAGGGGGGCAGTAAGCTTGCCCTGCTCGGCGATGCTGCGCAGCACGGCGACCCGCCGCTCTTCAAGCTCGCGAAGGTAGGTCAGTCGCTCAGCGAGTTGTCGCAACTGGACGTCGTCAAGGCCGCCGGTTGCCTCCTTGCGATAGCGTGCGATAAAGGGAACGGTGGCACCGTCATCTAGGAGCTCGAGGGTCGCAATTACCTGCGCGGCACGCACACCAAGCTCGGTGCTGAGCGTCTGTACGATGCGAGCGTGCGCAAGATGATCGCAAACCGCCTCAGGCGGCAGATCAGTCAGGCGGGAAAGGCTGTTCGGCGAAAGAGTCGACATGTCGGGCGGAAGATGAGGCTGCTTCGGAGGGCGCGATTCTGCCACGGCAGCCGATATTGTCCGGGCACCGTGCACGCCAGGCATGCGCGAAGGCTTGAACATTGGCCCTGGTTTTCGGATGACCCGGATCAAGTGAAAACGCAGCGCGCAAGGCCGGCCACGCCTGCTCGAGCTCACCCAGGGTCATCAGGGCGTAGCCAAGATTGTTCTGCACAGCCGCATCCCGGGGAGCGAGCCTGGCGGCGCGCTGCCACTGCTCGATCGCGCGCGACCGTTGGCCAGCCCGCCAGTCGGCAAGGCCCGCACGATTAAGCTCACTTGCCTCGTCGTTCAGGCGCGAGCCCTGTCCATCGATCCGCAACACCGGTTGCACGCGTAGCTCGGCGGTCGTTGGTGCCTCGCGAGGCGATGTGGCGCGCTCCTCCGGTACGCCCTGCTGCACCCCGACTCCCGTGGCACAAGCACCCAGCAAGAGCAGGCCGCAGCAGGCGAATGCCCGCAGACCCCGGCCAAGCACAGCCGCTATGTGCAAACTCATGAGATGGACTGCATGGCGGGCAGCATGATGCGCCAGATGCGAATCACCGACGGCCCCAGCAAAACGGTGAACAGCGAGGGAAAAACAAAGAAGATCAGCGGAAACAGCAGCTTCAGAGGCACCTTGGCGGCACGCTCTTCCGCCAGCAGCTGCCGACGCGTTCGCAAGGCATCCGCCTGCACACGCAGCGCATCGGCGACACTGGTACCGAAGCGTTCAGCCTGCGTTACCAGGGTGACGAAGCCGCCGATTTCCTCAACCCCGCTGCGCACGGCAAAGTTGCGCAGCGCCTGCTCGCGCAACGCACCCACCCTAAGCTCCATTGAGACCAGGGCAAGTTCCTCAGCCAGTGCCGGACTGCGCAGGCGCATCTCGGTGCCGGCGCGACTGATGGCCGCATCCAGCCCCAAGCCCGACTCGACGCCAACAATCATCAGATCGAGGGCATCGGGAAACGATTCAAACAGGCTGCGACGCCGCCGCGCCGCCAGGCTGCTGATCACGACGCCTGGCAGCAGATACCCGAGGCTGGCCAGAGTCAGCAACAGTGCGAGACCCTGCCAACCGGGTGGCGCCACGCCCAGCGCGCCGGTCAACCCGGTTGCCGCCAGTGGCAGCATCAGGCTTAACGCAGCCTTGGCCGCAAGAAACCTTGGCACGGCCCCATTGGAATAGATGCCGGCGTTCATCAATCGCCGACGTAGCGTACCCACTTCAGACGCTGACTTGGGGGTCGCCAGACGAGCCAGTCCTTCGCTCATGCGATCAAGCTGCTGATGCCAGACCGATGAGCGAGAGGCTTGACCGCCAAGGCCCGTCTGACGGGATGCGATTCGATTCAGGCGCCGACTCAGGCGCCCCGCGCGCGAAACCGCCAGGACCGTGCCGAGCACAGCCAGAAACCCCGCCGAAAACGCCATCAATAGAATCAGGTCGGTCTGCATGAAAACCTCACACCCGGATGGATACGATGGCACGCATCCAGACAATGCCCAGCAGCATCATGACCAGCGAAGCGGTTACGAGTTGTACACCGACCGGATCACCGGTCAGCACCCGGCTCAATTCGGGATTGATCGCCGCGATCACCGCAGCCAGCGCAAATGGAAGTACCGTCAGAATCCAGGCTGATAGTCGGCCCTCGGCGGAGAGAACACGCACCTTAATCTGCAACTGCAGTCGCGCACGGATCAGACGACCGATGTTGTCCAAAAGCTCGGCCAGATTGCCGCCGGTCTCACGCTGCAGCAGCACCGCGATCACCAGATACCGAACGTCGTCGATGGGCACCCGCTGAGCGAGCTTTTGCAGCGCCTCATGCTGACTCACCCCAAACGCGATCTCCTCGTTGACCACCGCGATCTCCAGGGCCAGAGGTTCCGGCCCTTCGCTGGCCGCCATCTGCAGTGCCGTCGGTAGTGCATGACCCGCGCGAAGCGCCCGCCCCACCAGATCAACCACATCGGGCAATTGCTTTCCGATCTGAGCAAGGCGCTGCTGACGCCGTCTGAGCAGCAATCCCAGCGGGAGGGTCACAAGCGTGAGCACCACGACCAGCGCGATGCCAGTGGACGCCCCCAGTATCCACGAAACGAAACCTCCGGCAATCGCGAACAAAAGAATCGCGGCGAAGAATCGGGACGCGGTCAGGGGGCTGCCCGCCTGCCTCAGCAACGTATCGAGCCGGCGACCCGCACGCGTCAGTGCGAACCAGCCAGCCACCGTCCCGCCAGCGGGCTGAGCGCGCAGGCGTGGACGTCCCGAATCGGACTCTGCGCTGCCACGAAACCCAGAGGCAACCTGCGAAAGTCGCCGGGCAAGCCGCCGTGCCTGCGGACCGTACCGATCATTCCAGTAAAGCCAGACGCCCTCGATACCGAGTGCCACCGCGAGAAAGGCCCCCAGCAGAGCGAGCAGCCAGAACGCATCCATGTCAGACCTTCCCCCGTTGCGGCTCGAGCGCGAGCGGACCAGGCACAAACGCTGATTCATCCATCGACAGACCTCGCTCGCGCAGGCGATCCATGAAGCGCGGCCGAACACCATTGGCATGGAAGCCGCCCTGCACACGACCACCGGGGTCGACTCCTGACTGCCTGAAACCGAAGATCTCCTGCATCGTGATCACCTCACCCTCCATGCCGCTCACCTCGGACAGGCTCACCAGTCGCCGCGAACCATCCGCGAACCGACTCACCTGTATGACCGCCTGAATCGCAGAAGCCACCTGCTGTCGCATCGCGCGCGGCGAAAGCGACATGCCCGCCATGCCCAGCATGTTTTCCAGGCGCGACAGCGCATCACGCGGCGTATTGGCGTGAATGGTGGCCAGCGAGCCCTCGTGACCGGTGTTCATCGCCTGCAGCATGTCGAAGGCCTCGGCGCCCCTGACCTCGCCAAGAATGATGCGATCGGGGCGCATGCGCAGACTATTTCGCACCAGGGCTCGTTGCGTGACCTCACCCCGCCCTTCGATGTTGGGAGGCCGCGTCTCGAGCCGGACGACATGCGACTGCTGCAATTGCAGTTCGGCCGCATCTTCAATGGTCACGATGCGCTCATGTTCAGGAATGGCTGCCGACAGCACATTGAGCAGCGTGGTCTTGCCGGCACCTGTTCCGCCTGACACCAGGATATTGAGACGACCTCTCACCATGGCGGCCAGCAGATTCGCCACGGCCTCCGCGACGCTGCCACGGGCGACCAGATCGGCCATGGTTAGCGGTATGGCCGAAAAGCGCCGTATCGATAACACAGCCCCGTCAATCGCCAGTGGTGGAATGATCGCGTTCACCCTCGAACCGTCTTCCAGGCGCGCATCGACCATGGGGCTGGACTCATCGATACGCCGACCCACCCGGGACACGATCTTGTCGATGATCTTGAGCAGGTGCTGCTCGCTGTCGAATCGAATCGCCGTGTGCTCGAGGCGTCCACCACGCTCCACAAAAACCTGTCGATGCGTATTGACCAGAATGTCAGAGATGCCCGGATCGGCCAGCAGGGATTCAAGCGGACCCAGCCCCATCACCTCATGGCGTATGTCGACCATCAGTCGCCGTCGATCAGCCGCGTTCAACACAAGACCGGACTCGGCGATCAGCCGTTCGGTGAGTTCGCGCAGCTCGTCGGCCAAGTGCGTCGGCGGCAGCGCTGACAGGGCGCCCAGATCGACACGATCGAGCAGCTGGCGATGCAAATCCGCGCGCATGCGCCGATACGAGAGCTCGGTGGCGCTGTCGTCTTCGGCTCCATTGCGCACGACCCGATCCGTCGAGGACAATGCCACAGAGGGC
>JBIKMC010000266.1:0-4932 GCA_044359405.1 Burkholderiaceae bacterium
AGATCGTTGGCTGGATCGAGAGCCACTCGGGCAACGCCGAGATGGTGGCGCGCTACCAGGCGCTCCTTGAGCAGATTGACGCCAAGCTGAAAAAGCTCGGCCTCGCCGAAACCATCAACGGCGTCACCGCCGCGCGCTCGGCCTTCGACCAGCTGTTCCTGAGACTGCCTCCGGTGCAGGCCTCGGGTGGCGGCATCTATGTCTATGCCGACGATCAAAGCCGCGCATCGCTCGAGAGCGCGGTCACGGGCAATCGCGCTGTGGCGCATGGTGATGCCAGCATCAACATCAACAATGCCACGCCCTTCGGCCTGGTCATCAACGACGTCAGCATCCTGTCCTCCGGCCGCGTCGACCTGATCGGCAAGGAACTGGTCACGATGGCAGCCGGGACCACCTGGTTCAAGGGCAGCCGTGTTGGCCCAGAAGGCAGTGTGCCGGGTGCCAGCGTGGTGCGCGTCTCTCAGGACGCCTATCCGAAGGAGTGGTACGACGTTGGCGGCACCTTCAAGCTGCCGGACGCGCCGCAAGACCTCTATGTGCGCGGCCGGATCGTCAATGCGAGCGGCGATCTGTTCCTCACCAACATGGAGGGCAGCATCAACGTCACGGGCGAGGTCCGTGCCCGCTCGGTCAAGCTGACGGCGCTGGGCGACTTCAACCTCGCCACCGACGACTGGTACCACAGCGGCGCCGACCCGCAGCAGTACATGAGCTGGTTCAACTTGTACGGCAAGCCGCTCTTCAATAGCGATGGCGTCCGCAAGACCAACGAAATTTTCGAGCAAGACCTGTTTCTTCGCGACAAAGCCATTCTCGATGCCATCGCCGCCAACGCTGCTCGCGCGTCGTACGTGTTTGCACTGGGCGAGATCAACATCAATGCACGGTTCCTGAACGTCAACGGGCTGATCCAGTCGGGCGTTGACAGCATCGACCTCACGTTCACGCCGCAGTTCAATCCGTCGCGCACCAGCAATTTCACTGACAGCAGCGGCAATCTGCTTCCCGGCATCCAGTTTGGCGGGCCGCTCAACCTTCAGTCGGTGGATGGCGCATTTGATGCTGAAGAAGGGCTGATTCTGCTCGATGACATCAAGCCCGCAGCGGGGGTCATCAACCTTACCGGCCAGATCGTGAGCACCGGCAACGGCAAGCTGCGCGTGGCAAGCGGTTACGCGGCGGTGAACATCGTCAACCAGACCCGCTACCGGCTGGCGGTGGGTGCCGTTGACGTGGCCGAGAACCGCATCGGTCGCATCACCATCACCGATACCGACAACCTGCGTCGCGAAATTTTCACGGTAAGCGATGGCAAGTTCGATCGAGAGTTTCAGCAGGGCAGGCTCGAGACGGTGTCCGGCGGCGCAAGCAGCATCACCTATACGAGTACCGGTCTACAGGAAGATCTTCCGGCCGACCCGGGTGCAGCGGGTTATACGCCGCTCTTCTATCAACCCGAGCTCGACCGCTATTACGTCTGGGTGACCGGTCAGGCGAAGACCCGCACCACCGTGAAGGTGTATGAGCAGAAGAGCTTCAACCTGGTGGGTTGGGATTGGGACTGGCTCGCGGCCGATGCCGAAGCCAAGTACACCGACACCAAGTTCACCGATGGCTCGCCGCTGCGCGAGGCCGAGCTTCTGATCGAAGCAGGCTCAAGCCTGACCGACATCATCGACGGCAATGAGCTGTTTTCTGCGGTCTACCTGCAGAAGGCCAACCCGGCGATCAAGCTCACCAAGGATGTGGCGCTGGTGCGCGATGTGTTCACCAACAAGCTCTACCGCTGGGTAGGCGCCACCGGTACCGTCGCTTTCCCGGTGCTGGACTTCACCGACACCGAAAAATGGACCTTCGTTGCCCAGCTGTCGGGTGGCGAACAGCGTCTGGATGACGAGAAAAAGAGCCAGTATCCCGGCCAGACGCAGTACCACACCGTGTGGGAGAGCACCGAGGACGAGAAGGTTCAGTACAACGGCAAGGACTGGAAGCCTGCTACTGCCGACAGCACCTACGACAGCGATTTCAACAACCAGGAAGTCATCGAGGATCCGCCGGTGGTTACGGGTGGCGGCTGGTTGCGCGAAAAGACTGTCACCACCAAGACCACCACCATCACCGGCCTGAAAGATTTCTATACCTACGCGCTGAAGGCCGATCAGCCGATCGCCATCGAAGCAATGCTGGGCTCGAGCCAGCAGACCATCAACATTCAAACGCCGGGCAAGCTCGAACTGCGCGGCAGTATTTCGTATGGCAAGACCGATGGCAGCGACGACGACTTCGACAGCTTCAAGCCCATCGCGCTGTCGTCCAACGCCATCGAAATCGCGGGAACCGTGGTGTTTTCGGGCGCGGTGCCCGATCTCAAGGCCAACAGCGACGTCACGATCCGCATCAAGGATCCGCGCGGCAAGCTCAATGTGATCGCCACTGGCGATGTCACGATCGAACAGGTCGACAACAAGAAGCGCGCCGCGCCGCTTCGCATCGGCCAGATCATTGCGGCCACCTATGAATTCAACGGCGAGCCGCTGAAGGCGGGAGAAAGGCTTGACCAGTTCGACCAGCTGACCGTGGGCGCGGCGCACGAGGTGCGTGTGCTGTCCACCGACGGCATCCTGGGGATCGGCGCTGTCTCGCGGATCATCGGGGGCGTCATTCAGCTTGATGGTGGCGAGGGGTTGATCGCGGCCCGTATCGACAGCGCGGTGGGCGGCGAGGGCGGTGTGGCGGCGCGTGCCGCGGGCAGCGTCAGCCTGGTGGAAACCAATGGCAACCTGTGGCTGGTGGAACCCACCGCCTGGGATGACGCGACCGCGTCGATCGAGGCGGGCGCCATGGTCACCAACCAGAACGGCGACCTGGTGTACACGCCACAGGATGTCACGCTCGAAGTCACGCGCGGCGCGCTCCTCGACGGCGTGATTGAACGTAATGTGGTGAGCGAGGAGCAGATCGCCGAGCTGAACGAGACCGTCAAGCCGAGCGATACCGAATCCATCACCGCCACCTTCGGCAGCGCCGAGGCGATGAACGAGCTCGCGCGCTATCCGCTCGCGCCCGACCTGATGGCGCTGCTCTATCCGCATTCGAATGTCATAGCGCCGGCGGCCCCTGTATCCGAGATGCTCAACATGCGCGGCCGCAACATCGTTGTGTCAGCGTCTGACGGCATGAGCGGACCTCCGGCGGGCTCGGTTACCGAGGTGGCAGGAACGGTGATTGCCGCCTGGGATCCGGTGGGCGAGCACGATGCCGAGGGCGAACTGCTCGGCACGGTGCTGCTCCCCTTCATGCCGTCGGCTGGCGCGCCTGTTGTACTCGGTCCGGTCACGCAATCGGCGGCCAACCTGGGCCTGGAAGTGGAGCCGGTGGCGGCCACCGTGGGCATTGACCAGTTGCCCGCGTTTGGTCGGGTGTTTGGCAACGCAATCAATCGCGATGCGTACCTGAGCACCACCATCGCGCCCAGGGCGGGCGAGGTGGTGCGCATCGATCGCGTCACGCTCAGCACCGAGCAGGTCTCGGCCTATGCCGGTGCCACGAATGCGGCCCTTGCCACCAGCATTGACGGATTCGAATATCTCTATGAAATCGTGCTGCAGCCAGGTGTCACGGCGGAAACCTGGAACTTCGTGCTGGGTCGCCGGATCGAGCTAAACGGCGCTTCCCTGCAGCTCGACAACGGGCTTCAGATCAGCGGCGAAACCGAGATCCGCATCTATGCCTGGGGCATGCCCAGTCAGCCGCTGGATTCCGATATCGTGGCCACGCTGGCCTCGCCCGGGGCGGTGTCGCCGCCCGAACAAGGCGTGGCGCGGGTCAACGATGGCGATATCGATACCGCGTATCGCGTGGGTGACGGCGCCGGCGGCGGCTTCCAGGTCGCATACGACACGGCGCGCATCATCGATCAGATGGACCTGGTCGCAGCGGCCGACCGCCCAGGTTGGGATCCGGTCGACTACGAGGTGTATGGCTCCAACGACAACGCACCCGATTGGCAGTTCGGCACCTGGACGCTGCTGGGAGACGGACCCACGGGCCTCACCGAGGCGCGCGGTTCGCGCAGCACCGTCTCGTTTGACAACAGCACGGCGTATCGTCACTACAAGGTGGTGTTTCCGACCACGCGGGGAGTGGAATCGATTGACGGCGTCGAGCAGCGCGATCTGCAGATTGCCGATGTTCAATTGTCGTCCTCCGAAACCGGTATCAGGGTCACCCGCGATCTGTCCGAAGCCATCACCTCGAGCGCATCGGGCGGCACGGGCCTACAGATCATCGGCGCGGTGTATGCGGCGCCCAAGCTCCTGTCGTCCTTCGTGCCCGGCGCCGGCGCAAGCGGCGAGGCGGTCCTCGAGGCCGACACGGTCGAGGCGGGGCTTATCGTGGGCGAGCTCTGGCAGTCCACGCCCGTGGCTGCGCAGTCCGATGGCCTGTGGCCGGCTTTCCAGAACGAAATCTCCAGTGAGCTCGATCCCGAGCGCTATGTGAGCTTTACGATCACGCCGCTCGGAACCCAATCGGCAGACCGGCTGGTTCGGGTCTCCGACATCGAACTCACCACGCGCAGCTTCCTGGGCAAAGGGGCAACCTTTGCCGCGATCTCTCACAGCGGCGATTCGTTTGTGTCGCGTGTTGTGGTGGCGCTCAACCCGGACGCAGAGCTCGAAACCATTGCCTTCAACCTGGGCAACCTCGAGGTCACCGAAGAAACCGAGTTCCGCATTTATATGTGGGGCATGGAGTCGGATGTTGACGCCGAGGGCAATCTCACGCTCTCAGGCGACGGCGAGTATCTCGCGGCCACCGACGGCACGGGTGGCGAGGCCGGGCTTCGCATTCTGGGCTGGGTGGAGAGCCTGCCGCCCAAGCCGATCGAGGCCGATATCGGCCAGACCAGCGACCGGGTCGTGATTCTGA
>JBIKMC010000267.1:0-4923 GCA_044359405.1 Burkholderiaceae bacterium
GAATCGGGAAAGAAGAAGACCCGTTTGCCTTCAAGCGCGGGTCGATAACGCGCAACCGCACGCCGCGCGCGATCGCGCGGGGCTGCGATGACCGTCTCAAGCCGCTGATCACTGATCGCATAGGCCGAGGCCGCAGCCGCCAGCCAGCCACTTGTACCCTCTTCACCCAAGGGAAAAGGTGCGGGTATCTGCGTGGCACCCCGAGCCTCAAGCGCCCGCGCGGTATCCGCCAGAAAGGGCTGCGCCAGCAGAAAGCGCGTACCCGGACCGATGGCGGGAAGCGACTGCGCTCGTCTGGGCGGAAAACTCTGCACGTCTTCGATGCCCAGCGACTCGAGCAGCTCGAGCAGCTGGTCTTCGACTGCGTCGGGAAGACAACCCACCACCAGCAGCGAAGCCGCAGGCGTTGCACGTACGGGCATCTGCTCAACCAGAGCCGCCAGACAGGCGTCCTCACCCTGGGTGAAGGTGGTTTCGATGCCACTGCCGGAGTAATTCAAGACCCGCGTCGCCGGCAGGTGACGCTCGGACAGGCGTTGCGCCGCCCGGCCCAGGTCAAGCTTGATGACTTCGGACGGACACGAGCCCACAAGAAACAGCAGACGAATATCGGGTCGACGCGCGAGCAGCTGATCAACCACCCGATCAAGCTCTTCATTGGCGTCGGCAATGCCAGCCAGATCGCGATCATCAATGATGGCGGTGCCAAAACGTGGCTCGGCAAAAATCATCACCCCAGCCGCTGACTGAAGCAGGTGCGCACACGTGCGCGAACCCACCACCAGGAAGAACGCATCTTGGATTTTGCGATGCAGCCAGATGATGCCGGTGAGTCCGCAGAAAACCTCTCGCTGGCCACGCTCGCGTAGCAGCGAGCTTGTCACGTCGCCTGGAATGCGCGCGTTCATGAGGCCAACCCAGTGCCCGCAGCGCGATGGGCGTGATCTGTACGCATCGGGGCATCTGCTGGCTTGGGCCGCTCAAGGCGCGCCCGGCGAAGCTTCCACAGAAACTGCGCAGCGTTGATGGCGTAGGCCGCATAGGCCGCCAGCGCGAGCGTCATCTGCGCCGGCACGTCGAGCCAGGCCTCACCGTGCCACCACGCAGCCACCACGGCCAGGTGCAGCGCGATCACCAGCATGCTGAACACGTCCTCCCAGAAGAAGGACGGGGCAAACAAGAATTGCCCAAAAACAACTTTTTCCCAAATGGCGCCGGTGATCATGATCAGGAGCAGCACGGCCGTTTTGACAAGGACAGAGATCAGCGCGAGTTGCGCGCCTTCACCCGTGCTGAGGTACCGCGTGATGAGCACAAGGCTGACCAGAAACACCACAAACTGCAGCGGCGCGAGCACACCCTGCACCAGCGTCCAGCGGGTGGCGTCACGCCTGAGTCGCTCATCAGGCGTGTAAACCGGTCGTGCCGTCGACGCAGCGTCTATGCCGGGCGCCTGACTGGCCAACGTGCGAAGCATCGTATTGCTCTCCTGTGCGCGCCCACCCTGGACGCGCTCCGAAGCCACTCTAGGCTGCCCCCCGAATTGTGTCAACTTTTCCTTACGTCATTTGTCCTTGACAGACCAGGACAAATTCCCGATAGTGCGGGTTACGACCCAGTGTCCTGGACATACAGCCCAAGCCGTTCGCCCGAACCCTCTGCCCCATGGAAGACCACACCCGCCAGCGTCCCGAATTCAGTGGACACCTCTCCGAAAACCCGGATGATGGTCCGTTGGGAAAGAAGCGCGCCCACCAACGGCGGGGCCCGGCATACGCCGGCTCGGCTTTGGCCCCAGCCGCTTGGAACGCTCGCAGGGAGACTCGAATGTCGGGCTCACACGCCCGGGGCAGAAACGCCGCCGAGCAGCCATTATTTGACGTGCTGATGGACGAGGTCGTGCCCAGACTTGTCAAGCGCGATGGCACTGGCATTGGCACCTCAGAGCCGCCCACACAATCGGCCCTGGGGCAGGAACCCACGGCCGACGCGCCTCCCATCGGGTCGGGCCCCTGGTCGTCCCAGGCCGCTGAACTTGCGCGTCTTGCGGTTCAAGAGGGTTTCGATGCCTGTGCCCGCCTCGTGCTCGAGCTGCGTCGCCAGGGCCTGAGCGTTGAGGCACTGCACCTTGACCTGATTCGTCCGGCTGCGCGTCATCTGGGCGTGGCCTGGTGCCAGGACAGCTGTCACTTCAGCGAAGTCACCATCGGGGTCGGACACCTGCAGCGTCTGCTCAGTGAGTCGCTTGACGAACTCCATCGCGAACCGGGCGACCCAGCCACGCAGCGGCAGTTCACACCCGGACAGCGTTCCATCCTGTTATGCACACTACCGGGCTGTCAGCACCGACTGGGCATGCAGATGGTTGGGGCATTCTTCGCTCGCGACGGCTGGCGCACCCGGATCGCCCACGCGGCGGACGAAGCATCCCTGCTGCGCGACATCACTGCGACGCGACCGAAGCTCATCGGGCTTTCCCTGGGATCTGAGCGCGAAATTCGACGGGCCGGCGCATTTATACTCCGCGCCCGTGAAATCAGTCGCGACTTCTCACCGGGCATCATGATCGGCGGCCCCGCAGTGTCGGTGTTTCCGGTTCTGGCTGCTCGGCTCGGTGCCGACTGGATTGCAGGAGAGGCCCCCGAGGCGGTTCGGCAGGCCAACGAGATGATGAAGGACAGGTTCGGTGGGACACTCTGACAAGAGCGGCAGCAAGCTCGCAGCGCTTGACGCCGAGGCAAGCGCTGCGCTTCTGCAGGCGTCGGCTGATATCGCTTTAGTACTGGACGCCAGCGGCGTTATCCGCGATGTTTCGGTGGGCTCGGACGACTGGCCGCGCGAAGACCAACCGCATTGGGTAGGCCAGGCCTGGACACGAATCGTCACCAGTGAAAGCCGTCCCAAGGTCGAAGAAATGCTGCGCGATGCCGTGCAGGGAAAATCGTCCTCGCGCTGGCGTCACATCAATCAGATCGACGCATCCGGTCGCGATATTCCGCTGTTGTTCTCACTGGTGCGTCTGGGCAAGGACGGCCAGATGGTGGCTGTGGGCCGGGATCTTCGGGTGGTGGCCGGGCTGCAGTCCCGCCTCATCGAAGCCCAGCAGCGCATGGAAGACGATTACCTGCGACTGCGCCGCCTTGAGAATCAGTATCGACAGCTCTTCGATGCCATTCGCGACCCGGTTCTGCTGGTCAATCCATCCGGTGCATCCATTCTTGAAGCCAACCGCGCGGCCGCTCTTTATTTCGGCGTCGAACGCGCCGAGCTCACAGCCCGTAGCGTCGAGACCTTTTTAGGTAGCAAGGCGGCTGGCATGCTGCGCGGGTGCATCGAGCAGGTCGTGGGTTCGGGCCGACCCGCTGAGCTCACGCTGCGCTTTACGCAAGACCAGCAGCCCGCGCATCTGTTTGTCTCAAGTCTGCGCCAGGATAACGATACCGTGGTGCTGCTGCGTCTGGAGCCTGAGTCGCGCATGAGCTTCACCGGCGAAGACGTGCTGCTGCTTGAAGCCATGCGGCAGTTCACGGACGGTATGGTGCTCACTGACGGCAAAGGCATCATCCGCAGCGCCAACCCAGCGTTTGTCGAAATGATCCAGATGGCACACGTCGGACAGGTCATCGGCGAACCCCTCAATCGCTGGCTCGGGCGCGCCAATACCGATCTGCTGGTTCTTATCAACAGTCTCACCCAGGGTGGCACCATACGGCTGTTCTCAACCAAGCTGGTGGGCGACACGGGTATTGCTGTACCGGTCGAGATCTCTGGTGTGGCGCTCGCCGCTGATACTGAGCCGCTGCTCGCGTTCGTGGTGCGCAACACCGGTCGGCGCCTGGGCAGTGAGCCTCAGCCCTCCGCATTCACGCGCTCAAGCGGTGATCTGGCAGCGCTGGTCGGACGTATGCCTCTGAAGGAAATCGTGGGTGAAACGGTCGATCTGATCGAGCGTCTGTGCATTGAGGCTGCGCTCAAGATCACCCGCAACAACCGTGCCTCGGCCGCCGACATGCTGGGTCTGTCCCGGCAGAGCTTGTACGTCAAGCTGCGCCGCTACGGCATCGACGGCCCAGAAGACGAACCCCGCGATTAAACGCGACGCCATGCGCTGCCCAGTTGCGCTGGTGGTCCTCAGTCGCTGGCGAAGCGCAGCTCTGCTATGGGGCGTGTCACGACTGGTGTTGGGGGCCCTACCCTACCGGTCTCCTCCAGGTCTTTTATGGCGCAAGGTACTCGGCAGCGGCCGCGATGGCGGATTCGGTCTGAGCCCCGGATTCGATCGTGGCGGATTGTTCTGCGTTTTCAGTACTGAAGAGCATGCACTCGACTGGCTTACGCAATCCACCACGCTCCAACAGTATCGCGAACACACCAGCGAACTGTTTGTCGCCTGTCTGCAGCCGGTCAGTTCGCGCGGCAGCTGGTCAGGCCACACCCTGCAGGTCGAGGCCGCGCCGCTTCAGCCGGACGAACGCCTGGCCGCGCTAACCCGGGCATCCATCAAGCCCATGAGGGCCGCACGCTTCTGGCGGCACGCGCCGCCGGCCGAGCATGATCTGGCCGCCGCGGCCGGCTGCCGGCTGGCCGTGGGTCTGGGCGAGGCGCCGCTGGTTCGTCAGGCCACCTTCAGCATCTGGGACAACACCGCTGCCATGGATGCCTATGCCCGATCCGGCGCACATCTGACCGCGATTCGCAACGCCTACCAGGGCGACTATTTTTCCGAATCGATGTTTGTCCGCTTTCGGGTTCTGCACACTGAGGGCAGCTGGCAGGGCGAGCATCGCGCGGAGGTTCTGTGATCACACCGTCCGGGGAACGCCATGTCATCGTGATTGGCGCCGGCATGGGCGGTCTGGCTGCAGCCTGTGACCTGGCCCGGCAAGGCGTTCGTGTCAGCCTCTTCGAAAGCGCCTCAGAGCC
>JBIKMC010000268.1:0-4900 GCA_044359405.1 Burkholderiaceae bacterium
AGCGGCAGATAATCGACCGGCATCGACAAGCTCGCCTTCGTCCCTCTTACATAATCCTCAGGGCCAAAGACAAGCTGCAAGGGCGCGGCCACGAAGGGGGCCTGAACCGCAGCATCAGAAATCGGTGCGGTCGCCAGGGTGACAACCCGTTGCGAAGAATTGGCCGGCGCGCCGCTGGTCGTGATGACCGGAGCCCGTTCATCGGTACCAAGGTCAAGGAGCGCACTGGCCTGAGCCCCGCTGCCAGCCCCGCCGGAGGGCAGGCTGAAGCTGACGGTGGGCACGGCACTGTAGCCTGAGCCTTGCTGGTTGATGTTGACCGAGGCGACGCTGTAAAGCGGCGCGATCTGCGCGTAGGTCACCGAATTGTTCTCGGTGTCAAACGTAGTGCCTTGGCCCGATGCATCGACCTTTTGATTCAGTGTCACCGTGACGCCCGTGGGCAGGGCGTATCCCGTGCGGACGACCTCAAGGTCGCCCACTCCTGTTTGCAGATTCACCTTCAAGCCGGTGCCAGAACCGCCGGTCAGCGCAACTCCGCTGAGCGAAGCTGGCAGCTGTGACATACGACCGCCGTTGACAACTTTGAGCCCGGTCACTGCGCCGTTGGCGCCTATGCCGGTCACCTCGAAGGCCACGGTTTTCTGCAGCTGCATGCTGGCCGACGCGTCGATCGCTATCTTTCCGTCAGCCGCGCCTTTGAGCGTGAAATCGATATCACCCACGGGCCCTTCGTAGCGGATGCTTTGAGAGCCGGCGAAGAACCGATTCAATGCGAAAACCGACCCGGTGAAGCTGAGGGCACGATCGGGATTGACGTCGCCACCGATCTTCTTGACGGTGATGTCCGAGGGCACCGTACCCGTGCTGAAACGACCCGAAGTCGAGCTGATCGTGGCCGTCATCAGAACCGGCGTTGTCGCAGCAGCATCACTTGGGATCTGCGTCGGCACGATCCAGCTGGCGGGCAGCACTTCGGTCTTGCCGCCATACGTAACCTTGACACGGGCAACCTGATCCTCGTCGTAGTCATCCGCTGTAAACCAGTTGTCGCGGACCAGTTGCCTCCATTCTTTGTGCTCAAGCTCAAAGTAATACGGCTTACCGCCTGTCAGTGTGTACGTCGCCTGGGTACTTGACGGGGTATTCGGGTAATTCGACTGAATGATCTGCCGGGTGAGCTCAGTGGCACTCGCGATTGCTTCAGGCGTTGCAGTGTTGTCTGCAACCATTCTGAAGATAGCCTGATCATCACCCTCGACTTTGAAGGTGTACGACTGATCGCCCTCAAGCGGCGGAATGATCCAGCCCGCCACGATTTGAGTGCCTCGCTCATTGTTGCCCAGCGACATCTTCTGCAAATCGAGAGAATCACGGGTCTGCACGGTGCCCAGCAAATTGCTGCGCGCCTGATTGGTCGCCGTCGCATCGTCGCCGGGCACCTGACGGCCATAACTGACCGCTCCCGTACCAAACACCGAATTGCCACCAAAATTCAACCAACCATCGTCGGCCAGCACCAGGTTGCTGGGCACCTCGATGAAGCCGCTGGTACGCGCAGCGGTGTCGAGCGGCGTCAGCGTGATGATGTCTCCGGTCTGGTAGCCACTGCCGCCTTGGGCCACTCCGGCTTCCGTATAACGAAGCGACGACACCTGCACAATGGGGGCGGCCTGGCTGCCCAGACGGTTCTTATCAGCGTCGGTGACGCCCGAGCTCACAATGAACCGATCACCAAGGGAATAGCCTTTGCCCGCATCTTGGGCGGACGTAATGGACGCGGACTCAAGCCGCATCACCGCAGTGGCGGTCGCCTGAACACCCCCTACGACATCGGGTGCCGATAGGGTCACCTGCGGTACCCGGGTATAACCGGTGCCGCCGTTGCTGACCGCAACCGAAAATACCCCGACGGGCTCGGGCGATACGGTGGGCGCGCCTGTCAGAGTGACCGTCAGGGTACCGCCAGGACCCGTGTAGACGACGGCATCGCGGGACTCAAAATACTTGCGAAGTTCCGTGAGGGAGCCGCTGAGTGTCTTGGTGTTGGCGGGCGTCGCTGCATCAGTGATCGTGATGCCCGACTTCTCGTCTGCGGCCTTGAGCGTGAAGGTCCCGGCCGACGCCTCGAGCGTGAGGGACAGGTCTTTGGCGTGAAACACCGGAAGCTTGGCCTGCGACACAAAACCCGAGGCGTTGGGCAGCCACGGTAAGGCGTCACTCGGGGTGTGGCCGTTGAGGCCGCCCGAAAAGGCCGATATTTCAGAGCTGGCATTGACCGCATCGGTGACGGTGCGCAGCAACATGAAACGAACCGGCTGCTGACTCAGCCAGCCGCGGTAAATGCCGCCGTCCGACATCACCCACTCAGTGGCTTGGCCGCCTTCCGTGGAGGCCACCCGCACGAATTCGCGCCGATCGCCGCCCGCAGGCATTTCGATCCAGAGTTCTGCCTTCTCGCTGGACTTGAACCAGAACGAGCGGTCGCCTCCCCACTTGTAGAACGTGCCCGTGATTCGCTCGCCGTAAATCCCGCCAGGGATCGTCGTCGGCACCACCAGGTTCAAAGTTTTTGTATATCCAATCTCGTCGGGCTGACCAGACAGATAGCTTGGCAGTCCCGTCAAGTCGCTGATGCGGTCGCCTGGAAGATTCAAAAAGACTTCACGCGTCACCTGATCCGCGAACAGGGTGCTGCTACCCAGGTCAACCGGTGTCTCCTCCCCGGGGGCAATCAAGTGCTCGGCCGGAACAGTGAGGTTGCCGCTCTGATTGGCACTGCGACCGCGGTCGGTGGTAACACTGATGGTGTCCCAAACTGTCACGCCATCTTCAGACAGACGATAGGTGATGCTGGCGGGGTCGCTGGTCGCAGCATCGATATTGCCGAACGTGGTCAGCCAGGTATTGAGTTCGTCGACCGTGCCGCGTAGATAGCGGGTCTGCATGCCAAGGTCTGTATCGATCTCCATGGCCAGCGTGATCACGCGGCTTGTATTCCAGTCCGCGGGCGCCACCACGACCGCTTCGGCCATGGGCAGTTCATCGACCCCCGGAGCCCTCAGGATTAAGGCGGGTGTTTTCAGCAAGACAGTCGGTGTCGCTATCGTGCTGGTCGCCCTCGGAGAAATGCGCAACTGCGAAGACGTCTCGCCCATGGAGGACTTGATCGTTACCGTCAGTGTGTCGTTACTGCCACTTGGCTTGTATTGGTAGGTACCCCAAAGCAGGGCATTTGAAACCGAGTCGGCGGTATGCTGCTGCTCTATGGTCTTGACGGCTGTTGTGGATGTTGAATTCCCATACAGATCACCCTGACCTGCCTTGATGGTCAAGGTGACCAACTCGTTGCTGGGTACACCCGGCAACTCGACCAGGGTTTGCTGCCCCGATACCTTGATCGCGTTGCGCTCGTCATAGGTCATGAAAAGTTCGGACGGCAACATCAGGCGCGGCGCCAGCGCGGTCGTATTGGCGACCGCGTGCGACGACAACAAGGTGCTGTGGGTCAGAGCTGTCTTGGCACTGGACTGGACGGTTACCGACAGCCCGGTTCCCGCTGGCCCCGTGAAGTTGACCGCTCCGGCTTTCGCCAGGTGCTCACTGATCTTGGCCGCTGTGCCCGAGAGGCGCAGCGAGGTCTGGGGCTCGTTGCTGCTTGGCACGGTTACCGTTACGCCCGCAGTCGTCGTGGGGCCTGCGGCGAGCCGGCCAATCGTTTGTCCGGTGACGCTGTCAGCGACAATGGCCAGGGTAACGACAATCTGCTGAGTCGACTGACCGAAGGCGTCCTCGTCAAACCGAAGCTCGCTCGCCGTGTTGGGAATGATGGGCATTACCCTGGGAAGACTGAACGCCTTCTCTTCAGTGCTGAGCACCCCGGTTTTCAGCTCGACTTCCGACGTCGATGAAGTCCCTTTTTCGGGATTGGTCAAGGTGAGGGTGAGCGACTGACCGGCGCTGACGGCAAAGCTGGAGGGCGCCGTGATTGAAAGCTTGTTCGCTGCAAGATAGGCATCAATATCGGCACGACTTCCCACCAGCTGAGCACGGGTGCTGACCGAATCAGCGATGCCGGATGGCGCTACCGCCACCACCGGAACCCGCGCGATTGCGCCATAACCGGCAATTGGTGATGCACTGGAGGGGGAGTGCATATTGGCGCGGTCGTACAGCACCAGCTCGACTGCAGTCGGCGCCACAGAGGCCGTCTCGCCGATCGACTCGATGGTGACACCACCCTGGGACATGACCGCGAGCATGTCGACGACACTGCCGATGACGAACAGACCTCCGCTCGCGGTTTCGTCAGACACCTGAACGTCGTAAACGGATGGTCTGTACTGGGTAACCTGCGCAGCATCAGGCGTGGTCAGTCCAAGCCGATACTTGCCCTCGCCGATCACACGGATTTGCAGCGCAGCACCGCCCGATGCGGTCGAAAAGGCATCGGGGGCAAGCATGAGCGGCGTACCGGGGCCGGAGCCGTTGCCTGTCGCTACACCGGGCGACTGCGTTGACCATAATATTTGGTTGGGCACCTTGAGGCTGACCGCTCCAAGCGTCTCCGACGCATTGAACTGCGGTAGCCCAGCCTCAAGTCCGGCCGCGCTGGCAGCGGCGTAATCGGTCGAAATCACCAAGGGGTCGGTGTAGACCGAAAAGTCGATCACGCTTCGGGCCGCAAAAGAGGCAGGCCCCGTCGCGTCGCTCGCAGCCGGGGTTTGCTGCGGCGTGGTCAGCTTGAGCGTGAGTTTCGGCGGATTGGAGGCACTGGGAACGCGGACCTCGACGGCCTGGATGCGCGACAGGTAGGCATTGAGGTCGGCAGCGGTTCCAGTCAGAACGACCGAAGTACCCGTTCCGCCTGCGGAAACATTCAAGGTGCCGGGCAACCCGG
>JBIKMC010000269.1:0-4896 GCA_044359405.1 Burkholderiaceae bacterium
CGGCAAGGACGCAACCCAGCGCTGGGCACAGGGCGTCGTCGCCAATTTCGCCCGTACCCCCAGGGGCGGCGACTCTGATCAGATCAAAGCAATCGCCAGTGGCGAGTGCGGCGTCGCACTGACCAATACCTACTACTTGGTCCGCATGATGCGATCCACGCAGCCGCAAGATAGGGCGGCCATCGAGCGTATCGCTATGGTCTGGCCCAACCAGGCCAGCTGGGGCACACACGTGAACGTCACCGGGGGCGGAGTGCTCAAGACTTCACGCAACCCCTCGGCAGCACAGCGATTTCTTGAATACCTGGTCTCCGATGAAGCACAGGCCTGGCTCGCAGAAGGCAACAACGAATGGCCGATCGTGCCCGGCGTTCGAGCCAACAACACCGCGCTCGACGCTCTGGGCAGTTTCAAGGCCGACCCGCTGCCCGTCAGCGCGATTGGAGCATCCCAAAGCACCGCCGCGCAGGTCATCGATCGAGTCGGCTGGCGTTAATCACGCCTCAGTGATTTGAGCGTCAGGCAGCCGCGATGACTTTGATCTCAACCAGAAATTCAGGTCTGGCCAATCGCGCCTCCACGGTTGCCCGTGGCGGCGTGTGACCCTGGGGGACCCAGGCGTCCCACACCTCATTCATCGCAGCGAAGTTCGCGATGTCGCTCAGAAAAATCTGTACCTGCAGCAGCCGCGTCTTATCGGTACCCGCCTCACCCAGCAGACGGTCAATCGTGGCCAAAATCTCGGCAGTCTGTCCTCGGGTGTCTTTACTTGGATCGTCAGCAACCTGTCCAGCCAGATAAACAACGCCGCCATGAATGGCGACGTCGGACATGCGCTTGCCCACATGCAGGCGTTTGATATCACTCATACACTGACTCCTCAAGAAATCGGATGATCACGTCGGACTGTGAATCGGCGATAAAGGTTGGGGCATGGCCGACGCCAGCAACCTCAACCCACTGTGCCCTGGGACCGCGTTCGGTCATGGCCTTGGCATCGGCAGCACTCAGCAGATCAGACTCTGAGCCACGCACCACCAGGGTCGGACAACGGATAGCGTCATACAACGTCCACAAAGGGGGCGGCTCGGCAACCAGCGCCGCAAATGGCTCCGCAATTCGCGGATCATAGTGAACGCGCCATTGACCAGCGTCAGGTATCCAGTAGTGTCTGCACAGAAGATCCCAGCCCGCAGCGTCGTGCGGCCCAAAGCCACTGGACACCTGCTGTGTGTAGGCCACGCACTGTTCGTAGCGATCAAAGCGCGGTGCCTTGCCGACATAAGTACCAATTCGGCGCAAACCCTCAAGGCGCAGCACAGGACCGATGTCATTGAGAACAAGCCGGGCAATCGGTGCCCCCGGCATAGAAGCCAGCGCCATGCCAATCAGCCCCCCCATTGAGGTGCCCACCCAGTCAACCTGCTGACAGTTCATTCGGGCGATCAGCGTCAAGCAGTCGGACACGTATTGGGGAACCGCATAGAGAGCGGAATCAGTCAGCCACTCAGAACGTCCGCGCCCCGGCATGTCCGGACAAACGACCCTGCGGGTACGTGCAAGCCGCTCGGCCAGCGCATCGAAGTCACGCCCGTTGCGGGTGAGGCCGTGCACGCACAAAACGGGCGGCAGCGTTGGGTCGGGATCAACGCTCGGTGACCACTCCCAATATGCCAGCCGATGCAGGCCGCCCGGATGACTGCAGACGACCTCGCGCAGCGTGGGTTCAGACATAAACGTCCTAAACAGATGACTGTCCTAAAATGCGCAGGATTGTACCCTTAGGAGATCTCATGCTCAGCGGAAAACTCGCTCTCGTTACCGGCTCTACCAGTGGCATCGGTCTGGGTATTGCCCGCGCACTGGCCCGACAAGGCGCCGATCTGGTGTTGAACGGGTTTGGCGAACCCGCCGAGATCGAACGTCTGCGCTCCGGCCTCGTCAATGAATTCGGCGTAAAAGTGCACTACGCGGCGGCTGATCTCGCCCGACCGTCCGAGATTGAGGCCATGATGTCCAGGCTGCATCAAAGCGTTGGCGCAGTTGATATCCTGGTCAATAACGCCGGTATACAGCACGTCTCGCCGCTGGAGACCTTCCCCACTGAGCGTTGGGACGCCGTTATTGCCATCAACCTGTCAGCCGCCTTTCATGCCACTCGGCTCGCCCTTCCCTCCATGCGAGAGCGAAACTGGGGTCGCATCATCAACATCGCCAGCGCCCACGGCCTGGTGGCATCGCCCGAAAAGTCGGCCTACGTAGCAGCCAAGCACGGCATCATCGGTTTGACCAAGGTCGTTGCACTTGAAACGGCACGCACAGGCATCACCTGTAACGCTATCTGCCCGGGCTGGGTGCTGACGCCTCTGGTGCAAAAGCAGATCGATGCCCGCGCGGCACAGGGGGGTGTCAGCCAGGAGCAGGCGCGGGTATCACTGCTCGGCGAGAAACAGCCCAGCCTTGATTTCGTCACACCCGAGCAATTGGGTGAGCTGGCCGTGTTCCTGTGCGGCGACGCTGCGCAACAGGTCCGTGGCGCTGCTTGGACCATGGATGGCGGATGGACGGCTCAATAGGCGGGCTTCAGACGCCAGTAGGGTGCCCCGCTCCCACGGGCAAGATTCACCCGTGGGGGCGAGCCGGGACTCAGAATGATGTGAATGGCGCCCGTATGGTCGGTGCGCAACAGGGTGGCTCCAGCGTTTTCGTAACGTCGAACCACCACCTCCGCAGGATGACGAAAACGGTTTCGATAACCGACCTGCGCAATCACCCACTGCGGCGAAACGGCTTGCACGAACGCCGCGCTTGACGACGTGGCGCTGCCATGATGCGGAGCAAGCAGAATTTCGGCCTTCAGGCGCGCGCTGTTACCACCGGCCAGCAGCATACGCTCCTCTCGCGCTTCAATATCTCCGGTCAGCAGAATCGAACCTGCGTCGGAACTGACGCGCAACACGCAACTGCGCGAATTGGACGACGGCCGTCGCCCGGACGAGGTCAAACCCTCAGGGTGAGGATGCAATATCTCGAAGCGCACCCCAGACCAGACCCAGTGATCGCCAGCCCGACAGGATGCGTGTTGGGGGTGCCCCGTGAGCAGGCGGTGCGTCGGTTCAAGCGAGCTGATCAGGCGCGACACATCAATAGACTTGAGCAGACTGGCCGCGCCGCCGGCGTGATCAATATCGGCGTGTGAAACGACGAGCGCATCGAGCCTGGAAATTCCTCGTGCCCTCAGGTAGGGCACCAGGACGCGACGACCCGCGTCATTGGCAGGACCGAAGGCGGGTCCTGTGTCGTAGAGCAGTCTTCCCTCTGCAGTTTCTATCAGGACCGCCATGCCCTGTCCGATATCGAGTACGGTCATGCGGACTGTACCGACCTGAGGCAACTCTGCAGGTCGGAACACGAGCGCCACGATGGCTGGCAGAACCAGCAGGCGCCCCGGCCAATGAAACGGCGCAATGATTACCAGCGCCGCCAGGCTGGAGAGCGCCAATCCAATCAGGGACGGACTGCCCAACACCAGTGCCGCCCATCCTGGCGATGCCAAAGTTCTGAGCAGGTCCATCAGCCCGTTAACCAGAGGGTCAAGCGGAAGCGCCAGCCATTGCGCCCCCACTGGCCAGACGAAGGCAAGCACCGCCATCAAAATCGCGGCGGGCGTAATGACGAGAGACACGACGGGAATGGCCATGGCATTGGCCAACGGACCGATGACAGAAACGCTGGAAAAGAACCAGGCACCCAACGGCAGCAAAGCTATCGTGACCGCCCATTGGCTGGAAGCAGCCTCCGACAGCATCTTTCGGCATCGTTGAGGCCAGCTGGCGAGCAGGCCTGGCCCGGCAGCGCTGGGTGGCAATCCGGTGCGCGCATGGTGGGCTGACGCGTGCCAGACAATAGAGCCGACCGCAAAGAACGACAGCCAGAACCCAGCCGACAGCGGCGCCCAAGGATCAAGTACCGTCACCACGGCGGCGGCGAACAGCAGAATGTCGCGCATCCGACGGCAGCGACCACTATTGAGCGCCCATGCGCAGGCCGCGAGCATCCAGCAGGTACGCTGCGCAGGAATGCCCCAACCAGCCAGCAGTGAGTAAGCAAACGCCGTCAGCAGCGCAAATCCCCATGACAGGCGGGCAGCGTCGCAGCGCTGCAAGAGTGCGAACACCAAAGGATTGGGCAGGCGCAAGACCCGGCGCGAGAGCGCGAGGGCAAGGCCTGCCAGCATGGTGATGTGCAGCCCCGAGATGCTCATCAGATGCGCCACCCCCGTTCGGTTGAATACCTCCCAGGCATCGGCACTCAGCGCCGCCTGATCGCCCACGGCCAGGGCCAGCACCAGGGCCGACAGGTCAGGCGATGCCGATTCCATAACCTTGCGAAGGGCCTGTCGGACACGATCACGAAACGCCGCGATCTCATCCATGGCTCCCACGGTCTGCCGGCCGATTCGACGATTGAGCTCAGGGTCGCCGCGCGCGGAGCGCACGTAGCCTAGCGCCGCGATCCCCTCCTGCAGCAGACGAAGCTCGGCATCGAACAGGCCCGGATTGACCGTGGCATGCGGGCGTCGCAGCCGAACCAACAGACGCCATTGCTCACCTGCGCTCAGAGGCGGCGCACGCCCATCGGCCTCACTGGCGGCCGATGCAGGCTCCAAAACCGGCTCCAGCATGAAAGGACGACCGAACGTGCGCTGCCAACTCAATCGAACCGTTCTTCCCGTGGGACAAGGATTGCTCTGACCGACGCAATCATCAATCGTGAAGTCAAATCGCACTCCCTGATCGAGCGACTGTGGCAATCCGGTGATGCGTCCCTCAACGCGATAGTCCACCCCCTCCTGCTCGGCGCTGATCCTCTCGGCCAGGGCCCAGCCGGCACGAT
>JBIKMC010000270.1:0-4882 GCA_044359405.1 Burkholderiaceae bacterium
GAGCGGCGGGCACGTCGGCGGCTACCACCACCGCGATATCGCGCAGCACAGGGGGAAACCGCGATACATCCTCGTAGACCGGTACGGTACGTCTGAGCAGAGGGTCAAGCGAAAGCTCGACCAGAATGGGTGCCTGCGGCAGATCAAAGCGTTGCTGAAGCGCCGGATGCAGCTCACCGATCCAGCCAATGACTTGGTCACCCAACACGACACGGGCACCGCGGCCAGGGTGCAGCGCCACATGCTGCACAGCCTCAAAACGCAGACCAACCGGGCCCACCAGGGACTCGACATCGCCCTTGAGATCAAAGAAGTCGCAACGCCGAGCTGGCTGGGCCCACTGCTCATCAGCCACTGGCCCATACGCTAACGCCGCAAAGCGCCATGGCTGCTCGACGCCCTTGACCGACAGCGGGCCTGCGGCCGCCTGAGCCTCAGCGCGAAACACTCGTCCTACCTCGAACAGGCGCACGCGAGCTGCCTTGCGATTAAGGTTGGCCTTGAGCGTTTCAATCAGGCCACCCCAGAGCGTCGTACGCATGACGTTCATCTGCGCTGCGATGGGATTGAGCAGACGGATAGCGGTCTGACCGGAAAGCGCCTGATCAAGCGCATCTTCGACGAAGCTGTACTGAATGACCTCCTGGTAGTCGCGCGCGGCGAAGGCCTGCTTGAGCGCCAGCACGGGGCGTTGCGCCTCAGCGACGGGACGCAGCGGCGCGGGCGCCAGCGGCGGTCGCATCGGCAGACGCGCGAAGCCCCAGATTCGAACGACCTCTTCGATCAGGTCTTCTTCAATCTGCAGATCAAAGCGATGTGAGGGCGGAACCACCATGACCTGCTCGCCCTCAAGCACGGGGTTCAAGCCGAGTCGGTCAAGCGCACCCATGATGTCGGCATCGCTCAGGGCAAGACCGATCACCTTGCGCGCACGAGCCACACGCATGCGCACCGGCGGGCGCTGGGGCAGTGCGTGGACGATGTCATCGACCGGGCCGGCCTGGCCGCCGCAGATGTCCAGGATGAGCGCCGTGAGGTATTCCAGATGATCGACCGTGGTGGCAGCATCAACGCCGCGTTCAAAGCGCGCGCCGGCATCGGTGGCAAAGTTGTAGCGCCGCGCGCGTCCGGCGATGGCCGCAGGCCACCAGAACGCGGCTTCAAGGTAAATGTCGCTGGTGTCGTCAGACACCGCCGTCGCATCGCCGCCCATGATGCCAGCCAGACTCTCGACCTGGGTGTCGTCCGCGATGACACCAACGTCGGCGGCCAGTTCAATGGTCTGTCCGTTGAGCAGTTTGAGCGACTCACCCGCACGCGCCCAACGGACCGTGAGTGCACCGTGAATCTTTGCCAGATCGAACACATGCGAGGGCCGACCTAACTCGAGCATGACGTAGTTGGAAATGTCGACCAGCGCGGAGATGCTGCGCTGTCCGGCGCGCTCGAGTCGGCGCTTGATCCAGTCCGGCGTGGGTGCGCGACCGTTGACGCCGCGAATGATGCGGCCGCAAAAGCGACCGCACAGATCGGGCGCCGCGACCGTAACGGGCAGACGATCAGGGATGCGCGCGGGCACTTGCGCAAACTGCAGTTTTTTGAGCGGTCGCTCAGCGATGGCCGCAAGCTCGCGCGCGACGCCGTAAACGCTCATGCAGTGGGCCAGGTTGGGCGTGAGCTTGAGCAGCCACACGGTTTCGTCCAGATCGAGGTAGTCACGCACCGCAGCGCCCACGGGGGCATCACGCGGTAGCAGCAACAGACCGGCGTGATCGTCGGACAGACCCAGTTCGCGGGCTGAACACAGCATGCCCTGGCTTTCAATACCCCGCATCTTGACGGGTTTGATGCTCAGGCCGCCCGGAAGGGTCGCGCCGGGCAGCGCACACGGCACGCGCACGCCCGCAGCCACATTAGGCGCACCGCACACAATCTGAGAGATTCCACGGCCTGTATCGACCTCGCACACGCGAAGCTTGTCGGCGTTGGGATGTGGCGTGACCGAGCGGACCTCGGCCACCACCACCTGCTCGAAGGCCGGTGCCGCTCGGGACGACTCTTCGACCTCAAGGCCCGCCATGGTGAGTCGCTCACCGATTTCATCGGCTGACCATTGAACATCAACGAAACTGCGCAACCAGCGTTCAGGAACTCGCATGTTCGAACCTCGCTCAGCGATTGAACTGCTGCAGAAAGCGCAGATCGTTCTCGTAAAACAGGCGCAAATCGCCCACCCCGTAACGCAGCATGGCCAGGCGCTCAATGCCCGAGCCAAAAGCGAAACCGATATAGCGCTCAGGGTCGAGACCAAAATTGCGCACCACGTTTGGATGCACCTGACCAGAACCACTCACCTCGAGCCAACGGCCGGCCAGAGGACCGTCGGCAAAGCGCATATCGATTTCGGCCGAGGGCTCAGTGAACGGAAAGTACGAGGGTCTGAAACGAACGTCGATGTCGTCTCGTTCGAAGAAGCGGCGCAAAAAGTCGGTGTAGACACTCTTGAGGTCGGTGAAGCTCACGTCTTCATCGATCCACAGACCCTCGATCTGATGAAACATGGGTGAATGGGTCGCGTCAGAATCGACCCGATAGGTTTTGCCCGGTGCGATGACACGAATGGGCGGTTTGTGCATGCGGGCATAACGCACCTGTACCGGACTGGTATGAGTGCGCAGCAACAGCCCTCCTTCGACGTAAAACGTGTCGTGCATGGAGCGCGCCGGATGGTTCTCGGGCGTATTGAGCGCGGTGAAATTGTAGAAATCTTCTTCGATTTCGGGTCCATCAGCCACGTCAAAACCGATTGACCTGAAGATGGCTTCGATGCGCGCAATGGTCAGCGTAAGCGGATGCAGTCCCCCCTTGCCCAGACCTCGTCCGGGCAAGGTGACGTCGATCGCTTCCTGCGCCAGGCGCGCATCGAGCTCGGCCTTTTCTATGGCGGCCTCGCGCTCAGCCAGCAAGGCTTCGATGGTCTGCTTGACCTGGTTGAGCGTGCGACCCGCGTCGGCCCTCGCCTGTCCGGTGAGGCTTCCCAAATTTTTCATCTGCGCGGTCAACAGCCCCTCGCGACCGAGAAACCGCGCCTTGGCGTTGGCGAGCTCGGTGGCGTCAGGCGCCTGCGCAAACGCCTGCCTGGCCTGATCGACCAGGGCGTTCAGGTTTGCATCCATGACGGTTCAAGTCCTCCGACGGATCACACACCGATCAGACAATGCAGGTTTCGCCTCAATGATAAGGCGCACTGCCAAGACGAACGGCGGCGCTGGGAAAGCCATTTTGATGTTCGGTGGAGCTGTCTGCCCCAACAGACCAGATGCGCGGCAAGCGCACGGTTTGATGCGACGTCAGCTCCGGGCGGGCGACTGCCTGCGCAGTACCCACCCGGACGCCTTTGCGTATCAGGCCGATGCCAACTTGGCCTTGACCTGCGCGACGATGGCCTGGAAGGCCGCCTTGTCATTGACAGCCAGATCGGCCAGCACCTTGCGGTCAAGACCGATGGCGGCCTTGTGCAGACCGTTGATGAACCGACTGTATGACAGACCGTGCTCACGCGTGGCGGCGTTGATACGGGCGATCCAGAGCGCGCGGAACACACGCTTTTTGTTGCGACGGTCACGGTAGGCATACTGCCCGGCCCGCATCACCGCCTGCTTGGCGATACGGTACACATTGCCGCGACGACCGCGATAACCCTTGGCCAGGGCCAGAACCTTCTTGTGGCGCGCGCGCGCCGTAACTCCACGTTTAACTCGGGGCATGGCGGTCTCCTCAGGCGTACGGCATCATGGCCTTGATGGAGGCCATGTTGGTACTGTGCACGTTGACGGTGCCACGCAGTTGACGCTTGTTCTTCGTGGTTTTCTTGGTGAGGATGTGGCGCTTGAACGCCTGTCCGCGTTTGACGCTGCCGGATGCGCGCACCCGGAAGCGCTTGGCGGCGCTTTTCTTGGTCTTCATTTTGGGCATGACTGCCTCGCTTCTAATGCCTTGCCAGGTGTCCGGCAACCCTGCCGAAACTTTGTGAACCCGCTCAGCTTGTAAACCTTGAATTGACGACGTGAATCAGCCGACTACTTTTTGCGCTTGGGCGCGATCACCATAACCATCTGACGCCCCTCAAGACGCGGCATCTGCTCAACCAACGAGACGTCATCGAGCTCAAGCCGGATACGTTCAAGCAACCTCACCCCGAACTCCTGGTGCGCCATTTCGCGCCCCCGAAAGCGCAAGGTGATTTTTGCCTTGTCGCCGTCCTCAAGGAAGCGCTTGACGTTGCGCATCTTGACCAGATAGTCGCCTTCGTCGGTACCCGGCCGGAATTTGACTTCCTTGACCTGAATGACCTTCTGCTTGAGCTTGGCGTCGTGAGCCCGTTTCTGCTCCTGGTACTTGAACTTGCCGTAGTCCATGAGCCGGCACACCGGGGGTGCGGCCGTGGGGGCAATTTCAACCAGATCAACGTCGGCCTCTTCGGCCATCCGCAGCGCTTCGCGGGTATTGACGATTCCGATGGGTTCGTTTTCGATGCCGATCAGGCGGATTTCCGGCACATTGATTTCACCGTTGATGCGGTGCGCTCGTTCGGCAACGAGGGGCGCTCGTGTAGCGATGCTGATACCTCCAGTCACAAAAAAAATACGACCGTGCGGGACGCGGAAACGACGGCGTCAAGCCCTGCCCGGGCCTCAACGCCGCGTATCACTGCGGGTTGGCTCGCTTGGCCACAATGTCGGACTGCAACCTTTCAATGAAGGTTTGAACCGACATCACACCCAAGTCGACTCCCCCGCGCGCACGCACGGCCACCATGCCAGCCTGACGCTCTTTATCGCCAACAACCAGCAGATAAGGAACCTTTTGCAGGCTATTTTC
Source organism: Burkholderiaceae bacterium (assembly GCA_044359405.1). Taxonomy (GTDB): domain Bacteria; phylum Pseudomonadota; class Gammaproteobacteria; order Burkholderiales; family Burkholderiaceae_E; genus SYIM01. Next base: position 4,882 of record JBIKMC010000270.1, read on the forward strand.
G
>JBIKMC010000271.1:0-4872 GCA_044359405.1 Burkholderiaceae bacterium
GCCATGGATGAAGTGGTACGACGAGGGGTTCCGCAGGAGTGCGCGCGCGACTTTTTACTGGGCCACATGAACATTCTGGCCGCCGTCATCTTCAATGAAATTCCGGGTGCCTTCTCGGACGCCTGCAACAAAGCCATCACGTTCGGCAAGCCCCGACTGATGCGCGATGATTGGCTGGGTGTATTTGACCGGGAGGAAATCGCCGAGAGCATCCGACGAATCACCTGAGCATTCAGGCACTCAGATATGCGCGCTGCGCGGCCTCGTCGGCGTGCAGCGCGTCAGAGTCTCCGGCCCAGACCACACGCCCCTTTTCCAGAATGAAGTGCCGCGTGCACAGACGCAGCAATGAGCGCAGGTTTTTATCGATGACCAGAATGGCCATCCCTTCGGTACGCACGGCATCCAGAGCCTGCCAGATTTCCTGACGCACCAGCGGCGACAAGCCCTCGGTTGCCTCATCCAGAATGAGCAGCTCAGGGTTGGTCATGAGAGCCCGCCCAATGGCCAGCATCTGCTGCTCACCACCCGACAGTTGATTGCCAAAATTACTGGCCCGTTCGGCCAGACGCGGAAATAGTCGTGTGACCCGGGCATAGTCCCACGGGGACGCAAGCTGAGGGCGACGAACCGCGGTTGCGATGAGGTTCTCGCGCACACTGAGGTTGGGAAAGATCTGACGCCCCTCGGGTACCAGACCAAGACCCAGGCGCGCGATTCGATGCGAGGGCCAGTGCTGCACCGGCTGGCCCTTCCAGCGGATCTCGCCGCGCCAGGCGGGTTGTATGCCCATGATGCTCTTGACCGTGGTGCTCTTGCCCATGCCATTGCGTCCCTGCAGGCTGACGCACTCGCCTGCCGCAACGCTCAGGTCGACGCCGAACAGCACCTGGCTGATGCCATAGCCGTTCTCCAGGCCGCTCAGCTGCAACAGGGTCGGCCCGCTCACGGCGTCTTTCCCAGCGCTGGACCAGGAACCTTGCGCAAATCGTCCTTCGGGCTTCGGGCGGCACGTCCCGTACGGCGCAGGTCATCTCGATGAAGCCCGCCCGTCATCATCCGATCACCTCATCGCCCAGATAGGCCTCACGCACCACATCACTCTGGCGAACAGCCTGCGGCGAGTCACACATCAACACCTTGCCATACACCAGCACGCTGACCCGTGAGGCCAGCGTGAACACCGCGTGCATGTCGTGCTCGACGAGCAGGATGGCGTATCGGGACTGCAATCGCTTGAGCAGCCTGATCATTTTGTCGGTTTCCGCGGGGCCCAGTCCCGCCATCGGTTCGTCAAGCAGCAACACGCGCGGCTCGATCGCCAGCGCCATGGCCAGCTCGATAAGGCGCTGCTGACCGTACGCCAGAACGCCCGCCAATCGGTTGCGCTCGGGGCTGAGCCCCAGCATGTCGATGATGGCATCAGCACGCTTGACCAGTGCCCCGGGCGCCGTTGCAGCCCGCAGAAAATGAAAGTTATGGGCACCACCGGCTGGGCCCGCCTGCACCGCGAGCAGCACGTTTTCAAGCACGGTGAAATCACCGATGACGGAGTTGATCTGGTAAGAGCGCCCAAGGCCATGGCGCGCGCGACGCGCAACACTCCAGTGGGTCATGTCGTGACCATCAAGGTGAATGACACCCGCATCGCTGGCGACCTCGCCGACGATTTGATTGATCAGCGTGGTCTTGCCGGCACCATTGGGACCGATGACCGCATGGATTTCACCCAGATGAATATCGAGATCGACATGATCGGTCACCAGAAGGCCACCAAAGCGCTTGACCAGTCCGCGAATATTGAGCAAGGGACTCATCGGTGATGCCCTCCACTGGAACCGCCAGCCTTCTCAGACGGATCGGCCAGCAATCCCCACAGTCCCTTGCGCAGAAAGACGACGATGAGCACGATGAGCGGCCCCAGAATGAGTGCCCAACGCTCGGTGATCGCTTTAAGCCCCTCTTCAAGCAGCAGCAGCGCAGCCGCCCCGACCACGGGTCCGAATACCAGGCTGGAGCCGCCCAGCAGGACCATGACGATGAGTTCGCCTGAGATCGTCCAGGTCATGTAAGCGGGCGAGACGAAACTGGTGAGATTGGCCAGGAAATAGCCCGCCAGCGCACAAATCTCCGCCGAAATCACATAGGCCACGAGCCGGTAAGGCAGGCTGGGGGTACCCACCGCATTGACCCGGCGCTCGGACACCATGGTGGCGCGCAACACGAGCCCGAAGCGGGAATTGACCATGCGGGTGAGCAGCCACAAAACTGCGACGATCGTAGCCACGAGCGACAGGTAAATGGCCCACTTGCTACCCGTGAGGGGGCCGAAACTGCTGAGCGTCTGAATGGTCATGCCATCGTCGCCACCAAACATGCGCAGACTGACGAAGACGTAATAAAACAGCTGTGCGAAGGCCAGCGTGATCATGATGAAGGCAATGCCCTGCGTGCGCAGGGCGATCCAGCCCACCGGCAGCGCGATCAGCGCGGTAACCACCAGCGCGATCAGCAGATGCAGCGGGCCCGAGTGCACCCCATAGAATGAACAGATGCCCACGGCATAGGCGCCAAATCCCAGATACATCGCGTGCCCGAGGCTGACCATGCCGGCAAAGCCCAGCACCAGATTCAGACCCAGGGCGGCCAGAGCAAACACCAAAATGCGACCGAACAGGGTGAGCGGATAAACACTGCCGGTCAGCCACGCGTATAGCGGCACCAGTGCAAAAGCCGCCAGGATCAGCAGCATGAGACCTTGTCGAAAACGTCGCATGGCTGGGCGCCTACCGCTTTCGCACCGGGAACAGGCCATCAGGCTTGAACGCCAGCACCACGGCCATCAGCAGGTACACACCCACCGAGGCCAGCGCGGGTCCAACCGCATTGGCCACGGAAGGGTCGGCCACGCTGCGCAGCAAAATAGGCAGATAGATGCGACCCAAGGTATCGACCATACCCACCACCAGCGCGCCCAGAAAGGCACCTCGAATCGAACCAATCCCGCCGATGACGATGACCACCAGGGTGAGGATGAGTACGCCGTCGCCCATACCGGGCTGCACTGAGGTGATGGGCCCGACCATGGCACCGGCCAGACCGGCCAGCGCGGCACCGAGCGCGAAGATGAAGACGTTGAGCCAGCCAATGTTGACACCCAGCGCCGCCACCATGGTGCGGTTGCTGGCGCCCGCACGAATCAGCATGCCCAGCCGGGTGCGTTCGATCAGCAGGTAAAGGCCCAGCGCGACCAGCAAGCCGCAGACAATGATGGCCACCCGATAGGCCGGATAAATGACGCCAAAAAACTCCACGGAATCGGCCAGGCTGGCGGGCGTGTCCATGAACACCGGAGCATTGCCCCAGATAAGGCGCACGAACTCGTTGCAGAAGATGACGATGCCAAAAGTGGCCAGCACCTGGTCAAGATGATCACGGCGGTGCAGAACCGCCAGACCAAGACGGTCAGCCAACACGCCGACCGCGAACATGCCCGCCATGGCAGCCAGCACCGCCAGCACGAAAGACTGCGTATGCCCGAACACCACCGCTGCAAAGTAGGCGCCCAGCATGTACAGCGCCCCATGAGCCAGATTGATGAAGCTCATGATGCCAAACACAAGGGTCAGCCCAGCCGCCATGAGGAACAGCAGGATGCCGAACTGCAACCCGTTGAGCAGCTGCGTAAAGAACAGGCTCATTCAGGGACAGACCGATCGCGCGAGTACACAAACCCGCGAGGCAGTCCGGGGCGGCGCTGGGCGCGCCCCGGCACCGTCATCACTTGATCGGACACTGCGCAACGTAGGCGTCGGCATGCGCCTTCAGCGGCGTGGCAATGGTCTTGAGCGAGACCTCGCCGGTATTGTCCTTGGCCACCTCGAACACATGCAGATCCTGAACCGGGAACCCGTTAGCGCTGAACTTGAGGTCGCCGCGCAGAGACTTGAAGTCGGCCTGACGCAGCGCCGCGCGCAGTGCAGCCTTATCGGTCACGCTACCGCTGGTTTTCTTGAGCGCGCTGTCAAGCAGCAGGGCCGCGTCATAGGCCTGTGCCGCATACTGCGACGGAATGCGCTTGAACTTGGCACGGAAATCGGCCACAAACTTCTGACTGACCGGATTGGTGAAATCAGGCCCCCAGAAAGTGCCCGACAACACGCCCAGCGCCGTGTCTTTCAGGGCAGGCAGGGTCGAACCATCGGTCGTGCTGGTTGACAGGAGCGGAATCCGCCCCAGCGCACCAGCCTGACGCAGTTGACGCACAAAGGTGACGCCCATGCCACCGGGATAAAACACGTACAGAGCATCGGGCTTGGCCGCCATCATCTGGGCGATTTCAGCCGAGTAATCAGGCTGATTGAGCTGCGTGTAGACCTCGCCCGCGATCCCGCCCTTGTAAAAGCGCTTGAATCCAGCCACGAAATCCTTGCCCGCCTGGTAATTGGGCGCCATGACGTAGACGTTCTTGTAGCCCTTGTCCATGGCGAACTTGCCCATGACCTCGGATTGCGCATCGTTCTGCCAGGAGGTGAAAAAGAAATTCGGATTGCACTGCGCGCCGGCCAGCGGGCCCGGCCCGGCATTGGAGCCGATAAAAATCATGTTGGCGTCGGCCAATGGCTTTGCCACGGCCATCATCACGTTGGAGAAGGTGACGCCGGTGACCAGATCGACCTTGTCCTTTTCGATGAGCTTCTGGATGGTCTGAACCCCAACGTCGACCTTGAGTTGGTCGTCCTCCTTGATGACCGTGACCGACTGGCCGCCCAACTTGCCACCCGAGTGTTCAATGCCCAGCATGAAACCGTCGTACTGGTCCTGCCCAAGGCTTGCGGCCGGACCGCTCATGGTGGCCATAAAGCCGATCTT
>JBIKMC010000272.1:0-4865 GCA_044359405.1 Burkholderiaceae bacterium
GCTTTGAGGCCACCGTGCTTGAACTGAGCTGGTATGGCGATCGGCCCGTCGCCGTTCCCTTGGGCGAATCCTTTCATGCGCGCCGGCTGAATCTGCGCTCATCGCAGGTTGGCACCATTGCCACCGCCCAACGCGCCCGCTGGAACTACCGCCGAAGACTTGATCTGGTGATGAGTCTGCTGCGCGACCCGGTGTTCGATCGACTATTGAGCAATCGCAGCCGCTTCGATGATCTGCCGCAAACCATGGCCCGGCTGAGTAGCTGTCCGGACGGTGCCCTGTGTGAGGTGGTCTGCTACGACTGACAGACCACAGCTCGCTCAAACAACATCCCCCTCCCCTCTGGAGATCTTGAATGTACGCACTGGCCGTATCCGATCACATCATGATTGCCCACAGCTTTCGCGGCGCCATCTTCGGCCCCGCGCAACAGCTTCACGGCGCCACCTACGGCGTTGAGGTCGAGTTTCGCCGCGCCCAGCTCGATGAAAACGGCCTGGTCTGCGATATTGGTCTGGCCCTTCAGGTCCTGCGGGAAGTGCTGGCTGAACTGAATTACCGCAATCTCGATGAAGTTCCCGAGCTGAAAAACTGCAACACCACCACCGAATTCATGGCCGGCGAGATTTTCCGGCGGCTGCAAGGCCGAGTCGCGCGGGGCGACGTGGGCCCTGGAACTGCGGGCAGACTGCACTCGATGAAGGTACTGCTGCGCGAATCGCCAGTCGCCTGGGCAAGCTTCGAGGGTTCCCTCGCTCATCCATGAGCCCGCTGTACTTCATCGTTCCAGGCCGTCTTGACCAGCTCACGGGTGGCTATCGCTTTGACCATCGCCTGGTCACCGATCTGCGCGCGCAGAGTCATGCCATTGAGGTCATTGAGCTCGCTGGCATGTTCCCCAGGGTTGACGCCCTCGCAACCGAAGCCTGCGAGCTGGCCCTGCAATCATTGCCCGACCAGAGCAGGGTCGTGATTGATGGTCTGGCGCTACCGGGCTTTGAGCAGGCGCTACCCCGACACTCTGAGCGCTTGCGTATCGTGGTCTTCGTACACCACCCCTTGTCGGCCGAGACAGGCCTGTCCGAGACCGATGCGCAGCGCATGGTCCAGCTGGAGGCGCGACTCTGGCAGAGCACACGCGGCGCGCTTTGCCCCAGTGAAGACAGCGCAGCGCGCGTGCGTGCAGCAGGGCTCAGCTTTAACCGGGTAGCCGTGACACCACCGGGCACTGATCCGGTGCCTGATGCCCGGCTAAAGCGCCCCCTCCGTCCGCAAGCGTCGACCGCGCGAGCGCCCATTGCGCTGCTGGCGGTGGGCACGGTCACGCCACGCAAGGGGCATCGCGTGTTGATCGAGGCGCTCGGCTCGCTGCGTGATCTGCCCTGGACCCTCACGTGCATCGGCAGCCTCGAGCGCGACCGTACCTGTAGCGATGACTTGCGAAGACTCATCACCCTGCACCAGTTTCAGGATCGCATTCACCTGATGGGCGAGGTCAGCGATGCAGAGCTAGGGCGCGCTTACTCAAAGGCAGACATCTTTGTGCTGCCGTCCTTTCACGAGGGCTACGGCATGGTATTCGCCGAAGCACTGGCCTGGGGTCTACCCATTATCGCCACCCGTGGCGGGGCCATCCCGCAAACCGTACCCGAGCAGGCCGGCCTGCTGATCGAACCCGGCGACGTAGAGGCGTTGACGGATGCGCTCGGTCGGCTGATCACACACCCTGATCTGCGCGGGCAGCTCGCCGCCGCCGCACGTGCCGCGGGTCTGCGCCTGCCCACCTGGCCGCAGGCCGCTCAGCACTGGCTGCAACAGTTTGAAAGGCTCGCCGCATGAGTGGCTTTAACGCTGGCTGGCTGGCTCTTCGAGAGCCCGCTGATCGAAACGCACGCGATGCGCAATTGGCTCACGACTTCATCGGTGCGCTGGGCGCACCTGCCCAAGCCCCGCGACGACTGATCGATCTTGGCGGTGGCACCGGCGCCAATCTGCGCGTTCTAGCCCCGCTGATCGTCGGTGACCAGCAATGGCACCTCATCGATTGGGACGCCCATCTACTCGATCATGCCTGCAAGGCGCTGGGGGATTGGGCGCACGGTCTGGGTTACCGGGTCAATGTGGAGTCTTCACATCTTGACATTCACACCCCTCTCGGACGGTGGCAGATCACAACCCGCAGGCTTGATCTTGCACAGTCGCTCGAGTCGCTTAACCTTAATACCTTCGACGGCGTGGTGACCACGGCTTTTCTCGATCTGGTGTCGGCGGCCTGGCTTGGTCGACTGGCTGCGTGGCTGGGCAAATACTCTCGCCCGCTACTGGCCACCCTCACCGTTGACGGTAACAGGCAGTGGCATCCGTCTCACCGACACGACGAATTCATTCAACAAGCCTTTCGAACCCATCAGGGTGGGGACAAGGGCTTTGGCGAGTCTCTGGGTCCTGCTGCCATCGAGCACCTGTGCACGCAACTGTCTGCAAGCGGTTTTCAGGTACGTACAGCGCCCAGCGACTGGCGGCTGGATGACCGTAGCCGCCCGCTTTTACAAACCCTGCTGAACGACGAAGCCGCAGTGGCCCGGCAGGTTCACCCCCGCGCTGAGGCCACCATCAACGATTGGCTGCAGGCTCGCTGCGAACAGATCAATACATCGGAACTCAGCCTGCGAGTGGGTCATCAGGATTTGTTGGCGCTACCCGGCTAGGCCTGCACCGCCGTCGCTGCAATAATGCGCTGCAGCCACCTATTTTCGGACAGGTCTCAATGGACATCACCGATCAGACGATTCGGGCACGCGGCCGAACCGTTCCCGCGACCCCGGCGGGAGTACCCGCTGAGGCCGATGATGCGCGCGCGCTGCTCAAGGGCATGCGCGCCGAGCTGGTAAGGGACGACGGCAGTATCCGCCCTAGCTATCTGCGCATTCGCCGAGCCAACGGCCGACGTCACCTCGAAGCACAAAGCCGCTGGCGATGGGGCGACAAGTCTGACGCACGCGAATTGGTTCGATCCCTGATTGATCGTGCCTACGGCGAACGGCTGACGCCCGCCGCCAAGACTGCGTTGAACGAGGCCCTGCAGACCTATCTTGCCCGTAGCGGTAATCGCCTGGGCACACAAAGCTTTGTGAAACTGGTTGACACCCTGGAAGGTATCTCGGGCCCCGCACACGACCGATACGCGCTGACGCCAAGATCGCGTCTGCGGCTGGAGCCGGTGGCGCGACTTGCCCTGGAAGACATCGCCCCGGCGGCGCAGGGCCAGGGTGCTCAAGGGCCGTTTGGCGCTGGTCAAGCAAAACTATTTGGTGCTGCCCAGGCTCAGCTGACGGCGCTGAAGGCAGAGCTCGATACTACGGCCACGGATCAGAAGAAAACATACACCGCACAGTTGTTCAGACATCTGCTTACCCCACCCAAGTTAAGCCCACCAGACCTCATTCGTTCAGTCAGGGCGCCAGTGCAGCATGTGGTGGGCGATGCCGATGGTAGCCTGTGCCGGGTGCTGATCTCAGCCATGGCAACCGGTCATCTGAGTCTGACGCCAAGTGGGATCCAGCAACTGGCTTCACTGATGCATGATGAGACTGCCTCAATGTTCGAGGCCGACCGGGTCGCTTATCAATCAAACGCGGCTGTCGCCCAGCGTTTCGAAGCGCTGATGACCGAAATTCGAGTGCATCCAAGCGCGGATGGCCGTCGGCTGGTTTTCATGGGTGACCTGCTGCACGATCGTCTATCCAACAATAAACAGGCGCTGGGCCAGTTGATTGAGCGGCTTTCGGGCAGCGAAACCCAGCGGGCCGATGGCTCACCCGGCGTGGTATTCATTCTGGGCAACCACGATGTGTTCGAAGAGGTTCAGGGGGCCGTGCTGCAAAACAGCGATGAGCCCGCGTACCGAGACTATCGCGAGCAAAACGGCTTTTTTGCAGCACGCGATCTTACCGCTGCGCAGAGCACACATCTGAGCCAGCAATGTTTCACACGCGCCTGGTTTGATGCCGACCTGGGCGTCTTCTACTCCCATAACGGTGTCATTCGGGGACCCAACCTCGGCGAATACCTCACCGGGGTGGGTCAATTCCAGGCGGACTCACCCACCACCTTAGCCAGTCGAATGAACGAAGCGCCCCTGGCGCGTCTCGCACAGGTGTCGTTTCAGTATCCAAAGGGTGAGGTCGTCGACCAGGCGACTTTCACCAGCTTTCGTCCTGATGAACAGATGATCAGTGAGAACGGGCTGGGCAGCGTCACACGCGACGGTCAACCGCGCCCGGTCTTTCAGGTGCACGGACACAACGGCGAGGCCGGCAACACCGGACGCTCGATCCATTTGAATGCGCGCGATGAAAATTCTAGATTTATGCCGATCTGTGCGGTCCTGAACGCCGCTTGAAACTTATGGATCTTTCCGCACACACACCCATGATGCAGCAGTATCTGCGCATCAAGGCTGACTACCCAGACGTGCTGCTGTTTTATCGCATGGGCGACTTCTATGAGTTATTTCATGATGACGCTGACAAGGCTGCGCGACTGCTGGGTATCACGCTGACTCGACGTGGCGAATCGGCAGGTACCCCCATTCGCATGGCCGGGGTACCTTATCACGCCGCTGATCAATACCTGGCGCGCCTCATTCGGATGGGCGAGTCCGTGGCCGTGTGCGAACAAATTGGTGATCCGGCCCTCTCCAAAGGTCCGGTTGAACGCAAGGTGGTTCGCATCGTCACGCCGGGTACACTGACCGATGCGCAGTTGCTGCCCGAGCGTGAAGATCGACTGCTGGCGGCCCTCAACGCACCAGCCCGCGCCGGCACGCCCTGGGGGCTCGCCTGGATGGCGCTGGCCAGCGGCGA
>JBIKMC010000273.1:0-4862 GCA_044359405.1 Burkholderiaceae bacterium
ATTCCGGTTCTCAAGACCCTGATATCGCGCCCCACCCCGGGAGGGTCCTCAAACGATGCCACCAGGCCCCGATCAGCCAACTGCGGGTGCTCCAAGGCCTGCCCCACCGAGTACACCGGCCCGGCCGGAATGCCTGCCTCGATCAGGCGCTGCCACCACGCTTGCGTGGGGGCCTGCGCGAGCGCAGTCTCAATCTCGCGCGTGAGTTCTGCCCGATGCTCAAGTCTCGCCTGACGTAACGCGAAGCGCGGATCGGCGATCAGATCAGCGCGGCCGATGACTCGTGCCAGGGCTTCGAACTGTTCTTGCTTGTTGGCTGCGATATTGATCAGACCGTCGGCGGTGCGAAACGCACCCGAGGGACTCGCGGTCATGTTGTCGTTACCCATGGGCAGGGCCTCACGGCCTGCGATCAGAAGGTTTGATACCGCCCACCCCAGGGTGGTCATCATCGACTCGAGCATTGAAACATCGATAAAGCGGCCCTCCGTTCGATCGCGCTCGGCAAGCGCGGCGCACACCGCCATGGCAGCGGTCAGCCCTCCCACCGTATCGGCAACCGGAAACCCCACGCGTAGCGGCGCGCTGTTTGCATCACCGGTGATGCTCATGACCCCAGACATGCCCTGGATGATCTGGTCGTAAGCCGGAAGATCACGCAGGGGCCCATTCTGGCCGAACCCCGATACCGCGCAATAAATAAGCTTGGGATTGAAGGCGAGTAACTGCTCGTAGGCCAGCCCCAGCCGCTGCATGACACCCGGCCGAAAGTTCTCAACCAGCACATCGGCATGCGCGACGAGCCGCTGCAGCACACGCTTGCCGGCGGGCTTTTTCAGGTCAAGTGCAATCGATCGCTTGCCAGCGTTCTGGGCCAGAAACGACACCCCCATATGGCGCTGATTCAAATCAGGGTCAGCCCCCAGCTGACGCGCCAGGTCACCACCGGTCAACGCCTCCACCTTGATAAGCTCAGCACCCAGATGCGCGAGCTGGTGACAGGCAAAGGGCCCCACCAGCACATTGGTGAGGTCGAGCACCCGGTACCCCTGAAGTGGACGCGTGCTCATGGCAACGCCCGCCAAGATCTGCCTGTGCCAGGCCCGGCGATACACGGGGACACGATTGAATGGACCGAGACGGTCATCGTCAAAAACTCCTGCTCGGATTAAGCGAACCGCTCTTCAGCTAGGGAAACGCAGATCTCGCTGACAAGGGCCAGATCATACAAACCTTCCACTCGGCGGCCCAAGGACCTCGATGCGAACACTCACGGGTTCAGCGCTTTACGCGCCTGGGTCGTGGTGACGCTAGACGTCAGAGCGACTCCTCGCTATCGTGTTATCCACGATGCCGAGCACTGATCGCTACGAGTTGCTGCACGGTACCTTCCAATGGAAGGTACCCACCGATTTCAACATCGCCCAGGCCTGCTGTTCGCGCTGGGCGCGAGAGCGACCGCAGGCGGTGGCGCTTCGCTGTGTGCAAGAGGATGGCGCGTGCACTGACTACACCTATCGCCAGTTGCAGCGCGAGGCGAATCGACTGGCCAACGGCCTGCACAAGTTGGGCGTGCAGCGCGGCGATCGCGTCGCGGTGGTCATGCCACAGCGCTTTGAGACGGCGGTGGCGCACCTTGCCGTTTACCAGATCGGTGCAGTGGCCATGCCCCTGTCGATCCTGTTCGGGCCCGATGCGCTGGAGTATCGTCTTCAAGACAGTCAAGCCGTGGTCGCCATCGTCGATGAGTCGGCGGTTGACGCCGTGCAGTCAGTTCGGGCCCAGTGTCCGACTCTGCGCCGAGTCGTTGCGGCCGGTAAGGCCCAGGGCCGCGCCGACCTTGACTGGGCCGAGCTCTCAAGCCGACAGTCCGCGCGCTTCAGCTCGGTAAGTACGGCGGCCGACGACCCGGCGGTACTGATTTACACCAGCGGCACAACCGGTCCACCCAAAGGCGCATTGATTCCGCACCGCGCACTGATCGGTAACCTCACCGGTTTTGTATGCAGCCAAAACTGGTTCGACGGCGACGACGCCGTTTTCTGGTCGCCAGCCGACTGGGCCTGGACGGGTGGCTTGATGGATGCCCTGCTGCCCACGCTGTACTTTGGCCGCACCATCGTGGGTTATAACGGGCGCTTTGATCCGCTGCGGGCCCTTGTCCTCCTGCAGGACTACCGCGTCACCCACACCTTTCTGTTCCCCACGGCGCTCAAGGCCATGATGAAGGCTTGTCCGCGACCGCGGGAGCACTTCTCGCTACACCTGCGCGCCATCATGAGTGCCGGTGAAGCGGTGGGCGATGCGGTGTTTGACTACTGTCGCGATCACCTGGGGGTCACGGTCAACGAGATGTTCGGTCAGACCGAAATCAATTACATCGTCGGCAATTGCGGAGCGACCCGAGACGCACGGGGACTTGCGGCACCGGGATGGCCGGCCCGACCGGGAAGCATGGGCCGCCCCTATCCAGGTCACCGGGTCGCCGTCATCGACGAGCGGGGTGGCGAATGCCCCCCAGGAACGCCCGGCGACGTGGCGGTGCACCGCCGCGACATTCACGGCAATCTGGATCCCGTGTTTTTTCTGGGCTACTGGAAAAACGATCAGGCCACCCGCCAGAAATTCACGGGTGACCCCGATAACAGTTGGTGTCGCACCGGCGATACCGCCGTCATGGATAAAGATGGTTACCTCTGGTACCAGGGGCGCAGCGATGACATGTTCAAGGCTGCCGGCTATCGCATCGGGCCCAGCGAAGTTGAAAACTGTCTGGTGAAACATCCTGCGGTGGCCAACGCAGCCGTGGTTCCAAAGCCGGACCCAGAGCGAGGCGCCATCGTCAAAGCCTATGTGGTGCTGGCCGCCGGGTATGCCGGTGATGATGCCCTGATCGCGCAGCTTCAGGCCCATGTTCGCGGCAAGCTCGCGCCCTATGAATACCCCAAGGAAATCGAATTCATTGACGCGCTACCCATGACCACCACCGGCAAGGTACAGCGCCGTGTCCTGCGGCTTCAGGAGGAGGCACGCGCGGCAGCGCGCCACGAAGCTCGCATACCCGATACGAACCGTCGCGCCTGACTATGCAGAAGAATCTTGTCGGTGCCGATGGTAAACATGCGCACCCCAAGTTCAGTCCAATCATTCAGCTGCTTCTCGCTCTGCGATAGGTCAGGCGAAAAAATGGGCATGATCACCGGCACCTTGTGTCCGGCGGCACTCGCAACCATTGCCTTTAAAGCGGACTCAATGGCTGGCACGCGAGTATTGCCCCCGTAGCCCATTGCGACTGCAAGATCGAAAGGTCCTACCAACAGAGCGCGCAGATCAGGCAAGGCACAGATCGGATCGATCTCCTGCAGAGCTCCGGGTGTTTCGGCCAAGACGATGACGCCGGTTTCGCGCTCGCGCGCGGCCGAGTAGGCAGGCCAGTCGTCAATCCAGTGGTCGCCCGCGCGCACACAGGGACAGGCGCCCCGCCGTCCGGCCGGGGCGAAGCGTCCACCGTCGATCGCGGCAGCGGCCTCAGCTGCTGATCGAATACCGGGAACGACCACAGCCTGAGCCCCAGCATCCAGCGCACGCGTGATGTGCGACTGGCTTGCATCCGGGATTCGCACAATCGGCACGACGCCAGCGGCATCACAGGCACGCACAAGGTTTTCAATCGCGTCCATCCCGAACGATCCGTGTTCGGCATCGAGAATGGTGAAATCAAATCCGGTTGCTCCGAGGATATCGATCACCTCGGGCGCACCGATCTGAGTCCAGGTGCCGATTACGCGCGCGGCACCGGCGAGAAGATCAGTCAAGGATTTCACGCCTGCACCTCATCACGACGCACCAGAGCCCTGATGGCATCGACCATGCCGCGCTGGGACGGAATACTGGCCCGCTCCAATTTGTCGTTGTAGGGCATGGGCGTTTCGGGCGCCCCGATTCGAACGACGGGCGCCTCCAGCCAGTCAATCGCCTGTTCAGCCACCAGAGCCGACACCTCGGCACCAAAGCCACCCGACTTCCAGCCCTCGTGGGCAATCACCAGACGCCCGGTCTTCTTGACGGATCGCAGGATGGCCCCTTCGTCGAGCGGCCTGAGCGTCCTCGGATCAATCACCTCGACATCAATACCCTCGGCTTCAAGCGCGCGGGCCGCGGCCAGGGCCGGTTCAACCAGGGCCAGCGTTGCGACCAGGGTGACGTCATTACCCGAGCGGCGCACGCACGCCTTACCGATCGGGATGGCATAGCGCTCGCTTGGCACGGGAGCACGCGCTGCCAGATACAAGAGCTTATGCTCGATAAACACCACCGGATTGTCATCACGAATGGCCGACGCGAGCAGCCCCTTGGCATCATGCGGGTTGGACGGTGCCAACACGATCAGACCGGGTACGTGTGAAAACCATGCTTCCAGACTTTGCGAATGCTGTGCGGCCAGACGCACGCCACCACCCTGTGGACCGCGAAATACCATGGGCACACAAGGCTTGCCACCCAGCATGAAGCGAAACTTTGCGGCCTGATTCACGATCGCATCCATCATGAGCGTGACCAGATCGAATAACTGCACCTCAACGACGGGGCGAAACCCTGAGATGGCCGCGCCGACCGATGCAAGACCAATCACGGACTCGGAAATCGGCGTGTCAAGAACGCGCTCCGAGCCGAAGCGATCAAGCAGCCCCCGGGTGACGCCAAAAATTCCACCGATCTTGCCTACGTCCTCGCCGATGACGAAGACTCGTTCGTCAGCAGCCATCTCCTGGTGAAGCGCCTCATTGATCGCCTCGACCATGCTGAGTTCGCGCTCACCGCCCAGCCTGGGCTCGGGGACCTGGGCGATGGGAGCATAGACC
>JBIKMC010000049.1:0-16168 GCA_044359405.1 Burkholderiaceae bacterium
TCGACATCACCGTCGCCCTTCAGGTGGGCCTGGTGCTGGCCAGCCTATTCTTCATTTACCGCATCGCAGCGGTGACGCGGCTGCAACGCCTTGAGACGACTGCCGGTGCGCCGATTCCCGCCGGGGTTGAAATCTGGCAACTGTTCGGGTCGCTGTTCTTCGGTGCGGTCAACCGTATCGAGCCCCTGCTCGACCCGCAACGCCCCTGCCCACGCGTGCTGATCCTCGATCTTCATCAGCTCATCAACATGGACACCACCGGCGTTGACTCGCTGCAAAATCTGCACCGCTTCCTGTGCAAGCGCGATTGCCGACTGGTGATCGCAGGGGCTAATGAACAACCGCTCTCACTGCTGCGGCGCTCGGGCTTTGCCGACGAACTGGGATCCGATGGAATTGTGCCGACTGTCGCCGACGCGGTGCATAGACTCGACTCGACCGCCGCCACGCCCGACTGAAAAGGCCTCGACCTGTCGCTCTAAAGAGCGATGCAAAGCGAATCGCGACTGCACTGACCCGTCGCCAACTCTGGTTTGACACTATGCGGGATGCCTTTATAGAATTTTGTATACAGAGTTCAGAGTGCAATTGATATCTCTCGGCATCCATGCTCAGACAAGTCACCCCCTCGCCCGATCTCACCGAACGCGTATACCAGGCGCTGCTGGATGCGATCGTGTCGGGCGAGCTCGCGCCCGGCGAGCGACTCACCCAGGAGCAACTGGCCGACCGCTTGGGTGTGTCCCGACAGCCTGTGCTGCAGTCGCTAATGCGACTTCGCGGACAGGGCCTGATTCACGACACCGAGACTCGGCGGGGCATCCGAATTGCTCCGCTGCAGGGGGAACACCTGGTGGCACGCTACCGGGTACGGGCAGCACTGGATGGCCTGGCAGCGGCCAGCGCCGCTGCCAAGCCCAGAACAGACCTCATGCGCAGCGGTCGGGCCCTGATCGCAGCGGGTCGGCGTGCCGCCGCCAGTGACGATATCGCAGCGCTGGTTGACATTGACCTGCGCTTTCACGAGTTCATCTACGAAGCCAGCGGCAATCCAATTCTGACTGAAACCGTGCGCCCGCACTGGCTACATATCCGTCGTGCCATGCACGCATTCCTGCGTCAGCCCGTCTCATTCGAGGGCGTATGGCGCGAGCACGAAGGCATTCTCAAGGCGATTGTCGCCGGAGACGCTGAAACCGCCGAGCAGCTGTCACGCAGCCACTGTGAGCGCTCGGTCGACTTCCTGATCAATACTCGTCATGGAGACACTCATGAAACTCAGTCCCACCCAGCTCGAGCAGTTTGAACGCGACGGCTATCTATTCTTTCCGGGCCTGTTCACGCCCGCTGAAATGAAGATTCTCAAAGATGAAGTGCCTCGCATTTACTCGGAATTTCGCCCTGAAATCGTGCGCGAAAAAGACGGTGTCACACCGCGAACCAGCTTTGCCGCACACACCTACAGTGATGTGTTCGCCAAGCTGGGCCGGCATCCACGCATGGTCGATCCGGTACAACAATATTTCGGCGAGCCGGTCTACATGCACCAGTTCAAGATCAACGGTAAACAGGCTTTCGACGGCGACGTCTGGCAATGGCATCAAGACTACGGCACCTGGCAACGCGATGACGGCATGCCCCAGCCGCGCGCCATGAATGTTGCGATTTTTCTGGATGAAGTCACCGAATTTAATGGCCCGCTGTGGTTCATCCCAGGCTCACACCGCGAAGGCGTGGTCGAAGCAGGACATGACATCACCACCACCAGTTATCCCCTTTGGACTCTGGACAATGCCAAGGTCAAAGAGCTGGTTGAGCGCGGCGGCATCGTTTCGCCCAAAGGGCCAGCTGGATCGATGATGATGTTTCATGGCTGCCTGGTGCATGGCTCGCCCCCCAATATGAGCCCCTGGGATCGGGTCATTGTTTATCTGAGCCTGTGTGCGGTCAGTAACCACATCACGCAATTCAAGCGTCCCGACTGGATTGCGCATCGCGACTTCACACCCGTACAAACGCTGACCGACGACTGCCTGCTGCGCAAAGATATGCACGGACTGCCCTGGCCTGTTGCGCAGCGCGCCGCCTGATATTTCACTGCGACGAAACCGCGAGGAACGCTGCCTTGAATCTTTACAACATGCTCCAGACACGCGCCGCCGAGTCGCGGCCTGTGCGGGTGGGTCTTATTGGTGCCGGCAAATTCGGCTCAATGTATCTGTCGCAGGCCCAGCGCACGCCGGGTATTCATCTGGTCGGTGTGGCAGACCTGTCGCCGCAACGCGCCGTGGCAGCGCTTCGCAACGTTGGTTGGCCGGCAACCCGACTGAAGGCAAAAAGTTTTGCGGAGGCGGCGCGCAAAGGCAGCACCTGCATCACCGATGACGCCATGGCGCTGATCAGCAGTGTCGAGATTGACATCATCATTGATGCGACAGGCCACCCGGCTGCTGGTATCGCTCATGTACTGGCTTGCTGCGATCACGGCAAACACATCGTCATGGTGAATGTTGAGGCTGATGCGCTCGCGGGGCCTCTGTTGGCCAGGCGGGCGCGAGAAGCAGGCATCGTGTACTCGCTTGCCTATGGTGACCAGCCTGCCCTGATCTGCGAAATGGTTGACTGGGCGCGCACGGCTGGCCTTGAGGTGGTGGCCGCCGGCAAGGGCACGAAATACTTGCCTGCTTATCACGCCTCAACACCCGCCACCGTCTGGGATCATTACGGCATCAGCGCCGCGGACGCTCGCCTTGGCGGCATGAATGCGCAGATGTTCAACTCGTTTCTGGATGGCACTAAATCCGCGATTGAAATGGCGGCCGTAGCCAACGCCACCGGCCTCAAGCCGGCCGCTGGCGGCTTGAATTTTCCACCCTGCGGCGTTGACGATCTGGCACGCATCCTCAAGCCGACTCAAGACGGCGGCCAGTTGGCACATCGCGGACAAGTCGAAGTCATCTCCAGCCTTGAACGCGACGGCCGTCCGGTGTTTCGCGATCTGCGCTGGGGCGTGTACGTCACGTTCGCGGGCGGGTCCGACTATGTTCGCCGGTGTTTTCGCGAGTACGGACTGGTCACTGACGCCAGTGGCGAGTACTCGGCCATGTACAAGCCCTACCACCTGATCGGCCTTGAACTGGGCATCAGCGTGGCATCGGTGGGATTGCGACGCGAGCCCACCGGTGCGGCCCAGGCCTGGCACGGCGATGTGGTGGCCACCGCCAAGCGCGATCTCAAACGTGGGGAAACCCTTGATGGCGAGGGTGGGTTCACGGTTTACGGACGCCTGATGCCAGCGCGCGACTCATTGAAGGTAGGGGGTCTGCCACTGGGACTCGCTCATGGCGTGAAACTTAAGCAGGCGGTCAAGGCAGGCCAGCCCGTGCGCTGGTCAGATGTCACCATTGACGCCAAAGACCCCGCCGTGAAATTTCGGCGCGAGATGGAAGCCAGCTTCAAGCCCTGAGACGGTGTGGCTTCAAGGTCACATGCTCCAGGCGGTAGCTCTCGATTAGAACAGCCGAAACAACAGAATGGCAACGAGCGTCGGCGGCACCGCTGCAGCGAACAGCCCCAAGGCGCTGACTTCTTCGTTCTGAAAGCGCCCTTTGAGAATGGAATAGCCGGCCGGATTGGGCGCATTGGCGATCACTGTGAGTCCGCCACCCGTAACAGCTCCGGCCACCAGCGATAGCTTGAATTCATCAGACAGCCCCTCGACCAGAGAACCCAGGTAGGTGAGCGCCGCATTGTCGGTGATGGCCGTCAGTGCCGTGGCCCCGTAATAAACCGCTGTGGGGCTCATGGCCTGCAGCACAGGCTGCAACCACCACTGCTGCTGCCCGCCCAGAACCACCAGCCCAGCCAGAAAGAACGCCACCATCAGACCCTCGCGCAGAATGAGTCTGTCCTGATAGCGGCTGTAAGCACTGGCCACACCCAGGAAAAACAGAAACAGCCCCATAAACACGACCGCATGATGGGCAGAGATCACCACGCCGACGAGAAAGAGCACATGCACCAGGGTGAGCGCCAGCGGAATCAGGTCGTCTTTGTTCTTGCCATCGATAAACGGCACGCGCGAAATTTCGCTACGGAATATCATCGTCACGATGAGGGCATTGATGATCACCGCAATGGCCGAGCGCCAGCCCAGGTTCATGATCATAAAGGGAAGGTCCCAGCCCCACTTGGCCGCGACCATCAGCACCGGGGGCGCCGCATAAGGCGTGAGCGTCCCGCCGATAGACACGTTGACAAACAGCACACCGATGGTGGCGTACATCAGCCGGCTTGAAATGCCGGCGTTGTAAAAGCGATCGCGCAGCAGCAGGGCAGCCAGTGTCATCGCTGCGGGTTCAGTGATGAACGAGCCCAGCAGCGGCAGCAGCGACAGCGAAAGAAAGAAGATAGCCATTTGTCGCTGCATGGGCAATACACGCGCAGTCACCTCCACGCAATTGAGCGCAAGGCGCAAAATGGGTTTGCTCGCCGCAATTACCATGATGACGAACACAAACAGAGGTTCGGTGTAATTACGGGTTTCGAGGTACTCGATCGCCTGACCCGGTCCCACGGCAAAAAACATAAATAGGGTCAGCACCATGGCCCAGAAGCCAAACACGGCCTCGACCTCACCGAGCAGATGAAAAATACCTGCATGTGCCGGGTGACGGTGGGCCAGCTTTTCAAAGAATTTGGCCGAGAACGTGTGCAGTACGGCGATGGCAAACAGGGCTGCGCCGACCAGTTGAACGGTGGTGGGATTCAAGGCTTACTCCCCAGCGGATGATTCAGCAGAAAAATATCGATCAAAGTTTGCAGCAAGGCGCGCCTCGATGCGCGGTTTAAAGCTTGCCATCAAAAAGCCCAGCTTGGCATCCAGTGAAATTTTGCCATCGCTGACCGCGAGCACTCCCGACACACCTGAGGCGCTGAAGTAAAGACTATCGCCATCCCAGTGCGACTGAACATCATAGCTGTCGGCCATCTCATCGGCCAGGCGCTGTGCGACATCTCGGGCCTTACCCAGTCCAAGCGCGTGGTCACGCTCAAACAACAATCGGTTCATGGTGGCAGATATCCCTCAGTGAGCTGGGTTTAACTTGTCGCGACCGGAGACAGCAGGGGCTGCCCCTGCACATGCGCCACCAGATTGTTGGCCGCGAGCATGGCCATGGCCACCCGTGAACTTCGCGTTGCACTGCCAATATGGGGAGTCAGTGCCACATTGGGAAGCGTGAGCAGATCAGGATTAAGCGCGGGCTCGCCTTCGAACACATCGAGCCCGGCCGCCGCCAGCGGACCAGTGCGCAGGGCCTGAACTAGAGCCGCATCGTCGACAATTCCACCGCGCGCAATATTGACCAACACCGCGCCTGGTTTCATACGAGCCAGCTGGGGCGCAGCGATCAGGTGGTGTGTGTCTGAGCTGTAGGGCAGCACCAGAACGACGTGATCCGCCCGCGCGAGCAAGTCGTCTAGAGGCACCCGAGTTGCGCCCAGCTCGCGCTCATTGGCCGCCGGACTGCGGTTGCAATACACGATATTCATCTCAAAACCGCGTGCGCGACGCGCAATCGCCGACCCGATGCGCCCCATGCCCACAATGCCCAGCGTGCTGCGCCAAACATCAGCGCCCAGAAACTGGTCGAAGGCCCAGCGCTTCCAGTGTCCCGCCCGCAGCCAATGCTCTGATTCGCAGACCCGGCGCGCGGCCGCCATCAGCAGGGCCCAGGCCATGTCGGCCGTGGCCTCGTTGAGCACATCGGGGGTGTTGGTGACCAACACCCCCCGCTGCGCACATGCCTTGAGATCAATGTGATTAAAGCCCACCGAACCCGTGGCCACAATGCGCAGGCGGGGGGCAGCCGCGAGCAGCTCGGCGTCAACCCGATCGGACGTGACCACAAACACAGCGTCTTTGTCAGCGACCCGGGCCAGCAACTCGGCACGCGACCAGAGCTCGTCCGCCTGGTTCGACTCGATTCGGTAGTGAGGCTCAAGTCGAGCGATCACTTCGGGGAACACCTGTCGGGTAATGAGCAGAGAGGGCTTCATACATGCGCCTTCGCTGAAATCTGAAATACCTGTCTGAGGTACTGAAGATAGGCCGGGTCATCGCACATGGTCTTCTCAGGGGCGTCAGACAGCTTGGCCACTGGCTGACCATTACAGCGAACCATCTTGATCACGATCTGAAGGGGCGTGTAACCGAGGTCATTGGTGAGATTGGTGCCGACACCAAAGGCCACCTTGATTCGACCGTGAAAGCGGCGATACAGCTCAATGGCCACAGGGAAAGTAAGCGCGTCGGAAAACACCAGGGTTTTTGTCCGGGGATCAACGCGATTGCGATCGTAGTGCGCAATGAGTCGCTCACCCCAATCGAACGGATCACCGGAATCGTGTCGCGCACCATCGAAAAGCTTGCAGAAATACATGTCGAAGTCACGCAGAAAGGCATCCATCCCATAGGTGTCTGAAAGTGCAATGCCCAGGTCGCCCCGGTACTCTTTGGCCCACATCTCAAAGCCAAAGGTTTGCGAATCTCGCAGGCGCGGCCCCAGTGCCTGGCACGCTTGAAGATACTCGTGCGCCATGGTGCCCAGCGGAGTCAGTCCCAGGGTTCGGGCAAAGTGAACATTCGAGGTACCAGCCAGATACTCACCCAAGCGGTCACGGCAAGTTTCGAGCACTTCGCGCTGCCATTCCCGTGAAAAGCGTCGGCGCGTTCCATAATCGGCAATGCGAAGCTGGGCGAGGCCCGGGTCACCCGCAACCAGGGCGATCTTGTCGGCGAGTCGCTGGCGTCCCCGGGCATACTGCGGCTCACCGACCGTGCGCCGGAAATACACCTCATTGACTATGGCCAGCACCGGTATCTCAAACAGAATGGTGTGCAGCCAGGGCCCGCGAATGACGATGGAGATCTCTCCACCACCATCGGGCGTCGCAGCCACCGTTACATACTTCGGATTCATCTGGAACAGGCCCAGAAAATCGACGAAGTCGCTCTTGATGAAACGCAGACTGCGCAGGTATTCAAGCTCAGCCTCGGTAAAGCGCAGCGAGCACAGATGCGCGATCTCTGCGCGGATTTCATCCACATGCGTGGCCAGCTGAACTCCCGGGGTGCGACACTTAAAGCGGTACTCGACCTGCGCACCCGGAAAGTGGTGCAGCACCACCTGCATCATGGTGAACTTATAGAGATCGGTGTCGAGCAGCGATTCGATGATCATGGGATACCCGCCGGGGGCACCACTATAGCCCAGACGCGACTGAGGCACGGGCTGTCACTTAAAGGATCACATAGCGGCGGATAAGTTCTGCGCTATCGCGCCAGTGCGTTTCGAGCTGATCGGGCGCACCCAGGTCACGACCCAGCACGGCTGACAGCGTATGCCGGTTCGAAAGATAAAAATATCCCAGGGAGGCAATCGAGACGTACAGACCAACCGGGTCAATACCGGGGCGGAAGATACCCGCCCGGACGCCGCGACCGAGCAGTTCGTTCAAGAGTCCCACCACCGGCGAGACCAATTGCTCAAGCGCACTTGACTTGCGCAGGTGCCGGGCCTGATGAAGGTTCTCATTGTTGACCAGGCCGATGAACTCAGGGTGCTCGGCGTAGTAGCGCCATACAAACCGGCAAAAGTCATCCAGCGCATCTAGG
Source organism: Burkholderiaceae bacterium (assembly GCA_044359405.1). GTDB lineage: Bacteria > Pseudomonadota > Gammaproteobacteria > Burkholderiales > Burkholderiaceae_E > SYIM01. The sequence continues at coordinate 7,679 of JBIKMC010000049.1, forward strand.
GGATCAGTCTGATCGAGGCGCAACGATGATTCGGCATCACGCAAGGCCGCATAGACCGACTCAAGCACCGCCCTGAACAAGCCCTCTTTGCTGCCAAAGTAGTAATAGACCATGCGCTCGCTGGACTGCGCGCGCCGCGCGATTCGATCGCCACGCGCGCCAGCCAGACCCGTCCGCATGAACTCGACCGTGGCCGCCTTGAGGATACGGGCTTTCGTGGCCTGCGCATCGCGTCGCCGACCCGCACGTGCCGGACCTGTCTCGCCACGCGTTCGGGCTCCGGCCGTGGATTCGCGCGGCATGAAGGTCAGGGTCGCCGAATCAATGCGAGACGACCGGCACCTCAACCGCAGGCGGTGTGTTGCGACTTCGCTGGCAGCGCACCAGTCCATCGATCATGACCATACCCACCCCGGGAATATCACCCAGTCGAACGCTGTCGAGAAGATCACGTCCGGCGGAATGCTGAGCCTTGTCCATGAAAACAAAGTCGGCGGGCCGACCCACTTCAATCAGACCCTGCGCAAGCTTGCGCATACGGGCAATATTGCCGGTGGCGAAACCAAAGACGATTTCAGCGGGAATATCAGCCATGCTGGAGATGAGTGCAATGAGACGCAGCATGCCCAGGGGCTGTACGCCCGACCCAGCGGGCGCATCAGTGCCCAGGATGACCCGGTGCGGGCACTTGAGTTCGATGGCATGCCGGGCGGTGAGAATGGCAATCCGCTCGTTACCGTTATGCACGATTTCAAGAGCACGCGTGCTCTGCTCGCACAGCTTGCAGACGGCCTTGTAGGGCAGCGAGGTGTGTCCGCCGTTGATGTGTCCGATGACGTCGGCATCCGCCTCAAGCACCACGGCTTCATCGATCAGACCCGAGCCGGGAATCGAGGGGCCACCCGTGTGAATGGTGCTTTGAATACCGTGCTTGCGGGCCCAGGCCACCATGCGGGCAGCCTCGTCGCCGGCCTTCACCGAGCCCAGGCCAATCTCGCCCAGCAGGCGCACGCCAGCGGCAGCCAGATCAGCAAAATCCTGCTCGACCATGCCCTTTTCAATGACAGGCGCGCCCGCCAAGACCTTGACGCCGCCGCCGACACCGGCGGACCGCATGCCATCGAAGGCCCTTTGGGCAGTGATCGCCAGCGCCTTCAGGCCGACGATGTCTTTGGGACGCCCCGGCAGGTGCACTTCGCCGGCCGAGATCATGGTGGTGACACCACCATGCATGCACGACTCGATCCAACCCAATTGATTCTGCCGCGGCGTCCAGTCGCCGAACACCGGATGAGTATGCGAGTCAATCAGACCCGGGGCCACTGCGGTACCGCGGCAATCGATCACGGTACGCGCCTGATCGATATCGCAATCGGCCTGGCGTCCTACGGCTGCGATGACACCGTCTTGAATGACAATGGTGTCGGCGTCCAGGATGGGCTTGTCGATATCGCCCGACAGCATGAGGCCAACCCCGCGAATAACCACCTTGCCTGATGTTTCAAGTGCTGCTGCAACGGCCATGATTTACCCCTTCCACTGACTACGCATTCAGCGCAGTCCATCCTCGCCCTTGATCTCGTGCTTTTGCAGCCCACCGATTCGCGCCAGAGGACGGCCGCTGTCGGTCACCGCGACCGCGACCAGAATTTCACCCGCCCGGGGCGCATCAGAAATATGCGCCTCGATCGCATCAAAGTGGCTGCGCACGTAGGCCGCGTCTTTGTGCCCCAGTGGCACGTCGATAGGTGTGCCCGGACCACCCTGCTTCTTGGCCGACGGCACCAAGGCTGCGCCCTTGTGGACCGCCTTGCGCAGCGGTGCACCCAGCTTGGGATGCAAAATGGCTGCGGCATGTTCGAGCTCCCCCGCCTCGCCGACGATGGCGGCCTTGCCATAACTCTCGGCGCGCTCGGGCGAAATGCCCAGAGCCTTGACACAACGCTCACCCAGCACGCCTCCCAGCTCTTCACCTATGTTGACCAGCTCATCGAGCGACTCGCTGTACCGCCCAGCATAAGGATTGGTGATCACTGCCATGGCCAGCGCACGCCGGGTGGGCGGCGACACGACACGACCCATTTCTTTATGCACCTCATCAACCACCACTACCAGCTTACGAATATCGGCTGTCAACTTGAGTCTCCTTCATCGATGAGACGACGCGCGCTCAGCGCCTAACGTTCCCGCATTGGAATGGAATGGCCGACGCTCAGCGCAGACCATCCTCGCCTTTGACCTGATCGGCCCTAAGGCCTGCCACCCGCTCATGCACACGCGCTCCGGTGCTCATGACCAGGATGTAAACCAGCTCATCGGATTTCGGAGCACCAGGCACGCTCACTTCCATGGCATCGAAGTGACTGCGGACATAGCTGGCATTGATGTGCGTCAGCGGCACATCCAGGCGCGTGCCCGGGCCACCCACTTTTTTGGTGGACGGCACAATCGCCTTCGCATTGCCGCCTTTGACGCCATCCTTCCAGCCCAGCAGTTCGCGCATCGCGTAACCCCCGGGCACATGCCAGAGCGCTCCATGCTCGAGTTCGCCCGCCGCACCCACGATGGCGCCCTTACCGTACCCCTGAATCGCGTCGGCTTCCACACCCATGGCCGCCAGCAGCGTGCGGCTCATCTGCAGGCCCAGCGGATTCAGTGCCTCCATCATGGGCAGGATATTGGGCTCGTAGCGCCCCGCATAGGGGTTGCTGATGACGGCCGCCACGGCACCTCGCAACAAAGGCTTGGGCGGCGGCGGGCCGAACTCATGCCGGATCTCTTCGATCTGGGTCCACACGCGTCGGATTTCGATCATCCTGAAAAACTCCTTCAAACCGCGAGATACTGAGCTCGGACTTCGTCGTTAGCCTGCAGCTCAGCCATGGTGCCATCGAAGCGGATTCTGCCCTTTTCGATGATGTAGGCACGGTCGCCCACCTGCTGGGCGAAATGCAGATTCTGCTCGGACAGCAGCACAGCCACCCCTTGTCGCTTGAGCTCGACAATGGCCGCAGCCATCTGGTCGACAATGACCGGAGCGACGCCCTCGGACGGCTCGTCCAGGAGAATGCAGGCAGGATTACCCATGAGGGTACGGGCAATGGTGAGCATTTGCTGCTCGCCGCCCGACATGCGCCCGCCCGGACGGTCTGGCATCTCGGCCAGATTGGGAAACAGGCGACCGATGCGAGCAAAATCCCAATGGGGCACTCCGGGTCTCACCGACTGGCGACCAACCTCGAGATTTTCAAGCACCGTGAGTTCAGTGAAGATGCGACGCTCTTCAGGCACATAACCGAGACCCAGTCGGGCGATCTCAAACGGGGCCAGGCGTTCGATGTCCCGCCCCTGGAACCGAACCTTGCCCTCGCGGGGGCGCACCAGACCACAGATGGATTTCAGGGTGGTGGATTTGCCAGCGCCGTTGCGACCCAAGAGCACCACCACCTCGCCGGCGCGAACCTGCAGCGCAACATCAAACAGAATATGGGCCTGGCCGTAAAACGCATGCAGGCCGCTGACGCCGAGCATCGGCATGCCGGGGGGGCCGACGGTATCGGACGTCAAAGATGCAGTCGTGCTGTCAAGCGTGTTCATAGGAACAACCTGTGCCTGTGTCAATGGTCAGCGCGCGAGCCCAGGTACACACGCTGCACTTCTTCGTTGGCCCGCACCTCGGCGGGTTTGCCTTGCGCAATGAGGGTGCCTCGATTAAGCACCATCATGCGATCGGCATGTCTGAACACCACGTCCATATCATGCTCGGTAAACAGAACAGCTACGCCCCGCGCGCGCACCAGTTCGGCGGTCAGCGCCATCAGCTCGATGCGTTCGCGCGGCCCCATGCCGGCAGTAGGCTCATCCATCAGCAGCAGCTTGGGATCGTTGGCCAATGCAATCGCCAACTCAAGCCGCTTGAGGTCCCCATAGGCCAGCACCGAACAGGGGCGCTGTGCCTGCGCCTTCATGCCCACCCGCTCAAGCAGCGCATTGGCCTCGTCAACGAAGGCGTCGGCGGCCCGGCTCCAGAGCCTACTGGTCTGGCCATGATGCGATAACAGCGCCATCTGCACATTTTCTCGTACCGTCATCGAGGAAAAAGTGGCGGTGATCTGAAAGGTTCGACCTACGCCCAGTCGCCATACTTCTCGCGGCTGCAGACCCACGATGTCACGTCCTGCCAGCTTGATGATGCCCGCATCGGGACGCAGCTGCCCATTGAGCATATTGAAGCAGGTGGACTTGCCTGCCCCGTTGGGCCCGATCAGGGCCAGCAGCTCGCCCGCTTCGACGCTGAACGACACATTGCTGACCGCACGAACTCCGCCGAACGCCTTGGACAGTCCGCTGACCTCGAGCAGGCTCATGAACGCAGCTCCTCATCGCGCTCAGGCATGAAACGCTCGCGCAGCGCACCCGCAACCCCCTGCGGAAACAGCAGTACGAGCACGAGAATGGTGAAGCCCAGCATGGCACGCCAGTAGTCGGTCTGGCGGGCCACCGTGTCCTGCAGCCAGGTAAAAAGTGAGGCGCCCACCACAGGCCCTGATAGCGCCTGTATGCCACCCAGCAGCACCATCACCAGGCCGTCGATGGAGCGTCCGACCGAAATCACCTCAGGCGAGATGCTGCCCTTGGAAAAGGCAAATAGCCCGCCCGCCACGCCGCAGACTATGCCGGCAATGACGAACGCGGCCCAGTGCACCATCACGCCGTCAATGCCGATGGCATCTGCCCGCAGACGCGAATCGCGCGCGGCGCGCATGGCGTAACCAAAGGGCGAAAAGAGCATACGGCGCAACAGCAGGACGCCGGCCACGGTGAGCGCAAGCGTCAGATAGTAGTAAGCCCATTTGGGTGCGAGCCAGGCCGCCGGCCACACGCCAACCACCCCGTTGGAACCGCCGGTGACCTCATCCCACTGAAACATGATCGACCAGACGATCTGACCAAAGGCCAGCGTCAGCATGGCCAGGTACACGCCAGACAGACGCACACAGAACCAGCCAAAAATAAAGGCGCCCAAACCTGCTGCCAGTGGGGCCAGCGCCAAGGCCAATTCCATGGGAACCGCCAGCAGCTTGTAGATGAGTGCCGCTCCATAGGCGCCCAGCCCGAAGTAGGCGGCATGCCCGAAGGAGTGCATGCCACCGGGCCCCATGATGAAGTGCAGGCTGCTGGCAAACAGCACCGCGATGAGAATGTCGATCATCAGCACGTTGACAAAGGGCATATACGCACCGGCCAAGGGCACCAGCAGCAGCGCGCACAGCACCGCAACACCCAGACGCTTGAGCAGGGGTGGCGCGGCGCGCAGTGGCGGTTCAATGTCGGCCGCGTTTCGGGTTGCGGCGGCTGGCTTGCCGAGCAGCCCCCAGGGTCGCCAGATGAGCACTGCCGCCATCACCAGAAACTCGACCACCAGGGTCATGCGCGACAGAGAAACACTCACGCCCAATACCGAAATCTGTCCGATGGCAATACACAATGCCTTGATTTCGGAAATGAGCAGCGCCGCCAGAAAAGCGCCTGGAATACTGCCCATGCCACCCACCACTACCACCACAAAGGCGTCGCCAATCGCGGCCAGATCAAGAAACTGGTTGGCAGGCTCACGCGGCAATTGCAGGGCTCCGCCAAGTCCAGCCAGAAACGCGCCCAGCATGAACACACTGGTGAACAGCCAGGCCTGGTTGACGCCCAATGCGCCCACCATCTCGCGATCCTGGGTCGCAGCGCGGATGAGAACGCCCCAGCGCGTGCGCTTGAGAATCCACCACAGCAGGGCCAGCACCAGTGGGCCGATGAAAATCAGCACCAGATCGTACTGTGGAAACTGCCGCCCCAGAATTTCAACCGAACCGCGCAATCCAGGCGCGCGTCGACCCAGCAGATCTTCAGGGCCCCAGATGGCCAGCACCGCGTCGCGAATCACCAGCACCAGGGCAAAGGTGGCCAGCAACTGCAGCAGCTCGGGCGCGCGGTAAATACGACGTAGCAGCAAGAGTTCGACCAAAAGCCCCACGAAAGCCACGACCACGGCCGCAATCAGAATCGACACCCAGAAGCCCCACGCCGTCCCACCGATGCGCTCAACCAGCGAATAGGCGAGATAAACGCCCAGCATGTAGAACGATCCGTGCGCGAAATTGACGATGCGCGATACGCCAAAGATCAGCGATAGTCCGGCTGCAATCAAGAAAAGGCTTGATGCGCTCGCCAGGCCGTTGAGCATCTGTACCAGTAAAGCCGACAGCGTCATGAAATTCCGCTCAGCAGTGACTCACCCGATGAAAACACGGGTGCGATAAGGGTTTGCAGACGCGTGCATCGGCCGGTCTCGCCGCCAGGGCGGCAAGACCGAACCTTCACGCCCGAACCTGCATTCAGTCCTTCGGACGCATCGCTGCGACTTCAGCATCGGTGGGTTGCACCGTCGCCCCGTCGAAGTACCGGAAGTCACGCATGGTGCCGCGGCCATTGACCACCGTGGTGCGGCCCACGTAAGCGCCCAGGGTGGACTGATGGTCCTGTGGCCGGAACATCACCTTGCCCATCGGCGTGTCGAAACTCAGACCGCGGAAAGCGGTGATCATCTTCTCGGTATCGGGGCCACCCGCCTTCTTCAATCCGGCCACCACCGCCTGCACGGACACATAGCCGACGATGGATCCGAGGCGCGGATAATCGTTGTACTTGGCTCGATAGGCGTCGACAAAGGTCTTGTGCTCGGGCGTATTGATGCGGTCCCATGGGTAACCCGTAACCAGCCAACCCTCCGGCGCCTCATCTTTGAGCGGGTCGATGTACTCAGGCTCACCGGTCAGCAGGCTGACCACTTCGCGACCCTTGAACAGGCCGCGTGTATTGCCTTCACGAACAAACTTGGCCAGATCAGCACCAAACAGCACATTGAAAATCGCGTCGGGCTTCATGTCGGCCAAGGCCTGGACGACAGCACCCGCATCCACCTTACCCAGCGCGGGAGCCTGCTCACCCACGAACTCGACGTCCGGCTGCGCTTTTTTGAGCAGCGTCTTGAAGCTGGCGGCCGCCGACTGCCCATACTCGTAATTGGGATAGACGATAGCCCAGCGCTTTTTCTTCCAGGTTGCAGCCTCGGGTACCAGCATGGCGGTCTGCATGTAGGTGGAAGCCCGCAGACGGAAGGTGTAGCGGTTACCGTTCTGCCAGACGATCTTGTCGGTCAGGGGCTCGGACGCGAGGAAGAAAATTTTCTTCTGCTTGGCAAAGTCGGTGAGCGCCAGACCGATATGGGACAGAAAACCGCCCACGAGGAAGTCAACTCGTTCGCGGCTTACCAATTCTTCGGCGACCCGAACCGCATCCCCAGGATTGCCGCCATCATCGCGGGCAATGATCTCAATCTTGCGGCCGTTGATGCCCCCGGCCGCATTCGCCTGCTCAAGAGCCAGTTCCCAGCCGCGCTTGTAGGGCTCTAAAAAGGCGGGCTGAGCCTTGTAGCTATTGATTTCGCCCACACGAATGGGGCCCGACTGGGCCAGCGCTGCCAGTGGCGCCATGCCCGACAGGGTTGCCGCCGCGGCGGGCGCCATCGATGCGGCTAGAAAATCACGCTTTTTCATGAGATCTCCTCCAGATTTTTGACTGCTTGGTTTTAACGGTGAAAAAAATTCAGGCGGACTGCGCCTCCTGAGCAATCAGTTGCGTCAGCGTACGGTGCAGGCGTGCGCCGCCGGCGTCAAGAGCCAGATGAACGGGTTTGTCGATGACGGGGTCGGCTGCCGCTTTCTGAATGGCTTCAAGAATCGCCTTGTCTTCGTCAAACGCCGTGATGAACTGCGCCGTGATCTCCTGGCTGACCGCCTCGTCGTCGGCAGCAAAATTGCGCAACTGACACCAGAAGTAGTGCGTCGAGGTGGGCGTCTCGGGCGTGAGGAAGTGATTGGAATACATCCGAAGGCCCGACTGGCGCGCGGCTTCAGACTCACCGGTTCCAGGCGGATGCGCGCCAAAATCAACCACGTTGATCGAGGGGGCGTACCACCAGTAGTACTGCCAACGATCGACGTTACCGGGCCAGCGACCAAATCGCTGCAGAATGGGCGCCGCCGGCGAGTTACGCGTCCAGCGCTTGACCAAAATCGTGTTGCCGTCCTGGGTGGTCTCAATGGGAATATCGGCCATGGCGGCCGTACCCAGGGTCGACTGGTGCACATAGGTGACATGCACCGGGTCGAGCAGGTTTTCGGCAAGCAGGCGATAGTCGGCACACACATGGGTGTAGGGGCCGATATTCAGACCCCACCCCGGTTTTCCCCAGGGCAGACGATCGAACAGCAGTGCCGGATCGGCCATGTGCTGATCGCCCATCCAGATCCAGATCATGTCCCAGTGCTCGACCACTGCGTAGGCGGGCAGATTGGCCTCGGGCGGAATACGCGACTGCGCAGGTGCTTTCACGCAACGGCCATCCGGGCCGAAGGTAAGCCCGTGATAACCGCATTG
>JBIKMC010000274.1:0-4836 GCA_044359405.1 Burkholderiaceae bacterium
CACAAACGCAGAAAAAATCGGGCTGCGTAACCGGTACGGGCCACGCCCTGCAGCAAAAACTTAAGCGGTGCCAGTATGCCCCCCATCATCGCGGCAGCTCCAGATCTTCGGCCAGACTGCGTCGGCTGGCATGGTGAAACGCCACCGGACCGTCGATGTCACCATCGAGAAACTGCCGCACGTTGGGATCGGTGGAGTCGCGCATGGCCTGTGGCTCGCCGTGGGCCGCAATGCGTCCCTGGGCCAGCAGGTACACATCGTCGGCAATGGCGAACGTATCCTTGATGTCGTGTGACACGAGAATGGAGGCGCAACCAAGCGTATCGGTGAGTCGGCGGATGAGTTGTGCCACGGTTGACAGCGAGATTGGATCGAGACCGGCGAACGGTTCGTCGTACATGATTAGCGGCGGATCAAGTGCGATGGCCCGGGCCAGTGCCACCCGTCGGGCCATACCGCCCGACAGCTGACTGGTGCGGTAGTGCGAGACCCCACGCAGACCCACTGCGTTCAGCTTGAGCAACACCAGATCTCGAATGAGGGTCTCAGAGAGGTCGGTGTGCTCGCGCAGCGGAAAAGCAACGTTGTCGAAGACCGACAAATCGGTAAAGAGCGCGCCAAACTGATAGAGCATGCCCATTCGACGCCGCACCGCGTAAAGTCCATCGCGGTCAAGCTTGGCCAGATCGACGCCTTCAAAGTGGACCGTGCCCTGCTGAGGCCTCAGCAAACCCCCGATCAGTCTGAGAATCGTGGTTTTGCCCGAGCCAGAGCCCCCGACGAGCGCCACGATGCTACCCCTCCTGACGGTGAGCGACACATCGTCAAGAATGCGCCGTTCGCCATAGCCAAAGCGCACCCCCTTCAGCGACAGCAGAGGATGATCGGCAAGCGTCTTCTGACCAGGGGCAACGGCCTGATCATCGGACGATGACATGAGGGCAGACAAAATGGGACTCGGCAGACCAGGCGGCGAACAACCGCCAGAAAATGTAGGAAAACTCACCATTTTACTCGCGAACCCCGGGCACAGCCGGATTGCCATGGCCGGCCGCCTGGGCAAGCAGCCACTCCTCGGCAGCGGCAAGGCGATCAGGCAGCCCCGCGAGCACCAGCACATCGCCCGCCGTGATCACGGTCTTTGCGTCAGGATCGGGCAGCCGGCGGCCACCCCTAACCAGCGCGGTTACCCGTACATCAAGCGCCAGCACTGCCTCCAGCGTGCGGCCCAGTGCGGCCGCTCCGGCCGGGATCGGGACCGCCTGAAGGTGAACATGCTCTTCTTCGATCGTTTCGTGATCACGATCGGCACTGCCCTGAAAAAACCCCTGCAAAAGCGCATAACGGCCCGCCCGGATGGAACGCAACCGCCGCCGGATCCGACCGGCGGGCACCCCCGCCAGACCCATGGCGTGCGAAGCGATGGTAAGACTTCCCTCAACGATTTCGGGTACCACTTCAGTGGCGCCGGCTTCGCGCAGTCGGTCAATCGCTGCATCATTGGACGTACGTACGATGACCGGCAGCTGTGGCGCAAGTTCGCGCACCCGGGCGAGCACCCGAATGGCCTGGGATACATCGTCGAACGTGATGACCAGGGCACGCGCCCGGTGAATGCCCGCTGCCAGCAGCACCTCGCGGCGTGCGCCATCTCCAAACACCACATCTTCGCCGGCGCCGGCCGCCTCGCGAACGCGGTCAGGATCCGTATCCAGCGCCACGTAAATGACTTGTTCCGATTCGAGCACGTGGGCAAGACTCTGCCCGCAGCGACCGAAGCCACACAGAATCACATGCCCGCGCCGAATCAGGCTGCGACTGGCCACCTGCTGCAACGCAAGCGAGCGCTGCATCCAGTCCTGCTGACCCGCCAGAAGGCGGGTTAGACGATTGACCTGCGCCAGCAGCAGCGGGCTTGAAACCATGGACAGCAGCACCGCCGCCAGAAGAAGCTGCGCACCCTCATGGCCCAGGACGCCCACGCCCAAGGCCTGCGCAAAGAGCACGAAGGCGAACTCCCCCGTCTGCGACAGCCAGACGCCCGTGCGCACAGCCACTGGGGCATCATCACCCAAGGCGCGGCAGATGCCCACAACCAGTCCCATTTTGATCGTAAGGGTAACCAGGACCAGACACACCAGCTGCGGCCACTCAGACAGAACCACGCCGGGGTCAAGTCGCATGCCGATCGTGACGAAAAACAGTCCAAGCAGTACGTCGCGAAAGGGCTTGATGTCCTCTTCAACCTGATAACGAAACTCGGTCTCGGCGATCATCATGCCCGCGACAAAGGCGCCCAGCTCCATAGACAGGCCCACCTGTCGGGTCAGCCAGGCGAATAACAGCGTCGCCAGCAGCACATTAAGCGTGAACAGTTCGTGTGAGCGCTGCCGCGCCACGGTGGAAAACCAACGTCGCATCAGGCGTGGCCCAAAGCGCAGCAAAATCAACAAGGTGAGCGCCGCCTTGAACAGCGCCAGAGCGAGATCGATGGCCAGATCGTCGGTGTCGCCAGCCAGCGCCGGCACCACTATGAGCAAAGGGATGACGGCGAGGTCCTGAAAGAGCAGCACGCTGAACGCTCTTTGACCATGGGGGGACTCAAGCTCGCCGCGTTCAGCCAGCAGCTTGGTCACCAGGGCTGTGGATGACATGGCCAGCGCGAAACCGACCACCAGCGCGACTCGCCAGTCCAGCCCCGGCACAAGCCAGTGAGCCCAGCTGGCAGGCAGCAGCAGCAATGCCCCCATGAGGAGCAGGCCGGTCGTGAGAACCTGCGCGCCGCCCAGCCCCAGTACGAAGCGTCGCATGGCGACCAGCTTGCCCAGCTTGAATTCAAGCCCCAGGGAAAACATCAGAAACACCACGCCAAGCTCGGCCGCCGCCTCCAACGACTCACTCTCGGCGGCAAAGCCCGCCGCGTGAGGCCCCAGCAGGGCCCCCACACCCAGATAGGCAATGATGGGCGGCACACCAAAGCGACGCAGCAACACAACGATGATGGTGGCTGCACCCAGCAGAATCAGTGCGAGCTCTAAGCCTGAAAGCATATACTCGGGGCGATCAAGAGATGAGATTCAAAAGGCAGGGCGCCGGCTACGGGCGCCAACGATCCGTGCAACCAACCGGCCATGAAACCTGACACCCGCGCAGACCGACTGACTGCCTGCGCCGTCCAAGCTCTGGAAATCGAAGCCGAGGCGGTTTCCAGGCTTGCAGAGCGCATTGGTACTGAATTCGTGCACGCCTGTGAGCTCATTCTCGCATGCCGGGGGCGCGTGATTGTCAGTGGCATCGGAAAGTCGGGCCACATTGCCGGCAAGATCGCAGCCACCCTGTCGTCAACCGGCACGCCCGCCTTCTTCCTGCATCCGGCCGAGGCCAGTCACGGCGATCTTGGCATGGTGACGTCGGCCGATGTGTTCATCGCGCTGTCGAATTCGGGAGCCACCGACGAACTGATGCGCATCGTGCCTTTGATCAAGCGCATGGGCTCGTCGCTGATTGCCATGACAGGCGATGCGAACTCCCCCCTGGCTCGTCTGGCGGACGTGCATCTGGATGCAAGCGTGGCTCGCGAGGCCTGTCCCCTCAATCTGGCGCCCACCGCCAGCACAACGGCTGCGCTCGCACTGGGTGACGCCCTGGCGGTGGCCCTACTGGAGGCTCGCGGCTTCGGCCCACAGGATTTCGCCCGTTCGCACCCGGGCGGGGCCCTAGGTCGCAAGCTGCTGACCCTGGTCTGCGATGTGATGCGGCCGCGCGACGTGCTACCCATCGTGTCTGAAGACGCACCGCTCAGCGCCGCCATTCTCGAGATCACGCGCCGCCGTATGGGTATGACCGCCGTGGAGGATACTCACGGCCTGCTGGTAGGCATCTTCACGGACGGTGATTTGCGCCGTGTGTTTGAACGGGGCGCCAATATCAACAGCCTCAGCGTTCGCGAAGCCATGACCCGCACACCGCTCACCATCCATGAGCAGGCGCTGGCCGTCGAGGCGGTGCGGCTGATGGAAGAAAAGCGAGTGAGCGTGCTGCTCGTAACTTCTGACGAACGCAAATTGAGTGGTGCCATGCACATTCACGATCTGCTCAGCGCGAAAGTGGTCTAAGTGACCAGTTCACCACAGCCCATCGACGCACGTACCCGGGCCGCGGCCATCTCGCTGATGGCCTTTGATGTGGACGGCACGCTCACGGACGGCCGCATCCTCATCGGACCGCAGGGCGAGGCGGTGAAGGCTTTCGGGGTGCGGGACGGACTTGGTCTGACCCTGCTGCGCGAAGCTGGGGTGGTGCTGGCCATCATCACAGCCCGCCGTTCGCCAATTGTTGAGCACCGGGCAGCCGAGCTGAAAATCGCTCATGTGGTGCAGGGCGCCCATGACAAAGGCGAGGCCCTGGCTGAGCTGGCCAACCGTGAACACCTTGTGCTGTCGCAATGCGGATTCATGGGCGATGACTGGCCTGATCTGGCCGCCATGCGGCGAGCCGGTTTTGCCGCGGCACCTGCCGATGCTGACCCCGAGGTTCGCGCCCGTGCGCACTGGGTGTCGGGTCTGCCCGCGGGCCGCGGTGCCGCGCGTGAACTGGCCGAGTTCATCCTGATCGCCAAGGGTCTGAGGGCCGCGGCACTTGACCGGCGTCTGCAATCGGCAACTGAGGCATCCCAGTGAGCGCGCGTCTTCGTGAGCGCCTGGCGGCCAGCCTGTCGGTAGTCCTGCTGCTCGCTCTGGCCGCCAGCACCTACTATCTGTCAGAACTGTCGCACCGTCTCGGTGGCGACACGGCCGTACCGCAGGTCGGTCATGAGGCCGACTCATACGCGGAAAG
>JBIKMC010000275.1:0-4825 GCA_044359405.1 Burkholderiaceae bacterium
AGCGAATTGCCCAACACGGCCTCGGCAGCGTTGTCGGTCAAACGCCCGGTGACCACATCCTTACCATTGATGGCACCAAAAATTTCCTCAACGCCACTGAACCGGTCAGTACCGGTTTCGCCCGCAACAATCACCGTTCCCGCCGACAAATCGATGGTTGTCCCGGTCGCGCGCGAGTAGTCGATACGGTCGTAGTCGCCCGCCGTGCTGACGAGCCAGGGCACGCGCTTTTGCTCACCGCCATCGAGCACATCCGATCCCGCACCGCCATAGAAGCGGTCATCGCCCAAACCACCGCGCAGCGTATCGTCGCCACCTCCGCCGGCCAGGGAATCATTGCCCAATTCCCCAAACAGCGAGTCATCGCCGGTGCTGCCGAACAGAAGATCGGCGCCAGCAAGCCCCACGCCTGGCCCAAATGGGCTGATCAAGACTCCAAAGTCGTTGTCAGGATCGTTGTTGTCGCTGTAGTAGCTATCCTCAACCGAGAAACGTACCGCAGTTGCCCCCGTGGGAACCACCACCCGGGTGACGCCTGAGACCACCGAAAAATCCTGCGATACGTCGGTCGCAACCTTGCTCGAACCCTGAGTGGGCGTGGTGCGGCCCAAAAATACTGCAGGAGACACTGCCTGCCCGTTTGCATTCACAAACATCGCCACTAGCGACGAGCTCGTGTCAACGTGATCGGCATTGGTTCCAGGACGATAGTCACCCTTGCGCGTGAGCGCCAGCACACTGCCGACCGTCGCGCCCAGCGTTGTCAATGAAATTTCGGTCGCGGGCGGCGCCGGATCCGCCGGCGGGGTACCACTCTTGTCGGCAAGCCAAGTGCCGGCCGGGTCAACCTTGTGGAACGAACCAGCAGCAAGTGATACCTCTTGTCCGTCATCGCTCAGCTTGAGCTGCGAGGCATTCACGCCGTTGAGCAGAATGGTGATATCGGCACCTGCGACCGCATCGCGACCTACATGAAGCGCCGCTCCGGCAGCAACCGCCTCGATGCGTATCTGGCCCGCGAGCAGCGCAGCGGGCGCAGCAGTAACCAGAGAAACCGGTGCGTCGAACTCGATGACATCACCCGGACCGAAGTCCGTTACCGTATCGCTTTCAACCAAGGACATCGGCGCACTGCGCAGGTTTGAAAAACCCAAGGCATCGACATAAAAGTCGGGGACGATGTCTGCAGGACTCGAGATATCGTTGGAGACACCGAAAATATCGTTTCCGCCACCCCCGGTCAGGGTGTCGTTGCCGAGAGCCCCATTCAGGTAGTTGGTGGCGCCGTTTCCGCGAAGGATGTCGTCGAACACGCTACCCAGCACCGCCGGGATATTGCGCAGCGTGTCATTGCCGTCAGCCCCAGAGGCCGAGCCCGCAGCCAGATCGACCGTAATGGCACCCGTGGCACCCAGATAAATGGCAACGCTGCGGTCGCCGGCTCCACCCGTAAGGGTATCGTCACCGAGTCCACCGATGAGAAAATCGCCACGTTCGCTGGACCCACCCGTCAATGCATCGTTGAAGGCGCTGCCGGCCACAATGATGCGTTCGACGCCTGCCAAGATATCGGTGCCGCCGAGGCCATCAGCCTGTCGTCCGGAATAGCTGCCCGAGGCGCTATCGACGCTTGCCGTGACCGAGAACACGACGCCCTGGGTGCTTTGGGCAAACGAGTACAGGACCTCGTCTTCGTCGCCGGCACCACCGTCCAGGCTATCGTCGCCGGCGCCGCCCCAAAGCGCGTCGTTGTCTCCAGAACCGCCCAGCAGCGTATCGTTACCGTTGCCACCCGCCAAACCGTCATCGCCGTCGCCACCGTCGAGCAAATCATTGCCGTCATTACCGGCAAGGCTATCGTCACCGGCCTCTCCGGTCAGAGCGTTGGCCTCTTCATTGCCCGCGATACGGTCGGCGAAAATACTGCCCCGAATATTTTCGATATTGCGCAGAACATCGACGAATCCGCCACCGTCATCAAGCGCGAGACCGATATCAATAAACGTACTGCCGTCTTCGTCAGACGCGACGAGGCGCACCGCGCTCAGATCAACGACAACGCCGCCCTCGGCTACATGGTAATTCGCCCAATCGACGCCGCCACCCCCGTCCAAGGTGTCTGCACCCTTCCAGCCCGTGATGCGGTTGTCGCTGTCAGAGCCAATGAGCACATCGTCCCAGTCCGAGCCATTGATCGCGTCAAAATCCTTGAGCAGATCGATATCACCCCAGTTGTCTTTGGCCCAGCCGTTGAATCCGCCTAACGAGGCCGGCTTTGCTGCCATTACAACGGCACTGCGGGTCATTGAATGGACCTGGGTAGCGCCAAGGTCGACCATGACGCCCTGCACTTCGGGCAGACGCGAGGCGCGATAAACCGCAGTATCAAAACCCGCACCGCCATAGAGCGAGTCAGCGCCTCGATTGCCCTGGAAATCGCTGCCACTGTTGCTGGCGATAAGTACGTCGTCAAAATGGGTGGCCTCGACGCGCTCAACATTGATCAAGGTGTCGGCCGAACCCCAGCCGTCCTCGGTCACCTGCGCCACGGCCAGCCCCATATCGACACGAATGGCCTGCGGAGAACTCCAGTAACCCACGATGTCGAACTGCCCAGCACCGTCAATCGTGTCGGCGCCCGCGCGAGGCTCGAACACCTCAATGCCGCTGGGACCGATCAACCCGCCGGTACTGCCCCCGACCAGTCGGTCTGCATAGTCGGTTCCGGTGACTCCGTTGACCCCGCTGAACGTGGTGCGGCCCAGGGTATGGAGGTACTCTGGACTGCTTCGCGTGGCTGCGTCGGTTGCCAAGGCGTCAACGAAGCCCTCGGCCAGATTGGCCTCGATGCCCAACATGGCCTGCGAGTACAAGAGGCGTGTGTAACCGTTGCCGGTCACCAGATCATTGCCTCCAGTCGGGGTAAACCAGTTGGTCTTGCCCAGCCATCCCGATGACGTACCGCCCGCATTGACTGAGCTCGCGGAAAAGCCCCGGGCATCGAACACATCGTTGTAGAAGGTGCCGCCGATGTTTTCAACGCCGCGCAACGTATCTACGCCCGATGAAGTGCCGCTCTCAAGATCGCGCACCACCCCGTTGGCCAAATCGATCTCGACGCCATTGGTCGAACTGCGATAGTTGGCACGGTTGGAATACTCATTGCCATAAAACGTGTCATTGCCGCCCTGGCCCCTGAAGTCATAGATGCCATGACCGGCGTAGAGCGTGTCATTCCAGGGGGTTCCGAAAACTTCAGCCACGCCGGAGAAGCGCACCAGTCCATGGGCAGTGCTTGAACTGAACGCGGCTTTCAGATGACGCAGATCCATGCTGATGAGGCCGTCGGCATCGACGACACGGCCATCGATCAGCACACCCCGCGAATCGGCAGGCGTTGCACTGCTGGTCGTATTCACCTCGGTAATCAGCAGAAAATTGCCGTTGCCTCGAATGATGTCGTTGCCACCCCGCGCGGTCACAATGAAATAGGAGCTGCGGTCAAGGGGGTCGGTGAAATAGCCAAAATGGTTCAGCGTCGCCCCTGCGCCATTGACCGTATCGTCAAAGTCGGACGTCTGGACGTACATGATGTTGGTGAGCGTGTCGGTACCGGCCGTGTAACTCGCAGTATTCGCTGAACCCGACTTGACGCCCGTACCGGCGCCGTAACTCACCTTCGCTTCGTTGCCGGTCCAATTCACCGTAATACCGGTTTCAGACCAGTTATAACCGACCGTCAGGCCGTCGGCCCAGCGCTGGCCGATGCCGTAGGGCGTCTGCGTGATGGTGTCGCTGCCACCCAAACCCCAGAAAAAGAATGAATTGCCCTGGGAAGCCTGGCCCACCACAGTGTCCTGCTTGGGGCTGCCCCACACTTCTTCGGCATTGACATACCGATCGGTGCCCGCAAGACCCGACACCGAGACAGTACGGTCTGTCAGATTGAGCGAGATGCCTGCAGCCGCATCCCGATAGATCAGACGATCATAGTCATCGCCGTTGTTGGGGACGGTCAGCCGCGACGGCCACATGACGCGTGTGTAATACCCTCCGCCGTCGATCGAATCCGAGCCGGCGTCCTGTCCGAGGTAAAAGCGATCGGCTCCAAGGCCGCCGTTGAGCGTATCGTCGCCCGCACCGCCCGCCAGCGAGTCATTCCCGTCCAGGGCGTTGATCAGGTCATTGCCACCGAGCCCGTTGATGGAGTCGGCACGTGAGGTGCCCGTGAGCGTGTCGTTGCCCTCGGTCGCTGCCGACAACACAAACTCGCCCCATGTACTCTGGTTGATCAACTGAAGGCGGCTGGGGTCAGACACACCTTGCAGGCGAACCGAGATGTCGGCGCCCGCGGTGGCGTTGGTGCCAATGTGAAGCGTGACCTCATTGTCACTTGAAATCACCGCCACAGCCTGCCCGGACGTGAGCGTGGTGGGCTGAACACCGCTCAATAGCGATTTCGGGGCCCAGTTCCAGATGCGGATGGAGTCGCCTGCATTGAAATCGGTGATCAGGTCGGCGGGCTGGTTCAGGTCGACGGACACACTGTTATCGGTGCTGGTTGGGTCATAGATGAAATAGTCATCGCCCCCCGCGCCCGTCAGGGTATCCGCACCCTGGTTGCCCCGCAGTTCATTCTCACCCGCATCGCCCGTCAGCGTGTCGGCTTGACGCCCGCCTTGCATGTCAACACGCTCGATGTTGCGGATGGTGTCGGTGCCGCCGCTGGGGTCAGCCTGAGTGTAGGTAATGACGCCCGGCACACGCGCCGAGGTGAACACCACGGCCTGATCCCAGCTCCACCAACCATAGTAGACAGTGTCGT
>JBIKMC010000302.1:0-4347 GCA_044359405.1 Burkholderiaceae bacterium
CCGGAATGAGTTTGTAGCCAAACCGGTAGATGGCCCTGATCGGTTGCGGCTCTTCAATCACGCGCCGCAGCTTGCCGCGGAGCCGGGACACGGATAACTCGATGGCGCCCTTGCTCATGACCGCGCTTTCGCCCAGCAGCAGAACCTCCGAAATCCGGAACGCCTCGAGCGCTCGTCCTGGGGCGACCGCAAAAGCCCCCAACAGGCGGGCTTCTCCGGGGGTCAGCGAAATCCGCCCAAGCGGTCCGCGCAAAGTCATGCCGAGCAGCACAAGACCGGGGCCGGGCAGGTCCTGCTGCCGTACCGCCCAGCGGTAGCGCCCCTCGACAATCGCGAGAAGCTCATCGCCGTCAAACGGCTTGGCCAAAAACAGGCCAGCACCATCCCGGTAAGCACCGATTCGGTCTGCTGGTGCCGTCCGGGCCGTCAAAACGACTGCAAACAGACCCGGTATGCTCTCGGTGTAGCGGCGACAAATGGCCAGCCCATCCTCGCCAGGTAGTCCGATGTCGAGCACCAGCAGCGAGGGGACCACCTTGACCGACAGTTCGTCGAGCTCTTCTGCACAGCCGACCTGAAACACCCGAAAGCCGGCGCTTCCGATCAGGTGCGCGATCTCGCTGCGCAAAGCGTCGTCATCTTCAACAACCACCACGGAAAAATCGGATTTCTTCATCGGCCAGGCAGTATCAATCTGAATTCAATATCGGCGCCGTCGAGTTGGCAAACCAGATCTCCGCCCAGCGCCAGCGCCGCGTGGCGCGACAACCAGAGTCCAAGCCCAGCGCCACGGCGGCTTCGGGCATGGGGATCCCGCCAGTATTTTTCGAACACGCGCCCAGGGTCAACGTCTGCACCTGGTACGCAGCGATTGGCGATACGCAGCTCGACCTGACCGGGGGACTCGGTCAGAGAACGGGCACGCACATGAATGGTGGTATCGGGCAATCGGTAGCGATCAGCGTTTTCAAGCAGGTTGGAGACAATGAGGTCAACATAGGTCCAGTCCTGCATCAGCGAGATGCCAGGCTCGATGTCCACGGATAGCCCATGCACAGCCAGACGATCAATGCACGCGGTCAGCCGATCACTCAGCAGTGCACGCGTTGGCTCTATGGGCATCCCGCTCTCAAACTGTCGGGTCACCTGAACCTTGTCGATCACCGCGGAGGCTGCGCGCAGAGAGCTGGAAGCACGTTCGAGAGAGGCTGACAACTCCGGGTCGTCAGACTGGTTGGACTCAGCAGACACCCGCCCATCGGCTTCCGTCGATTGTGATCCCACGGGCTGCTGCATGAGGCGCTGAACCCTGCGAACCACCAGGGCAGCCGTGCTCAGCGCATTGCGAAGCTCATGAGTCAGCATGGCCAGAAACCGGTCATATTCGTGATTCTGCGCAGAAACGATCGCCAATTCGCGGCGAGACTGCTCCTGCGCCAGCCTTAGGCGCTGTCCTTCCAGCAGTGCTACCCGGCTGAGCCGGGCAAGCGTCAGGGACAGAGTGACTGCAACGAGCAGCCCGTGGCCCATGGTGAGGTGGATGGCCAGCGACCCGCCAATCCCCGCCCCGATCACGGGAAGCATGGTGAGCCCCAGCACAATCAACATGAATGCATACGCCACCAGCAGCGTCCGTCGTTCCCCGACGGACCTCGCGCCCGGAACAAAGGCAGCCACCGAAACCGCCAAACATCCGATCAGCACCAGCCAGGCATTCAAGCTGAGCGAAACCCTGGGTTCGAACCCGATCAGCAAGGCTGTGTTGATGATGGCACCGCCAATACACAGATCGACAGCCCAGAGGCTCCAACGAGCCGGACCAAAGCGGGCCAGGAACACACGATGAAACAGGGCACCACACAAGGTGGATACCAGCACAAAGCCCGTGGTCCAGATGTCGCTGGGCCGGCCGTCCAGCACAAACACCGACGCCAACCCGGTAATGCCCAGCCCCATTCCGATCAGCGCGAGCAGATAAACACCGAAAATCGCCAGTGAACGGTCGCGTCTGATCCAGGCAGAGCCGAACGCCCACATTACCAAGAACGTCATGAACCCGAAATAGAGGCCAAAGACGATGTGCTCGATCGACACGTCACGAAAACTGTCTTCCTCATCGCGCAGCGACCAATAGACCGCCATCGTACTTTGGGTGCTCACACGCACGAAGACCGGCCCCTTGTGCCGCCCGTCGATCGCTGCGGAAAACGCCGAATCCATCCATTCCTCGTCGCCGCGTGCGTACCGATCACCGAACACCTGCCGCGACCACAACTCCGAACCCGTGGGCGCGTACACCTCTATATGGTCGAGATAGGCAGGTCGGATGCGCAGCCGCAAGGGCGCCGCCGGCGCATCCGCGACCCGATCAAGTCGCAACCACACCGCCGAGGACGTGAAGCCCATGCTGAGGGGGCCTGTCGTTTGAGTCCAGTCGTGACGAGCGCGAACCTGGTCAAACGACAGGGTGCCCTCAGGGTCTTCGAGCATGAACACCTGCTCAATCCAGTCCCGCGCCTGCGCGATCGACCCCACGTGCATCGACAAGGTCAGACCGAGCAGCAGATGGCAAAAACCGATCAGCCAACGCCGTTTCATGGCCGCAGGCCCCGGACAAAATCAATCATGACTTGAGCACTGAGTGTTTAAACCCGCAAATTCAGGCCGCGATGATCGCAAAAATCGATACCGCGAATTCATGGAATCACGGGTCATCTTACCCACACGGATCACGGTGATGATAGGCCTTGGGTTGCTCAGGTCCGCAGACGTTGGCCCGTTCGGCACCGGGGATTAACTGAATACTTGATTTTTCGGGTAGGTCGGCGGAGCCGCGACGTCATCACGAAGTGCAAGCCGCGCTGACGGCTGGCAAGCCCCGCAGACCCGTGGGGCATACAGGGCGACTGCTACACTGGGTTGACCCTGTCTGCCGTTTGCCGCAGCGCAGTTCCCCACGCCCCCAAGACTTCCATACGCCGTGCCGAACATACCGGATACCGCCCAAGAGGCCGCCCCGCATGCAATCCGCATTCGCGGCGCACGCCAAAACAACCTTAAAAACCTAGACCTCGACATACCCACCAACCAGCTGGTGGTGGTGACGGGTGTTTCGGGCTCAGGCAAGTCGTCTCTGGTATTCGATACCTTGTATGCCGAAGGCCAGCGCCGCTACGTTGAGACTTTTTCAGCTTACGCGCGGCAGTTTCTTGACCGCATGGACAAGCCCCAGGTCGATCGTATCGAAGGCGTTCCGCCCGCCATTGCGATCGACCAGACCAATCCGGTCCGTACCTCGCGCTCAACCGTGGGTACCATGACCGAGCTTAACGACCATCTCAAGCTGCTGTTCGCACGAGTGGCCACCCTGCACTGCCGCCAATGCGCGGCGCCCGTGCAACGGGACACGACGGCCAGTATTGTCGAGCAGATTACGACCCGCGCTCAGGCCTGCGGTGACCCCCGGCTGGCGGTTTCTTTTCCGGTAGCGGTGCCGGCCAACTTCACCCGGGAGGAAGTTGAGCGTCACCTGACTGCGCAAGGTTTCACGCGCATCCTGGATGCCAAGGGTGCGATCCGCGAGCTGTCGGTTGACGACAGTGAGCTTTTGAGTGCCGAGGCGCAAGACCTTGGCGTACTCACCGTCGTTCAGGATCGCTTCCGGGCGGGTTCGGCAGGGCCCAGTCGTATCGCTGAGGCGGTCGAGGCCGCTCTTCGACATGGCCAGGGACGTGTGGCGGTTCATCGCCTTGATACGCCTGTCGATTCAGACGCCGGGGACGCAACGCAGCGTCCGTGGCGTTTCAGCACTGGCCTGCACTGCGCGGACTGTGACATTGCCTACTCGGAGCCGCTGCCCAGCCTGTTTTCTTTCAATTCGCCCATGGGCGCCTGTGACACCTGCCGCGGTTTTGGACGCGTCATCGGCATCGACCATGGCTTGGTCATCCCTGATGAATCAAAGTCGCTCGCCGAAGGTGCGGTCAAACCCTGGCAGACCGAAAGCTTCAAGGAGTGTCAGCGCGACCTGCTCAAGTTCGCCGCGCGCGACGGTATACCGGTCGATGTGCCGTATCGCAAGCTGTCGGCGGCCCAGCAGAGCTGGGTCGTCGCCGGCCAAAACGACTGGACCGGCAACTGGCAAAAACAGTGGTACGGAGTTGATCACTTTTTCGAATGGCTGGAGAGCAAGTCCTACAAGATGCACATCCGGGTGCTGCTGTCCAAGTATCGGGCCTATACCGCCTGCACGGTCTGCCGGGGTGCGCGTCTTAAACCTGACGCTCTGCTCTGGCGAGTGGGCACACAGTCGTCGGCGGCGGCGGCACTGGGACACTATCAGCGCTT
>JBIKMC010000276.1:0-4818 GCA_044359405.1 Burkholderiaceae bacterium
AACGCACCGATAAGCCCGACGGGTGCAAAGTCAGCCACCGGATCCACCGGCAGACTGCGAAACAGGTGGACACTGATGGCATTAGCGTTGGACATGAGCAACAGTGTCTGGCCGTCGGGCGCTGCACGGGCAACCTGTTCGGCCGCTACGATGCCACCAGCACCGGGTCGGTTCTCGACGACCACGGGTTGCGACAGTGTCGTCGACAAGTGGTCTGCCACGGCCCTCACCGTCAAATCGGCGATGCCGCCCGCGCCAAAGGGCACCACGATGCGAAGTGGACGACCCCCGGCAGCAACCTGGGCGTGGGCGCGCTGTCCGCCCCCGAGGACCAGGGCACCCAGGGCAACGAGGCCACGGCGATACCGGCTAAGAACTTCGCTCATGATCGGAGGCTCCTGATGAGGGTTGTGCGCGTGCCAGCAGAATCAGCGGTGCGTTGGCCGCGATCAGCGCGGCCGAAAACAGAATCGCCCAACTGGCGCTACCGCCCACGTCCGACAACCAACCCGCCAGCGGAGGCGCCAGCATGATGCCCACGTTGGCGAACACTGCAAACAGGGCGAACCCTGCAGGCCGTCCCTGCGGACGCACGGCCGAGGTGAGCGCCGCGCCCATTGGCCCCGGGGCCAATGCAAACATGGCACCCGCGAGGGCCAGGGCCATCAGGGGCGAGCTCATCTGCACCGTGCCCAGCATGGCGAGCGCCGCGCCAATGGAGGCGCCCACCATGACGACCACGGGCTTGCCGATGCGATCAGCGATGACGCCACCAAAGGGCGTAAACACCGCCAGCACCCCCATAGCCACGGCCGCCTGCAACGCGGCACTTGCCGCACTCGCACCTGATTGATTCATCATCACGGGCACGAAAGCGACGTAGCAGGCCAGTGCGCCGTTAAAGCACAGGTAACCCAAGGACAGGATGATCACCACGCGCCACTCGCGAGGCGTGTAGTCGAACAGCGGGCGCGCATGCCCTTGCTGAACGGGTGCGGCCGCTTCGGCCCAGGCCCGCCAGACGATGAACACGGCCGGCGCCAGTGCGGCGACTAGCAGTGACGTTCGCCACCCCACCAATTGCGCAAGCGGACCCAGCACCAGCAGCGCCACGGCGATGCCCGCGGGCCAGCTCGCCAGAATGGTTCCCACCGCACTGGACGCGTACGGACCACCGACATAACGATCGGCCACCATGCGCGACAGCAACATCTGCACGGTGACGCCGCCGCACCCGGCGATCAGCCGTCCCGCCAGGGCAAGCTGCAGATTGGGCGCCATAGCCAATAGCAGCCCCCCCAGCGTCATCAAGGCCAGTGACAGCAGCACCATGCGCTCATCGCCGAAGCGTCGCGCCCAGGCCGCCCCGGGAATGGATATGAGCAGCGTCATCGCTGTGTAGATACCCGCCAGCGCGCCCAGCTCGGCGCCCGACAATGACAGCTCGGCACTCATGATGGGCGCCACCGCCGCGACCGAACCCACCTGCACGCCGGCCGTCGAGCGCAAAAGGACCAGACGCACCAGCGGGCGCAGGTCGGAATCGCTGCCAGTGCGCGCAGTCATTGCTGACGGGTCAGACCGATCGCGCGGCATTCAGATGGGATAGATCACCGAGTTCGGCACCAGCTCGGAGTCAAACACCGCGCGGCGTTCCGCGATTCTCAATTCGCCATCCTCGCGAATGAGGCGATCAAGGTAGCGGCCGACGTTGAACACTTCACCGGGTTCTGCATGACGGGTTCTGAACACGGCATAGGCGGTTTCGGTGTGCAGGCAATCTCCATCCGGCCCCTGCAGGGCGAGCACTCTGGACACGCCCAAAACATGCCGCTGGTAGTAGGGTTGATGAAACAAGGTGTTCTCAATTCCGTAGATACGGTCCATGAGCATGCCCCGGCTCTCAAGCGCCATGGTGCACAGGGGCAGACCGCGATCATGATTCTCACGAGGCTGCAGCCAGTAGGCGCACTCGCGGGCAAACAGCGCAAGCCAGTCGGCATAGCGACGACCATCCAGCGCAGCAGCACAGTCAGCATTCAGCGCGGCGATTTCAACGGCCAGCTCTGGGGCGACGCGCAGGGAACGGGCAGACTCACTCACGCTCATACCTCCATCACCCGGCGCCAGTAAGCGTACATGCCGCGAATCAGCGTCTCAGTCGCCATATGATCGGTCTCACCGGCATCGCGACCACCCAGCTCGGCAAGCGTGTTGTAGCGCGGGTCAGGACGAAACCCCTGCTGCGACATCTCGATAACCTCACCGTCATCGGCCGATACAAATCCGGCTGGACCGAACAGGTTCGCCTGCCGCAGGCGGCGGCGCGTCATCGCCTCGTCATCATCCGAAAATCCGAAATGAGTCCAGACAAAATCAAACCCGTCCGGCCCGCGCGGCACGATATGCCGCGTCGACAGGGAATTGACCTGCTGCTGGACGATCACTGAGGGAAACAGCGTGATCATGGTGACTGTAGGGCCATTCCACCAGGGCTCAACGACCACATCGAGAAGACGCGTGTCGTTAAGCGCCATCCCCTCGCGAAAACTGCTCACGCCCTGGGTCACACTCGATTTTCCACCCTCATTGCGACGCGAAATCATGACCGCATGGCGGCCGTGATCGTCCATCACCATCTGCGACTTCTGGTCAGCCCGCCACAGCCCGAAAGTGACAAACCAGGTATGCAGCAGTCCCGGGTGGTAAGGGTCCTTGATGTTTTCCTGCATCAGCTTCCAGTTGCCAGGAATGCGCTGTCGCGAATAGCCAAGCAGGGTGAGCGAGCGGCCCTTGAAGATTCGCTCAAGCCAGGGCATCACACGCGGACCAATGTAGGCTTCGAGCGTTTCCACATCAGGGTCAAAGCTGGCAAATACCAGCCCGTGCAGACGCGCCACCCTGAGGCGTGTCAGACCATGGTCTTCCAGCCGGAAATCAGCCGGCATGCCGCCCTCGATGCGCGCCTTACCGTCGTCGACCACCTTGATGCCGCGTCGAAACGGCAGTCCCTGCAGTTGGCCCTTGAGATCGTAATTCCATTGGTGGTATGGGCAGGTGAACTCACGCGCATTGCCATGCGAATGTTGACAGAAGCGCACGCCGCGGTGCGCGCAGCGATTTTCGACAACGTTGATGCTGCCATCGAGGTCGCGCACCATGATGACCGAGCGCTCGCCCACGAAACTGGTGCGGAAATCACCGGCGCCGGGTATCTCGCACTCAAGGCCTACGTAGCACCAGTGCCCGCCATAAAACAGCCGCTCAAGCTCGCGACGGTATAGGCGGGGGTCGGTGTAGGCCGCAAATGGGATGCGGCTGATGTTTCCCGGCTCCCAGTCCAGTCGTGGTTCGCCCGCAGTTGTCGCAGTCGTCATGGGACTCCTCTCACATCCAGTGGTCACGTCAAACGCTGACGCCGACGCGCCCGCGAATGCCGCAAAGGTATCGGCTGGCACGATTCTGCGCAAACCACGCCCAGAGCCGGGATACCCGAGACGAACGCGGCAACGGCCAGGCCGGTAGAATCACAGACGCCCCCTTAATCTGACTGCCCAGCGCTCACCCGCCCTGCTCAAGCCTTGAACCCTAAACGCATCACCATTGCGATCACAGGCGCATCCGGCGCCGCATACGGCCTGCGGCTGCTTGAGCTTCTCCGCGAACTGCCCGAGGCACGCACGCACCTGGCCGTTTCGCCAGCTGGCTGGCTCACCATCGCGCAGGAGACCCATTATTCGCGCAGCGACGTCGAGGCTTTGGCCGATGAGGTGCACGGCGTGCGTGAGGTGGGGGCCTGTATCGCATCAGGTTCTTTTCCGATTGAGGCGATGGTCGTGGCGCCGTGCTCGATGAAGACGCTGGCCGCCATTGCCCATGGCTATGGCGATAACCTCATCACCCGTGCCGCTGACGTCATGCTGAAAGAGCGCCGCCGCCTGGTGCTGGTTGTACGCGAAACCCCTCTGAACCTCGCCCACCTGCGCAACATGGTTCAGGTCACCGAAATGGGCGGCATTGTCTTTCCTCCGGTACCTGCGTTTTACCAGAAGCCCGCCTCGCTGGCCGAGATGGTCGACCACACGTGTGCGCGCATCCTCAGCCTGCTGGGTATCGATCATCCGTTGGCGCAGCCCTGGACGGGTCTGCGCCCCTCATCCGAAGGAGCGCTTGAATGAAACTGCTGGTGGCCTGCGATGGCTCAAAAACCTCATTGCTGGCGGTCAAAGCCGCCATCGACCTGATCGGCCGTTGCACCCAGGGCGGAAGCATCACGCTGATCAGTGTTCACGACAGCATCGCCCTGCGCCACGCGGCACGCTTCGTCGGAAAAGAGGCCACCGAAGATTACCTGCGCGAACTCAGCGAGGCTGATCTGGCAGCCGCGCGTCGCGCGCTGGACAAGGCCGGCGTTCGCCATGACATGATCATTCGCCGCGGCCACGTCGCCACTGAAATCGTCAACGCGGCTAAACGCGGCAAGTTCGATATGGTGGTGCTTGGCTCGAAGGGACGCAGCGCGCTGCGCGATCTGCTCATCGGCTCGGTCGCCCAGCGAGTAGGCGAACTGGCCACCATTCCGGTGCTGCTGGTGAAATAGACCGCGCGCTGACGGGCACTGCAAAGCGGGCTCATCAGCCCTGCACGGGCAATCGGGCGCTTGGGTTCAATGGGTCGCTGCCAGCGCGCTCGGACAAGGCGGGGTATACTTCGGACTGCAGCTCTAAAACCAGTCTGTCCGCTGCAGTCAATTCTGACGTACTCCTCAGCTCGTTCGTCTTCCCGACTGGTGTCCCTCGCCCCAAGGCGCTGCGCGAC
>JBIKMC010000052.1:0-15575 GCA_044359405.1 Burkholderiaceae bacterium
GGTCAGAGCGAGCTCGATGTCATCGATACCGGTGACAACGCGCTACTTGAACTTGAGCGCCTGAATTATCTGCGGGCCATTCCCTACGATGACTTCAAGTACACCAATCCGGCTGATATTGACGCGGTCGTCAAGCGCAAAAATCAATTGGGTTCGTTCATCTATGCCATGGTGATGGCTTACAACACCAAGATGATCAAGCCTGAGAATGCACCCAAGTCTTGGGCCGATTTTTGGGATGTGGCCAAGATTCCGGGCCGCCGTACCTTGGCCGATATGGCCAGTGGCAGCGTTGGGCTTGAATACGCCTTGCTGGCTGATGGCGTACCCATGGACAAGCTGTACCCGCTCGATATTGATCGGGCGCTGAAGGTGATGTCGCGTATTCGGTCCAGCATTCCCAAGTTCTGGGATACCGGCGCGCTGTCAACCACCATGCTCACCAATGGCGAGGTGGCCATGGGGTCCATCTGGAGCACGCGTGCACAGGCCTCCATGGGTGAGGGCGCGCCCATCAATATTTCCTGGAATCAAAATGCCTTGCTGGTTCAGGCCTATGGCATTCCCAGCAATACCAAGAATGTGGAAGCCGCCCGCAAGTACATCGACTACGCCAGCAGCGCCGAAGTGCAGTCGCGCTGGCTGGCCAAGTACAAGGCCATTCCGGTCAATACCAAGTCGTATGGGGCAACCTCTAAAGACCTCATTGATCCTGCCACCGGCACGCCCTGGACCAAGTCCAAAGGCTTTCTGCTTGATATCGCCTGGTGGGCCGACAACCGCAACAAGGTCAACGACGCCTGGTCCAAGTGGATTGTCGGGCGCTAAGTCCTGAGCCGCTCAGCCGCCGGGCGCCTCTCGCGCGGCTGAGTGCCTTTGTCGGTTTCCAGGTGGTCCAGGCATGAGTGTAGACAGTCAGTCGTCTCGGGGTGGTCAGATCCAGCTCAGGGCAGTTACCAAGCGCTACGGGCGCGAGCGCGTGGTCGATTCGGTGTCGGCCGACATTGCTGCCGGTGAGTTTTTTTCCCTGCTCGGACCGTCCGGTTCAGGCAAGACCACCACGCTGATGATGATTGCCGGATTTGCCGAGGTCGATGAGGGTGGTGTCTGGGTCGATGGGCAGGACGTGTCGGCGCTGGCCCCCCAGCATCGCGGCTTCGGCATGGTGTTTCAAAACTACGCCATCTTCCCGCACCTGAACGTTTTCGAGAATGTCGCCTTTCCTTTGCGTGCGCGCCGGGTCCGTGACGAAGAGATCAAACAGCGCGTACAGGCCGCACTTGAACTGGTTCGGCTTGAACGTTTTGCTGATCGCTTTTCTCGGCAGCTGTCCGGCGGTCAACAGCAGCGCGTGGCCATCGCGCGGGCCATCGTCTATCAGCCTAAAGTGGTTTTGATGGATGAACCCCTAGGCGCACTCGACAAAAACCTGCGCTACCAGATGCAGGTCGAGATCAAGCAGATTCAGCAGCGCCTGGGCATGACGGTGGTGTATGTCACCCATGATCAGGAAGAGGCGATGAATATGTCCGACCGCATCGCCATCATGAATAACGGCCGAATTGAGCAGGTGGGTAAGCCCGCCCTTATTTATGACGAGCCAGCCAATGAATTTGTCGCCCGGTTCTTAGGCGAGGCCAATCTGCTGGCGGGTAGCTGTGAGGCGGTTGAAAGCGATTCAGCGCTGATTCGTCTGGCCTGTGGTCTTGTGCTGCGCGCACGGCGGACGGCGTCGACAGTGGCATCGGCCGCTGCAACGACCGGGGCTTCGACTTCGGCCCCAGAGGCCAGCTTGGGCGCGCTAAAGCCTGGCGCGCGAGCGAGCTTTTTTATTCGACCTGAACGCCTTCGCCTGAGCAGCACGCAACCGGATTCTGTTGCGGCTGTGTGCGCGGTCCAGGGCAAGCTCACGCGTACCTCATTTCTGGGCAACATCCTGCGCCACGACATCGAGATCGCGCCCGGGGTTGTTCTCACCGCCGATGAGCAGAATGTGGGTGCGTCGCCGGCCAGTCAGCCTGGGCAGATACTCTGGGTCAGCTGGCAGGCGCAAGACGCAGCAATTTTGGTCGGGTGAGCCATGGCACGGCTGCGCGCAGGCTCAAATGATTCCTGGTTTGTTCTGCCCGCGCTGGCGCTGTTGGTGCTGGGCTTTCTCGGGCCGATGGTGCTGTTCTTTGTAAAGACTCTGGCCGAACAGGGTGGCGCTGCCAAGCTGTACGAATTGTTCGCCGCCGTACTGCTGTCAGACGCGGTGTCCATGGCGCTGGTGCAGACGCATTGGATCGCTCTATTGGTGACGGTGGCGGTCCTGATCATCAGCTATCCCATGGCTTATTACATGGCCAACAGTAGCGGGCTGCGGTTTACCCTGCTGCTGTTTTGCATCATCGTGCCCTACTTCACCAGCATCATCGTGCGCACCTATGCCTGGATGATTCTGCTGGGCCGCAATGGGCTCATCAATCAGACGCTTGCAAGCCTGGGCATCATTGATGCGCCGCTTGATCTGCTTTACACCGAAATGGCCGTGGTCATCGGCATGGTGTATGTGTTGCTGCCCTACATGGTGCTGACGCTGTATGCCACGATGAAATCCATTGACCCCACGCTGGTCAGGGCAGCGCGAGGCATGGGCGCCAGCGGACCCTATGCCTTTTGGCGCGTGTATTTTCCGCTATCGCTGCACGGCGTGGTCTCGGGCTCGCTGATTGTGTTCATTCTGGCGATCGGCTTTTTCATCACACCAGCGCTGATGGGTGGTCCCCGCGACGTCATGATCGCTATGCTGATTGAACGCGCGGTGGAGATCACCCTTGATTGGCCGGGCGCTGCCGTGATGTCGCTGATATTGCTGGCGGTGACGCTGGTGCTGTACGCGGTGTACTACCGCGTGACCGATGTTCGCCGCATGATGGGTGGCTAGAACGAGCATGAGCACCACTCATCAAGCACCGATGTTGCGCAGCCTGTCGGTATACGTCATCTGTGCGGGCGTGCTACTGATGGCGCCCATCGTCATCGTCATCATTCTGTCGTTTGGTGAGCAGAGCGCGCTTAAGTTTCCTCCAGACTCATTTTGCCTGCGCTGGTTCAACACCTTTTTCAGTGATTCGCGTTGGCAGAAGGCGCTGCGTTCAAGTCTGCTGATCGGATTTTTGTCGTGTCTGATGGCAACGGGGATCGGATTTCTGGCTGCCTATGCGATGGTGCGTGGCCGCTTCGGCTACAAGAAGGCATTGTTGTCTTTCATGCTCATGCCCATGATCATCCCGCATGTGATCACAGCCATCGCCATGTATTTTGTGTCGGTGCCGCTCAAGATGGTGGGTAATCCGGTCTGGATCGCCCTGTGCCATGCCGTGGTGTCACTACCCATTGTGCTGCTGATTCTGTTGTCATCGCTGCAGGGCGTTGATATCAATCTCGAACGCGCTGCCCTCAGTCTGGGCTGTAGCCGGACGCGCGTCTTTACCCGGGTGGTCATCCCTCTGGCCTGGCCCGGAATCGTGTCGGCGGCCCTGTTCGCGTTTCTGGCCTCGTTTGATGAGTTGATCATCTCGATTTTCCTGGCCGGTGTGCGGGCCGAGACGCTGCCCGTGCGCATCTGGAACAGCCTGCACCTGCAGGTCGAACCCATCATTGCAGCCGTGAGTGCCTTTCTCATCGGCGTGACGGCGCTTGTCCTGCTGCTGGATGTGGCTCTTCGGCGTTCGCGTGAGGGACTTCGAAGCCGGCAGGAACGGGCGGGCTGATGAGTGCCGAGTTCGCGGCCCGTATAGGCCGGCTTCGACAACGCATGGCCCAGGTCGGTGTCCAGGCCACTTTATTCGACGAGATCGAGTCTTTGGCGTGGCTGTCGGGCTATGGCAACTCTGAAAATCGTTGGCGCTGCGTGGTGGTGCCGCTGGAAGGCGAGCCCTTTTTTCTGATCAGGGCCTTGGATGCCACGCCCTGCCGCGAGCGCACCTGGATTCGTGACATTGTGTCTTACCGTGATTGGGAGGACCCATTTCCGCTGCTTGCGCGGGCCATAGCCCAGCGCGGTCTTTCATCGGCGAAGATCGGTCTGGACTTTCACTCCTACGGTATGCCCTTGGCGCGGTTTGAGCAGATGAAGTCAGCCTTGATCAGCTGTCAGTTTGTGGATGTGGGGCCACTGATCTGGGAGCTGCGCCTGCACAAGTCTCCGACTGAACTGCGTCTTCTCGAGCGATCGGCCGAGGTTGCCGATGAAGCGATGCGGCGTGCTGCTGCCGTTTGTGTGCCGGCAGCTTCGCAACGCGACTGTGCGCGCGTTGCTGCGGCCACCTATATTGAGCTGGGTGCTGACCCAGGTCCGCCAGGGCCCATCTCAGCAGGTCGTGGCTGGGATTTTCTGCACGGCCATTTGGGTGAGGCACCGCTGCAGCAAGGCGATGTGGTTCATCTCGAGTTGACGCCGCGGGTCAGCGGCTATAGCGCCCGTCTGATGCGCTGCGTGGCGGTGGGTTCGGCCCGACCTGAAATTCAACGGGCCTCCGAGCGCCTGATTCATTGGCAAGACCGTCAGATTGAGGCTATGCAGGTCGGCGCCCGCGCACACGAGGTCGACGCTATTCTTCGCGATGGCCTGCTCGCCGAAGGGCTGCGTGACAGCTTTGACAACATCAGCGGCTACACGCTGGGCTTTTATGCCGCGGCAGGGCCGCGCACCAGTGATTTCACCCGTATTTTTCATCCGGGTGCCCAGTGGCGGCTTGAGGCCGACATGGTGTTTCACATGTACGCCTCGGCAGCCGGTGTCTCGATCAGTGAGACCATTCATGTAAGCCCTCGGGGGCCCCGTCGCTTATCGCGCCTGCCGCGCGAACTCTTCATCGTCGCCTGACAAGGAAAACTTCATGCAAGCATCACAATCTTTGACGGTCGTGCTGGGCGCCGGCGTAGCGGGTCTGTGCGCCGCGCTTTATCTGCAGCGCAACGGGCATCAGGTGATGGTGATTGATGCCATGCCGCCGGCCAGTGGTACCTCGTACGGCAACGCGGGGCTTATCAGCAAGGACACTGCAGTGCCCATCGCATTGCCCGGCATGATGAGCAAGGTGCCTAAGTGGTTGCTCGATCGCGAAGGGCCGCTGCGCGTCAATCCATCGTATCTGCCGGCTGCCGCGTCGTGGCTGGTGCGCTGGGTACAGGCTGGGCAGATGTCGCACGTGCTACGTATTTCAGATGCCATGCGTGCGCTGCACCGTGGCTCGCTAGACTGCTGGAAAGAGCTGCTGGGTGCAGCCCTGTTTGATGAGCTCATTAAACCGGTCGGACAGGTGCGCATCTGGGAAGGCGATCAGACCGAAGCATCGATCGAGACTGAAATCCTCGAGAAGCACAGCATCGAGCACGTACCGCTGAATGCCGCGCAGCTTCAAGACCTGTACCCCGGGATCGCGCCTGATATTCGCCAGGGGCTGCTCATACCGGGAAATGCCTACACCGTCAGCCCGCAGCGTCTGGTCAAAACGCTGGCGCAGCTGTTTACCGATGCGGGCGGTCAGATCATTGCCGAGAAAGTGGGCAAGATCATTCCCTTGGAGGGGGGTGGCTATCGGCTGATGAACAACATCTCTAATCGGTTTGCGCAGCGGGTGGTGATTTCAGCAGGCGCCTGGTCAACCGAGCTTCTGGCGCCATTGGGCGTGAGCATTCCGCTGGAGACTGAGCGCGGTTACCACGCCATGATGCCCGAGCCCAACATCAGGCTGAAGATTCCCATGTCAGTGAAAAATCGCGGCTTTGGTCTCACCTCGATGGAGCAGGGTCTGCGGGCTGCGGGTACCGTCGAAATCGCTGGACTGCAGGCGCCGCCCGATGAACGGCGTGCTGAGGTTCTGGTGCAGCATGCGAAGCGAATCTTTCCCGGGCTGCAGACTGGCGAGCCAGCGTATTGGCTTGGGCATCGACCATCCACGCCCGATAGCCTGCCCTTCGTGGGCCCGGTCCCCGGCCACGCGGGTTTGTTCGCGTGCCTGGGGCACGGACACTTCGGCATGACCGGCAGTCCGCCCAGCGGACGCCTGCTGATGCAGATCATCAACGGACAGCCGTTGGCCTTTGACGCCGCACCGTACGCGGTTGACCGCTTTTGATGCGCGGGTGACGGCGGCCATCTTCACCGAACCTTTTTTCCCTCTACTGAAAGGAACAGCCCCATGAGCATCAAACGAATTGGCCGCAATCACGGCACCGAGGCTGGTCGTGTACGCTCCAGCCAGATCACCGTTTTCAATGGAATCGTCAATTTTGCGGCGACACCCGATCGCCCCTTTGACCCGGCCGCATCCATCGGTGAGCAGACACGGCAGATGCTGGCTCGTGTGGATGAGCGGCTGGCTCTTGCCGGCAGCGACAAGTCCCACATCCTAATGGCTCACGTGATGATCTCTGATATGCGGCACTTTGCCGGCATGAACGAGGTGTGGGATGCCTGGGTCGATCAGGATAATCCGCCCGCGCGGGCCTGCGGTGCGGCTGACCTCGCCAGCCCCGACATGAAAGTCGAGATCATCATCACAGCGGCAGTGAAGTCGAGCTGAGGCGGCGCATTGGGCGGTTGCAGCTGAGTCGGCGTGCGACAGTAGCTTGAAAATCGCGGCATGAGATCCTGAGCCGCCCATGTCGTTGCTGGCGTTCTTGGCCGCAGCGGTGTTGCTGGCGATCACGCCAGGCCCTGGGCTTGCCTATGTCGTGGCGCGAACGGTTGCCGCTGGCCGACGCGAGGGCCTGGCATCTTGCCTGGGCACGGCCGTAGGCGGCCTTTTGCACGTGCTGGCGGCCGCCTTGGGTCTGTCGATGTTGCTAACCCAGTCGGCGCTGGCCTTTGCCATCGTCAAATACGTTGGCGCGGCTTATCTGGTTTATCTGGGCGTCCGTTTGCTGTGCAGACGCAGTGCGCAGGCTGCAGGCGCGGCGGTGGCGTCGACGCCGACAGGGCCCCGACGAGCCTTTGCCGAGGGCATTTTTGTCGAGGCGATGAACGTCAAGACCGCGCTGTTCTTTCTGGCGTTTCTGCCTCAGTTCGTAGCGCCGGACCAGTCCATCGTGACACAGCTGGTCATGCTGGGCAGCATTTGCGTCGCTCTCAATACGCTGGTCGATGTACTGGCAGTGCTCGGTGCCGCGCGCCTGCTCTTGTCGACGACGTCGCGCCAGATCAGGGCGCGCCTGCTCGAGCGCTTGTCGGGGTTGACCATGATCGGGTTGGGTATCTACCTGGCGCTGGCGCGGCGAAACTGAGCCTCAGTGCCAGCGTCGGCCGTCCAGCACCAGGCCGGTGGCCACAAAGCGCCTGGGTCCGGTGATTTCTTCGCCCATCACGTCGCGATAAATCGTGGGTACTTCGTCAATCCGAAATACGCTGGCACTGGTACCTACCCCGGGCTTAAGCGTTCCCAGTATTGGCCTGCGCAGTGCGCGCGCCGCGTTTGCCGTGGCGCAGGCGATCACTTCGGGCAGGGACATGCCCAGCGCATGAAACTTGGCCAGCGTATTGAGCAAATCGTAGGCGGGCCCATCGATCGAGAGTTGATGCACATCCGATGAAATGACATCGGGCTTGAAGCCCGCAGCCAGCATCGCTTTTGAGGTGACGAAACCACAAGAGCCGCCACCATGGCCAATATCGAAGATGACGCCGCGCTCGCGGGCCGCAACAATTTCGGGGCGAACACCGCCTCCGGGTAAGGTGGGCGCGTTCGGAAAAGGCCTGAAGCAGTGCGTAAGAATATCGCCCGCACGCAGCCGGTTGACCACGTCGGTGCGTGAGGGCGGCGCATGGTCAAGATGGGCCATCAGCGGCAGGCCCAGCTCTTCAGCGACCTCCAGCGCCATATCCATGGGCGCCATACCCGCCAGACCGCTGGTACTGCGTCCGACTCTGACCTTTACGCCCACCACCTGATCAGCGTACTCGCGCGCCACGCGCACGCATTCGCGCATGTCCAGCAGACGGAGGTCTTCGCTTTCGCCCACCATCACAGTCTTAGAAAAACCGAAGATGCCGGCAAACGACAGATTGATGAGCGGAAGAATGGTGACAGGCCGCGCCGGCTCGATCACATGGTGTACGAAGCCAGGAAAGTTTCCGGGTCCGGCTGAGCCCGCGTCGACAAACACCGCGGTGGCACTGCGGCGGGCAAGAGGTACCGCATCAACGCCCAGTGCGGTTCCACCCCAGTAAACGTGGGCGTGCAGATCAATGAGTCCGGGCGTGAGAACGTGGCCGTCAAAATGATGTGTGTCGCATTTCGGCCCAGCACTGAGGCTCGGACCGATTTCAGCCACCACGCCACCGCGAAAGCGCACGTCAAGCACGGCATCAATATTTTGTGAGGGGTCGATGACGCGGGCGCCCTTTAATAGGGTTTCAGAGGGGGAAGCACTCACGATTCAATCTCCAGAAGCGTCTGTAACAGGCACCGCGCGGCAGCCTCATCATCCTCAGGGCGCAGGGCAATCGGGTTAAACAGCAACATACCGTCGTTGATGCGGGACTCGCCCAAATGTAGCGGCAAAGGTAAGGTCTGTAGCGCCAAGCTCAGGCGAAACACATCGGCCCGGGCGGGCCGGATCGCAAGGCAGGGCACACCGGCACCGGGTGCGCAATCGAGCAACTCCACCGACAGCCCTGCTTGTTGAACAAGTATCGCTTTTACAGCTGAAAGTCGCTGCGTCCACTGGTGATGCTGGGCCTGCTCGTCGGCGGCCAGATACCGTTCGAGCGCGCAGACAAGACCTGCGATCTCTTCCTTGCCGACCTTAAAGCCACGACCGATGCCATGGGTGGGTAGCCCCTTGAGCGCTGCACGATCAATGAGGCCTGCCGGCATCCAGGTGGCCGGATGAACATCCATGTCCATCATCTGCACCAGCGCTGATCCGATCAGCGTGCGACGCCCCGCCAGAATGCCGGTGGATTGAGGCCCCCCGATAGCCTTGCCACCGCTGAAGATGACCAGATCGGCGCCCATGGCGATCAGACGCTGAAGATTGCTGCGTGGCGGTAGCTGAGCCGCAGCATCAACGATGACCAGACGTCCGTGCGCATGCAGGGTTTCAATCACCTGTGGCAGATCGCGAAGCGTGTGCGATGTGGCTGTGAACACCATGCCGACCACCTGATCGTCGATGGCCGCTTCGATCTCCCAGGCTTCAAGGCCCCGAACGCCTGCGCCAGTTCCGTGATCGTTGTGCCCGATGTCGACGATCTGTGCACCCGCCAGTCGTACGGCATGGTCATAGGTATTGCGATGGGTACGCGCCATCAGCATGCGGTTGGGCATATCCTGTGTTTGTGGCAGGCGTGCCATGGCCGCTGCCTGCCACCCGGCCAGACAGGCAGCGCAGGCCAGTGTCATCGCGGCACTTGCGCCGCTGGTGACCATGGCAGCCTCGGCACCCATGAGCTCAGCGATTCGTCGACCTGCGGCCGTTTGAAGCTCAGCCATGTCAACGGACGAGGCAGCCGCTTCGCGCATGGCATCAAGCACTTGGGGCGCCATCAAGGACCCACCCAGTCGGGTTAGGGTACCGGCCGCGTTGAGCCGACGGCGAACGCCCAGGCGAGTAAGAATATCGGTGCTGCTCATGCTGATTCAATCAGATGACAGGCCGCCTGATGGCCAGGCGCGAGCACCCTGAGCTCGGGTGACTCTTGTCGACAACGCGGCTGAGCATGCGGGCACCGGGTGTGAAACCGACAGCCAGAGGGAGGATTGACTGGACTGGGCACGTCACCTTCAATCAGCAGGCGCTCGCGCTTCAGGCGTGGATCAGCGATAGGGGCTGCCGCCATCAAAGCCTGGGTGTAGGGATGCAAGGGGCGACTGAAAATACGGTCGCGACTGGCAATCTCGACAATACGCCCCAGGTACATCACCGCCACGCGATGGCTGATGTGTTCAACCACGGCCAGATCATGCGAGATAAACAGATAAGCCAGGCCATGACTTAGCTGCAGATCTTTCAGCAGATTCAGTACCTGGGCCTGCACGGACACATCAAGTGCGGATACCGGCTCATCGGCGATGATGAGTTGCGGATTCAAGGCGAGGGCGCGCGCGATGCCCAGCCGCTGGCGCTGCCCACCTGAAAACTCAAATGGAAAACGCTTGACGCTGTCAGCGCGCATCCCGACTTTTTCAAGAAGCGCCTGCACCTGTCGCTGTCGCTCGGCCGGATCAGACAGACCATAGTTCTCCAGAGGCTCTGCGATGATGTCACCGGCGCGCAGGCGCGGGTTGAGCGAGGCATAGGGATCCTGAAAAACCATCTGCAGTTGGCGACGATGCGGGTGCATGGCGGTATCGTCGAGCCGCGTGATATCGGTTTCGCCCAGGCGAATACAGCCTGCTGTGGGTTGCACCAGCCTGACAACGGATTTGCCCACCGTGGACTTGCCACAACCCGATTCACCCACCAGGCAAAGCGTTTCGCCTGGCATGACTGAAAAGCTAACCCCATCAACCGCCTTGACCTGGCCGCGAACACGCTGAAGAACACCTTCGCGGATAGGGAACCATACGGCCAGGTCTTCGACCTGCAGTAGCGGCTTGACAGGGTCGGGATCGGACGCAGTAGCGTTGATAAGCGTGGTCAGCGAAGCCGACGGTATGGAGTGCCCGCTCATGCCGGCACCGTCGACTGTATCAGCACGCGATCGACTTCCCAGCAGGCTACCTGTCGCACGGTCGGATCGGCCGAAGATGCTCGCTCAAGCCTGTACCCCCTGGCATCGTGCAGCGTAAGGGGCGGGGCCTCGGCGTGGCATCGGGGCGTTGCAAGGCTGCAGCGTGGCGCGAAGGCACACCCCGAAAAAGCAGGCTTTCCCGGTGTGGGCTCGCGCAGTGAGGGCACCATGCCAGGAATCTCGGTCAGCCGATCACGCCGCACGCCCTGACGCCCGCGCGGAATTGAGGCCATGAGCCCCAGGGTGTATGGATGCAATGGCCGGTCAAACAGAATGTCGACCGGCGCCTGTTCAAGCTTACGACCGGCATACATCACCACAACTCGCTGTGCGGTTTCGGCGATGACGCCCAGATCATGCGTGATGAGCATGATGGCTGCGCTGACGCTGGATTTGAGTTCGACCATCAGTCGCAGAATTTGCGCCTGGATGGTGACATCGAGCGCCGTGGTGGGTTCGTCAGCAATCAGCAGGCGCGGGTTACACGATAGCGCCATCGCAATCATCACGCGCTGGCGCATCCCGCCTGAAAACTCATGCGGATAGCTATCCAGGCGACGCTGAGCATCAGGAATGCGCACCAGATCAAGCATCTCGGCGGCCCTCGCTCGCGCAGCGTTGCGATCCAAGCCCTGATGGATACGCACCGCCTCGCTGATTTGCGCGCCGATAGTGTGAACGGGATTAAGCGACGTCATGGGCTCCTGAAACACCATGGCGATTCGATTGCCGCGCACCTTGCGCATCTCAGCCTCTGATAGGGCAGCCAGGTCCTGACCCTCGAAGCGGACTGCGCCACGCACGATGCCGCCGGTTCGCGGCGGGATCAGCCGTAGAGTCGACAGCGCAGTAACCGACTTGCCGCAGCCGCTTTCGCCGACCACACCCAGCACTTCGCCTGGCCAGATCTCAAGCGACAAACCCTCAACGGCCCGCACCAAGCCCTCACGCGTGAAGAAATGCGTGTGCAGATTGTCGATCTCGAGGACGGGCGTCTGCATGATTACATTCGGCGCGAGATGCGTGGATCCAGGCGATCGCGCAGACCGTCGCCCAACAGGTTAACCGACAGCACGACCAGAGCCAGGCAGATGCCCGGCGCGAGAATGGTCCAGGGAGCAATCTGCAGATAAAGCCGACTGGAGGCGATCATGTTGCCCCAGGTAGGAAATTCAGACGGTGTGCCCGCGCCTAGAAAGCTCAGGCCGGCCTCGGTGAGAATTGCCGAAGCACAAATGTAAGTGGCTTGCACGATCAGCGGCGCGACCGTACTGGGCAGAATATGTCGCCCCAAAAGACGCGTAAGCCTTGTGCCATTCGATCGTGCAGCCTCGACATAAGGCAGCGCGCGCACGGACAGCACAACCGAACGCACCAGTCGAGTCACGCGAGGCACCTCTGGGATGGCGATGGCGATGATCACCACCTTGACGCTGGCACCCATGAGCGCCACCAGCGCAATGGCCAGCAGAATCGCCGGAATCGCCATGATGCCGTCCATGATGCGCATTACGAAGGCATCAACTTTCGACAGATAGCCCGCCAAAAGCCCGATGACGGCGCCGCAGGCGACGGCGATGGCGGCGACCGAAATACCCACGGCGAGTGAAATGCGCGCACCGTGCAGAGTGCGCGCGTAGATATCGCGTCCGAGGTTGTCGGTGCCCAGCAGAAAATCACTCGATGGCGGTTTAAGCCGATTGATAGGCTCAAAAACCAGCGGGTCGCCGCTGATCCAGGGTGCCAGCAGGGCGAGACTTGTAATGAGGGTCAACATGACCGCACCAACGGCAATGGTGGGATAGCGCCGAGCCCCGGCCAGAATGACGGCCGTATTCATTGGTAACGGATGCGCGGGTCGATCACGCAATAAAGAATATCGACCGTCAGATTGATGAGCACATAAACACCCGCGAAGATGATCATGACGCCCTGAATGATGGGATAGTCGCGCCGCGTGATGGCATCCACCACCAGGCGACCAACGCCCGGAATGTTGAAGACGCTCTCGGTGATGACCACGCCTGAAATCAGCAGCGCCACACCAATGCCCACCACCGTAATGATGGGTACGGCCGCGTTGCGAAGCGCGTGATGCAGCAGCATGGCAAGCGTGGCCACACCCTTGGCGCGCGCGGTTCGGATGTAATCTTCTGACATCACCTCCAGCATGCTGGCCCGGGTGATGCGCGCAATCAGAGCCACGTAGGCCATGCCCAGTGCAAGGGACGGCAGAATCAGATGTCGCGCCCAGTCAATAAAACCAGCAGCCAGCGGCTTATAACCCTGAACGGGCAGCCAGCGCAGCTCCATCGAAAATAAATAAACGAGCAGATAGCCGACGACAAACACCGGCACTGAAAAGCTCGTGACTGCCAGGGCCATCACGGCGCGATCGATCAGTGAGCCGGCGCGCCAGGCTGCGATCACACCCAGGGTGACGGCGATGCTGATGGCCACAGTCATCGTTGTCAGCGCAAGCGACAGCGTGGCTTCCATGCGCTGTGCGACCAGGGTGGTTACTGGAATATTGGTGAACATCGATACGCCGAGATCACCCTGAAGCACACCGAGGCCCCAGCGACCGAACTGCACCAGAAAAGGCTGATCAAGACCAAGGTTTGCGCGAATGCGCGCGATGTTCTCTTCAGTGGCGTTGTCGCCTGCGATGATGGCGGCTGGATCGCCAGGCGCCAGATGTAGCAGCGAAAACACGAAGATGCCGACCACCAGCATCACGGGAATGACGCCCACAAGACGACGAATGATGTACGCGATCATGAATCAATGAAGCCGCAGTCTCAGCAGGGCCGTCGCGCAGCCCATGCTGAGAAATGGCAATCAGTCTTCAGTGACTCAGCCGATGCGCTCGACGTTCCACCAGGGCAGAACCTCGGGCACCGGCAAAAAGCCTCGCAGACGATCGGCACGGTAGGCCACTGGGGCCACCCACTGACCGGTTTTAACATCGTGCACATAGTCGTGCATGTTGCGGTTCATGCGTTTGGCGACTTCGCGCCGTGCCTCCAGCGAGGGCGCGGCAGCCCACTCATCGCGCAGCTTTTCATGCTCGGCATTGTCGGGCCAACCAAACCAGGCCTTACGCCCGGTTGCCGCATGCCCGGTGAGAATGATGGGGTTGGACGTCGCGTTACCACCACCCCAGGTATAGAACACGTTCCAGCCGCCCTGATCGGGAAGGTTCTGATTAGAGCGCCGCGCCACGACGCCGCCCCAGTCAGACGATGCCAGCTGCACATTAAAGCCCACCTGGCGAAGGTTTTGCGCGACCACCAGAATCGTCTGATTCATGATGTGGATGTCGGTGGCATGCAAGATAACCAGCGGCTTGCCGTCATAGCCAGACTGCTTGAGGAGCTCGCGGGCCTTGGCCTGGCGCTGTGCCATGGGTGCTTTGAGCATCAGAACATCAGAGCCGTCTTCAACGCCCATGGGTGAATCGCAGGTGAAGTGCGAGCCGCAGGTTTTATAGAACTGCGGATTGCCGATGGCGGCGCGTTGAATGTCTTCCTGGTTAATCGCCAACTGAGCGGCCCGTCGTGCCAGCACATTGTTGAAGGGCGGGTGCAGATGGTTGAGCCGCACATAGCCGACGTTACCGAGCCTGTTGAAGACCTCAATCTTCACGCCGTTGGCGCGCTCGAGTACAGGCAAAAGCTCAACTGGGGGTACCTCAAAGAAATCAATCTCACCGGCCATGAGTGCGTTGGCGGCGGTCTGTGCGTCGGGCATGATGTCCCAGATGACGCGGTCAAGTAGTGCGCGCTTGCCGCCCGCCAGTCCCGAGGCAGGTTCGCTGCGTGGCACGTAGTCGGCGTTGCGTTCATAGACCACCCGGCTGCCCGGCCGGTATTCCGATTCAATAAATCGGAAGGGGCCTGAGCCGATATGCTGCTTGATCTGTGTGTTGGGGTCAGTGTTGGCAATCGACTCCTTCATCATGAAGCAGACGGGCGTAGCGGTTTTGGCCAGTACGTCGAGCAAAAGCCCGTAGGGCTCTTTAAGCACGATGCGGAAGGTGGTTTCATCGACCACTGGCGTGTCAGCAACGCGAGCGAATAGATGCGTGCCGCCACCATCCTTGGCCTGCCAGCGCCGCAGCGACGCCACACAGTCGCGAGCCGTTACGGGCGTACCGTCATGCCACTTGAGGCCCGGGCGTAGTTGGAAAGTGTAGGTTTTACGATCATCAGAGATGTCGTACTTGCCCACCATTTGCGGTTGCGGCGTGAAGTTGGCGTCGACGCCAAAGAGCGTGTCATAGATCATCGCCCCGTGATAAGCCGACATGTTGGCTGTGGTCCAGATGGGATCCAGCACCCGCAGATCGCCGTGCGGCACCGCACGCACAGTCTTGGCGGGACGGTTTTGCGCGCGAACGCTGCCGGCGGGTGCTGCCATCCATGCGCCTGCGGCCGCACCGGCCTTGAGCAGGTCTCGTCTGCTGTTCGTCATACCTGTCTCCCTGAGTCTCGTTGTTATCGTCTATCGCTGACGGTCGTTCGATTTGAGCCCAATTCGGTGCGGGCGTCAATTGCGGAAGGCGGCGAGCGGTAAGCCACCGCTCGCTCTTGTGCCTCGGTCTTGGTTGATACGGGGTGGCGGCGATCGGTAAGC
Organism: Burkholderiaceae bacterium; assembly: GCA_044359405.1. GTDB lineage: Bacteria > Pseudomonadota > Gammaproteobacteria > Burkholderiales > Burkholderiaceae_E > SYIM01. The sequence continues at coordinate 15,362 of JBIKMC010000052.1, forward strand.
CGCCGCTCTGTCTTGCGCTTCGGTGGTCGTTGACGCCTGGAGGCGGCGAGCGGTAAGCCACCGCTCTGTCTTGCGCTTCGGTGGTCGTTGACGCCTGGAGGCGGCGACCGGTAAGCCACCGCTCGCTCATACGGCTGCGGTCCGGCCGTTGGCCGGACTGCCCTGCGCTCGGAGCGTTCCGCCGGAGCGCCCCGAACTCGGCTGCTCACGCAGC
>JBIKMC010000317.1:0-4167 GCA_044359405.1 Burkholderiaceae bacterium
CGTGCATCGACCCAATCGGTGATGTAAACCGTGTGGTCAGGCAAGAGCGCGCGCACCGTGTCGCGCAACAGCGTGGAATGGTGACCGGACAGGGGCGCAAAGACCAGCATGACAGGGTCTTGTGCATGCGATGCCAGTGCGGCGGGTAACAGGCGCTCGAACTTGATGAGACGGCAGAAGGGCTTGGCCATTTCAATGCGCTCGACCACCGATACCGGTTGTCCCTCGATGCGGGTTTCAGACAGGTCAAACCCCGGCTTTTCGTAGTCTTTGCCCAGACGATGCACCAGGTCAAGACCCGCTGAGATACGGTTTGCCATGGGCGTGTAAGACAGCGGACTGTAGGGATTGCTGTACAGCTGGCTGACCGAGGCCGCCCAGCTAGACAAGGGAGTCAGAACGGCGCGCTGCGCTTCACGAATGTGGTAGAGCATGGCTGGCCTTGGTGGGACATAGCAAAGCGCAAGTGTAAGGTATCAGGCCTGACAACGGAGACCGGCTGTCCGCAGGCCCTGCGCGAGCCAGCTGGCGGTGAGTTTTTCCTGCAGGGAGTTTTGGCTGAGACGCTGCCCCAGTGCCTGAAAATCAACCCGATCAAGGGGCTGATCCTGATTGAAGCAGGAGAACACGATGCGGGTGCGGCCTGTCTCAGGGTCGTGATGCGGTTGCAGGCACTGAGCGCATATTTCTTTCATCATGCACTGCATGGGCGAATTGATGGAGCCAAAGGCGAGGTGACCTGGCTTGAGATAAGGTGCCAATACCGAATGTCGGGCCTGGGCGACAGCCGCCATCATGCGATCAGAGCCGATGGCGATGAGTCGGTCAGCTTCTTTCATGGCGATGTAGCCGCCGGTGTTGGCGGTTATGGCCGCACCGCCGGGCTCGAGGGAACCACCGGCGTAAGCCGCCATGGCCTGCACGATGTTGCCGGTGAAGCTTCGATCTTGCGGGCGGCCTGGCTTGAAACCAGGCGCTTCATCGCAGCACCAGACCACCACGTCAGCGGCAGCCTCAATGTCTTCGACCTTGTAGCGATCGATCAGCTTTTTGTAGCCGGCGAAATACAGCACCCGGGACCCGCGTGCGCGAAACGCCGCACCGATTGAGAACAGAACCGCGTTACCCAGGCCACCACCGACCAGCACGACCGTCTCATTGGATTCTATTTCAGTGGGGGCCCCGGTGGGCCCCATGAGAATCACGGGTTCGCCCGGTTTGAGCTGCGCGCACAGATCAGACGAGCCTCCCATCTCAAGCACGATGGTGGAGACCAGGCCACGGTCACGATCGACCCAGGCGCCCGTCAAGGCAAGCCCTTCCATGGCCAGGCGGGTGGGGATGCCGGCGATGTCGACCACCGGGGCCAGAGCCTCGAAATTCTGCAGTCGGTAAAACTGGCCAGGTTCAAAGCGCTGAGCGGCCAGAGGCGCGTGCACGACGATTTCGACGATGGTGGGGGTCAGACGCTCGACCCGCTCGACTCGCGCTCTGAGCAGGTGATTCATGCGATCGGCGAAGTCACGCGAATCAAGACAGAGCGCGGGCGCTTGACGCGCAAGCACGCGCGAGATGATCGGGTACCCCTGTCGCGCTGAGCCCATGGCTTTGACGACGTTGCCAAAGTAGCTGGGGTGCAGGTCGCCGAAGAACGAGACCATGCGGCCATCATCGTGCCGTGCCAGCAGCACGCGCACCTCGTCGGGTTTGCTGGCGGCATGCTGCGGCTTGACCGCTTGGCCGTTCTCATCAATCGCCTGGAAGTATTTGCCATCGAGCGAGAAATGGAGCGCGTCTTCGCGAGCCAGTACGGTATTGGGTTGCGTGCCAGCCGCGACGAACACCGTGCGGGCAGGCCAGATGACCTCAGCGTCATCACCCTGTGCATCAGACCAGCGACCGTCATCACCGCGCAGCTGCCGGCGCAGCCGGATGGCGGTGGCAGCGCCGCAGGAGTCGATCTCAATGCCTCTGGGGTCGAGGCACTCGGCAAAGCGAATGCCCTCTTCGAGGGCTTTTTCAACCTCTTCGTGATTAAGTGTGTAGCTGGGGCTGTCGACCAGCCGCTTGCGATACGCGACCGTGACCCCACCCCACTGCGCTAAAAGCTCTGCGAGACGGGGCTCCCGTGCCTCGGCGCGGGCCGCGGTGCGCTCAGCGCGAATGGCGCGAGCGTGAGCCAGGAATTCAGCCGCCAATTCGCGTTCTTCGGCGGTGTATCGCGCGCTGATCAGAGCTTCGTCACCGGTGAGTTTAGTCAGGGCTTCATGGCGGGCTAAAAACTTTTCGACCTGCACCACGTAATAAGCCAACGACTCGGTGGCCGTATCAATGGCGGTGAGGCCCCCTCCGATCACCACGACGGGAAGACGCAGCTGCATATTGGCCAGCGAGTCGGCTTTGGCAGCACCCGTAAGCTGCAGTGCCATCAGAAAATCGCTGGCGGTACGAACCCCGCGCGCCAATCCATTGGGAATATCAAGCACGGTCGGGCGGCCAGCACCCATGGCCAGAGCGACGTGATCAAAACCCAGCGACCAGGCGTCTTCAAGCCTGAGCGTTCCCCCCAGGCGAACTCCACCCACCAGGGTGAAGTGCTCCCGTCGCTCAAGCAGGAGGCGGATGATCTTCAAGAAGTTTTTATTCCAGCGAACGGTGATGCCGTACTCGGCGACGCCGCCGAACCCCGCCATCACGCGCTCATCAAGCGACTCATAAAGCGTATTGACGTCTTCAATCGGCTCGAACGGTACCCGGCTGCCGAATTGCTCGCTCTTGACTGAGATGCCGCTGAGTCGGGGCGGCAGGGGCTCGATCTTGAGGCCGTCGATACCGACGACTGTATGCCCGTCATTCAGCAGATGATGAGTGAGGGTGAACCCCGCCGGACCCATGCCCGCCACCAGAACCTTATAGCCGCTGGCTTCACGCGGCAGGGGGCGGCGCAGGTTGAGTGGGTTCCAGCGCGTGAGCAGGGAGTAAATCTCAAAGCCCCAGGGCAGTTCGAGCACGTCTTTGAGCGTGCGAGTTTCAGCCTGTGGGATGTCTACCGGCGTCTGCTTCTGGTATATGCAGGCCTTCATGCAGTCATTACAGATGCGGTGTCCGGTTGCAGCCGCCATGGGGTTGTCAATGGTGATGAGGGCCAGCGCACCCACCGGATGGCCTTGCGATTTGACGATATGAAATTCAGAGATGCGCTCTTCGAGGGGGCAGCCGGCCAGCGTGACACCAAAGACCGTCTTCTTGTAGACGGTGCGACCATCAGCGGAGGGCTTGTCTTTAAGTCCGCGCGAGCATGAGTCTTTTCCCTGCGCGTGACAGCCTATGCAGTAGTTGGCCTGGTCAAGTGCCCCGCGCAGATCGGTGCCTGGGTCGGTGAGTTTGAAGCCTTGCCGCCGCCGGATATGTTCGGGTTTGATGGTGGTGATGCGCACGCCCGAGGCGTCATGGGTCTGCGCGTGTACCAACAGCACCCAGGGGTCGACTTTGCCCGGTTGCCGAAACAGGATGCCCTGGTGGTGTCGTGCCTGACCGGCCTCGGTGTGTACCGCCCAGGCGCTCAGGCGCAGGGCCAGATCAAGGCGCTGGGCCACCTCAGGGTCATCGGGCGATTCCTGCCAGACCAGCACGGCGCGCGCAAAGGCGAGCTCATCAAAAAAGCCGCCGAGCCATTCGGCGATGGTCCGCTCGGCCGCGATACCGTCAAAATCGGCCACGTCCTGCGCGGATAGCTTGAGCATGGCCTGGCGCTTGACGAACTTCCATTTGACGCGATAAAGCGGCTCGAGCTCAGTGTGCTGGCCGCGCAGCTCGGCAAGCTCTGTGGCAATGTCAAACAGCGACGCGACGAAAGCGTCAAGATGCGGCGCGAGTTCAATGAGCAGCGCCGCCTCTTCCTTGGGCGCGAGGGCGGCATCGGTATCGATTGACTGTCGCGCGCTGCTCAGGCGCTGCGCCAGTGCGGCGTCACGACTGGCCAGCTCCTGGCAGAAGAGGGCGTCTATCCGGGTGAGGCCGGCGCGATGGTAGAGATCGTGGAAGCTGAGCCCGTAGCCCAGGCTGAGTGACATGGGTTCGACGCCTGCGGAAGTCATCGCGGGAGCTGGTATCAGCCGCGATCGAGCTGCTCTAGCTTGCTCTTGACGTCTTTCCAGTCGTCGGCGT
>JBIKMC010000277.1:0-4767 GCA_044359405.1 Burkholderiaceae bacterium
GATAAATTTAATAAGAAAGCTGCCAGTCGCTCTTCAGCGCGCATGGAACCCAGCAAAAGCATCAGAGCCCGCTCACGTTGGATCTCATAGGCCAGCATGCGAAAGAGTTCCCGCTGCAGCATGGGCTCATGACGCACCAGCGAATCAAGCGTTTCGGAAGCGATCTCGATCACTTCGCCGTCTTCCAGTGCGATCGCGTCACCGTTGTAGGTATCGGCGCCCAAACCATCCAGGCCGATGACCTCGCCAGCCATGTGAAAGCCTGTAACCTGCTCACGTCCATCTTCAGTCAGCAGCACCGTCTTGAACGAACCGGCGTGAATACCGTAGAGCGCATGAAAGTCGGCCCCGTACCGGTAGAGGTAGTCGCCGCGCTTGATTCGCCGACGCTGGCCGCCAATGCGGTTTTGCAGCGCTTCCATACCGATAGGAACCGGCATCGCACCGCGCGGCACGGGAGGATGACTGCCATTGGGACGAAGGGGAAAGATCCCTGCGTTCGGAAGACTGGTACCGGCCAGGTGGCTTGCTTGATCCATCATGTCTAACTCCTTGGTGTTCTCGTTGCGACGCCGTCGCTGCAATGACACTGTATGCAGGCCTGCCCCGACTTTGATTACGAGCAATGAACAGTCAGTAACGGTTTGTAACGAGCGCCCCATGGCATTGCTTTTCAAATGCATTTGCGGCACGTCAAACACGAGCCCGTGCATGAACACGATGGTCACCTTGTACTGACCCGCGCACTGCAAGAGCAAGTCCCCTGGCCACCTGATGCTCCATCATGACCATCTTGAGTCGATCGATCGCGACACGCCTTGCCCCGTGTCAAGTGATCGGACTGATCCCCGCAGTACAGTGGTGCTGTGGTTTTATCAATCGATCAGGGAGTTTTTATGTTCAAAAAAATATTGGTACCTACCGACGGTTCGGAGCTATCCGACAACGCGGTGCACAAAGCCATCAGCTTCGCCAAGGAAAGCGGTGCAGGTTTGCTGTTTGTGCACGTTCTGCCCGAATACGTCCCTGCTGTATTTGCCGAATTTCCCGCTGCAAGCCAGGCGTCGTTCGCCGATTTCATGCAAGCCACTGAAGAAACAGCCAAGAACATCCTGGGCAAGGCCGAGGCCGCAGCAAAGTCTGCCGGCGTCGCCAGCGAGGCCTGCACCATACGGCATGGTCAGCCTTGGAGGGCGATCATCGACGTCTGTCGCGAGCGCGGCGCAGATCTGATTTTCATGGCATCGCATGGGCGTCGCGGTCTGAGCGCGTTGGTGCTCGGCAGCGAGACCCAGAAGGTGCTGACTCACTCGAGTACTCCTGTACTCGTCTTTCGGTAAACCATCCACGCAAGAGGTCAACATGGATAAGGTCGATACTGGTGCACAAGTGTCCGGCGCGCGCGACCGGCTGGCTGAAGACATGCGAGTCTTGATACAGGATTCAGAGGAGCTTCTAAGGGCCGCCCAGCGTCAAGGGGGTGAGCAAATTGCAGCTGCCCGCGAGCGCCTGGAAAACACGGTCAGACAGGCCCGCCGGCAGCTTGACAATGCCGAGTCAGCCCTAACGGAGCGCGCGCGCGAGACTGCCCGCCAAACCAATCATTACGTCCATGAGCATCCGTGGACAGCGGTAAGTGTTGCCGCCGGAACGGGCATGCTGATGGGTATGTTGCTGGCCCGGCGCTGAGCTTTCGGCATGATGGCTCGCTTGTCTTGAAGCTAATCCCTGCGCTGACGCGGCTCGCGAGCGCCGCGGGCCGGCTTCTGATTGAGCGAGTCGCCCTGATGGGTAGCGAGCTGCTCGCACTTGCTGCCCACTTTCGTACTGCTCTCATTTTTTCTGCAGCTGCGCTTCTTTTCATCTGGAGCGCTTTACTGTGGCTATCGCTGTCGCTGGTGTTACTGACTCGCGATGAGCTACGTCCCATGGTTGTAGCCCTCATCGCCCTGGCCCACTTGTGTGTAGGACTGGTCATGTGCCTGATTGCCCAACGCAGCTTTCAACACATGCGACGCCCATTCGGGCAAGGGGATATTCGCCCTGGCGCGCGGACATCCGACGCGCCAAGACAGGTGTAAGGCCTCAGCGCCTGTGCTTTGCCTCCTGACGCGGCTGGTACTCGACGACGCGTGCGAGGAGCGATAGCTCTTGTGATACCGAATGCAGCAGATCGTCAAGACTCACGATGCCGACCAGATCGCCGTGCGGATCAGTGACCGGCAGACGACGAACTCCCCGGCTTCGCATCTTGTGTAAGGCATCGATCACGTCATCCTGCTGACGCACGGTAACCGGGGCCCCATCCATTAGGTCGGATATCTTGAGGGTATCGGGATCGAGTCCGGTCGCCATCACTTCCACGACCAGATCCCTGTCCGTCAAAATACCCAGCGGGCGCTTCGATTGACCTTGCGCGGGCAGTACGACCACAGATCCGACATGGTGCAGACGCATCACGCTGGCAGCCTCGCGCAATGTCTGGTCCTGTTTCACTGTAATCACTTCACTCGAACAGACAGTTTCAACGTTCACAGCAGAGCCCTCCTGAATAGACCGACACATCATTATCGGCAGGCCTGCCCGCAGACGCGTTGACACCAACCAAGCCCATCGCGCTGGCCACTTATAATCCGCTACTCGGTTGAGGCGCTACGCCTTGAACCCGCGCCCAAGGATCCCGTGGGTGCAGCAACCCTTCAGTAACCGTCGGCGGCATGGCAGACACGCTCAAGCTAACCCTCGCATCGCGTCGCAGCTCGCTGCGTAAGCTCGCGCTGTTAGTGATGGGACTGAGCGGTTACGCGACGCTGTCAGCGCGCGACCGCCCTGATCGGGGAGCCGCGAGCGGTATCGTTTATCACGTCGCTGACGGCGATTCGTTCTCACTCACCCTGAACGATGGTCGGCGGATCTCGGTTCGTATCGTCGGGATCGATGCGCCCGAGCTTGGACAGCCGTTCGCCGATGTCGCGCGGCAGTTCCTGCGCAACCTCATTGAGGGCCGCGCGGTTGAAATTACGACAGTCAAGATCGACCCATTCGGTCGCGCGGTTGCAACTGTGATGCTTAACGGCCAGGACGTCGGCCTGATACTGGTTCGAGCTGGCCTGGCCTGGCACTTCAAACGCTTTGAATCGGAACAATCACGCGACGACCGCCTCGCCTACGCCCAGGCCGAACGCGTAGCGCGCCAGGATGCAATTGGCCTCTGGGCTGACCAGACCCCGCAGGCGCCGTGGGAGTACCGAGACCGTCAGCGTCAACAGGGGCGACAGTGACGCGTCAAATTTTCGGGGGCACCGGGCGACTTCTTTGCCGCACGGTTTCATACAGCACGACGCCTGCAGCGACCGACACATTCAGGCTGCTGACCTGCCCGAGCATTGGGATTCGCACCAGCTGATCGCAGCGCTCGCGCGTCAGACGGCGCAGCCCTTTTCCTTCCGCGCCCAGCACCCACGCAAGCCGGCTACCCAGGCTGAGGTCATGTACAGATGCCTCGGCTTCGTCAGCCGTGCCTATGACCTGAATAAACGCTTCCTGCAGCTGATCGATGGTGCGCGCGAGGTTCGTCACCATGATGTAGGGCACGTGCTCCGACGCACCACTTGAGGTCTGTACAGCAACCTCGGTCAGACCTACCGCATGATCTTTGGGTGCGATGACTGCCGCCACCCCTGCACCATCGGCGACCCTCAGACAGGCACCGAGGTTGCGGGGATCGGTGACGCCATCGAGCAAGAGTAAGGTAAAGGGTTCAACCAGGGTATCCAGCAGTTGCTCGAGACTGACCGCCACTGGACTCGCTTCGACCATGGCCACCACACCCTGGTGTCGTTGCCGAGGACATAGACGCTCCAGCCGCTGTGCCTCCACCGCATGTACGCGCAGGCCGGCAACATCCGCAAGCTTAGATAGTTCGCGCATGCGTGGGTCATGTCGAGCCGCATCCAGGTAAAGCTCAGAGACGCTATCGGGCGCGCGACGCAGACGCGCCATGACTGCATGAAATCCAAAAATGACCATGATATTTACTTTCGCCGCTTGCGGCGGGAAGCGGCTTTGAGGGTAGGCTTGGCGGCGGGCTTGGGCTTTCGGCGACGTGCCGCCAATCGCTCTGCGCGCGCGCGACTGGCCTCCTCAGTCTTGGCCGGGGCCGCCTTGCGGACGGTTACCTGTTTGCGTTGACGCTCGATGCGGGCAGTGCCGTCCATCGGTTCATGGCTGGGCGCAGCCGCTTCGCGCACGCCACTGCGGGGTACGAGACGGAACTCAATGCGACGCGCCTCAAGGTCGACTCGCGATACTTGAACCTGCAGCTCGTCGGTGAGCCGGAAGCGTCGCCCTGTGCGCTCACCGCGTAACTCGTGACTCGCCTCGTTGTACTGAAAGTACTCTCCGCCAAGCTCAGATACGTGGAGTAGACCTTCGACAAAAAGATCGACCAGCGTCACGAACACACCAAAGGGAGCGACCCCCGTGATGCGACCGTAGAACTGCTCGCCGACCCGCTCCCGCATGTATTGACACTTGAGCCAGGCCTCTACATCGCGGGATGCTTCATCAGCCCGTCGCTCGTTAGCCGAGCACATCAACCCATAGCCATGCCATGCCGCAAGATCGTTACGGGCGGACTCAATCTCAAACTGATCAGCACGGGCCTTGCTGCGCTTGCGCCTGCCGAGCTTCAGAGGCTCTTGCTCCGGTGCCGCAGCGTCGGATTTCTCGCGTGTTGACACCGAATCGCTCAAGACTAGCGTCGGG
>JBIKMC010000171.1:0-7254 GCA_044359405.1 Burkholderiaceae bacterium
TACCGCCGTGTTTGCCTCTCTGGTGGTTGCCCGACTGCTCACGCCCATGATGAGTGCCTACATGCTGCGCGATGATGGCAAGCATGACGCTCAGGACGGTCGTTTGATGCGTGCCTACATGGGGTCGGTACGCTGGTGTCTGTCGCATCGCTGGTTGACCGCGCTGGCCGCGATTGTATTTTTTGCCGGTTCGATCGCCCTGATTCCGCTTCTTCCCACGGGTTTCATTCCGCCAGACGACAACAGTCAGACCCAGGTCAATGTTGAGCTCGCCCCTGGGGCCAGCTTGGCCCAGACGGTTGCGGCCGCCGAGCAGGCGCGGCGGCTGGTCATGAACGTGGCGCATGTTCGAAGCGTGTACACCACCATTGGGGCGGGTGCAGCCGGTACTGACCCCTTTGCGGGCGGACTGGTCAATGAAGTCCGCAAAGCCACGCTCACCATCCAGCTTCACCCGCGCAATGAGCGCCCGCGCAAGCAGGTGATCGAGCAGTCCATCCGCGAGGCGCTCACGTCCTTACCCGGGGTTCGCACGCGCGTGGGTCTGGGCGGTGGCGGTGAGAAGTATGTGCTGGTGCTGACCGGTGATGATCCGCAATCACTGGCGACTGCAGCGCGGTCGGTTGAGCGCGACCTGCGCACCATCAATGGGCTGGGAACCATCGCCAGCAGCGCAGCTCTGGTCAGGCCCGAGATTGTGGTGCGGCCCGATGCTGCCCGTGCGGCTGATCTCGGTGTGACCACGGCGGCCATTGGCGAGACGCTGCGAATCGCTACCCTGGGCGACTTTGAATTCGCGTTGTCCAAGCTCAATCTCAGCGAGCGTCAGGTGCCCATTCTGGTGCGGCTGGCCGAGCAAAATCGCCAGGACCTCTCGGTGCTTGAGCGACTCTATGTGCCCGGCGTAAAAGGACCGGTGATGCTCGGTCAGGTGGCCAGTCTCGAGCTGTCCAGCGGTCCGGCCGTCATTGATCGATACGATAGAGCTCGCAACATCACCTTCGAGATCGAGCTGTCGGGTCTCCCCCTCGGGGAGGTGACGCGTCAGGTTGCAGAGTTGCCGGCGCTCAAGAATCTGCCACCTGGGGTTCGTCTGCAGGAGGTCGGCGATGCCGAGGTGATGGGTGAATTGTTCGCCAGCTTCGGTCTGGCCATGCTCACCGGTGTGTTGTGCATCTTCATTGTGCTGGTGTTGCTGTTTAAAGATTTTCTGCAGCCCATCTCGATTCTTGCGGCTTTGCCTTTGAGTCTGGGGGGTGCCTTTGTCGCACTGCTGCTGGCGCAAAAGAGTTTTTCAATGCCCAGCCTCATCGGGCTGATCATGTTGATGGGCATTGCCACCAAAAACTCCATCTTGCTGGTGGAATACGCCATCGTCGCCCGGCGCGGACGTCCGGCGACTGATACCCAGCCCGAGCAGCCGCCGATGTCACGACTGGATGCCCTGCTGGATGCCTGCCACAAGCGTGCGCGTCCTATCGTGATGACCACGATCGCGATGGGTGCTGGCATGCTCCCCATCGCAGCGGGGTGGGGTACGGCTGATGCCTCATTCCGTAGCCCGATGGCGATTGCTGTCATTGGTGGGCTGATCACCAGCACCTTTCTCAGTCTGCTGGTCATCCCGGTGGTGTACACCTTCATGGATGATGTCGAACGCCTTCTGCTGAGACTGATTGGACGCAAGAAGTCGGCGCAGGCCAATCTTCAACACAGTGCGTGACGGCCATGTCGCCCACAGCGCTGGTCATCGGTGGCGGTTTCATCGGCACCATCATTGCCTGGCAGCTTCAGCGTGCGGGTTTGCGCACCACGCTGCTCGATCCGGGCGACCCGAAGCTGGCTGCGTCGTGGGGTAACGCCGGCCATCTGGCCACCGAACAGCTTGCGCCACTGGCCAGTCGGGCGGTATTGCGCTCGCTGCCGGGTCGCCTGTTCAGTCGCGGTGGGCCGGTGTCCCTGCCTGCCGGCGAATTGGGCAGCTGGCTGCCTTTCGGGCTGAGGCTGCTGGCGGCCAGTCAACCGCGTCGATTTGAGCAGGGCCGCCGGGCGCTGGCTGCATTGCAGAGTCAGGCTATGGCGGCCTGGCAACGTCTCGCATTGGCCACCTCTATGCCTGAGCAGGTTCGAGCGTTTGGCCACTACGTTGTCTGGGAGCAGCCGGAGACGGCCGCGGCGGGCATGCGTGCCTGGCAATCCGAAGACCTGGGCCCTGTACGGGTACATCGCGCGAGCCCCGATGAGCTGCGCAGGCTGCAGTTGTACTTTCAGTCGCGTCCGGTCGCAGCGTTGCGGTTTGAAAACACCGGGCAAATCCTCGATGTGGTGCGTGCGCGTGAACAACTTCTGCAGGCCTTGCTTCAGGCAGGGGGAAGCCGGTGTCAGGGGCGTGCGCGGGCTCTGCAGATTCGTGAGGGAAGGGCGCAGGTTGTGGTCGATGGCATGCCGCACGTGCAGTCTCACGGGGTCTCGACGGCGCAGGCCAACGCCACGCCGCTGATGCAGGCCGATCATGTCATCGTTGCGGCCGGCGGCCGCAGCGGTGAACTGCTGCAGGGGCTCGATGGACCCGTCCCGCTGATCGCCGAGCGTGGTTACCACATCGAATGTGCTGTCGACGCCGACAGCTGGCCTGCAGACCTGCTTCCGGTGGCATTCGAAGATCGCAGCATCATCGTCACCCGATTCCAGGACCGCTGGCGCATGACGGGTTTTACTGAATTCGCTCGCGTCGATAGGCCGCCTGATGCCCGCAAGTGGCAGCGCCTTCAACGCCATGCGGAGCAACTGGGGCTTCCCGGACACGCACGCTGCAGCACCTGGCAGGGCGCCAGACCCACGTTGCCTGACTATCTTCCCGCGATCGGGCGCAGCCGGGCAGCGGCCAATCTGGTGTATGCCTTTGGCCATCAGCACCTGGGCGTTACACTGGCGGCCATCACTGGAGAGCTGGTTTGTTCGCTGGTGCTCAAGCGGCAAACTGATGTGCTCCTTCAGGCGTTCGATCTCGGTCGATTCGCCTGAGTTTTTCGCCCGAGCCGAGGGCAGTGAGTTCAGACCATGCGTGTTATCGATTCACATACCGAGGGTGAGCCGACCCGAATGATTATTGAGGGCGGTCCACCACTGGGCGGCGGTCCGCTGTCCGTGCGACTTCGTCGATTTTCCGCTGAGTTCGATCATTATCGAAGCTTCGCGGTCAACGAGCCGCGTGGTAACGAGGCGCTGGTGGGCGCTTTGCTGTGCGAGCCGGTCGACTCCAGCTGCGCGGCGGGTCTAATCTTCTTCAATGCGGTGGGCTATCTGGGCATGTGCGGTCACGGCACCATTGGTGCGGCGGTCACGCTGGCACACCTTGGACGTATCCAGCCAGGGACGCATCGTTTTGAGACCCCGGTGGGCGTGGTCAGCGTTGATTTGCTCAGCCGCCATGAAGTCGAGATCGAGAATGTGCCGAGCTATCGCCTACGTGAGCAGGTCGCGGTTGATGTGCCGGGTCTGGGTCGGGTCGTCGGCGATATCGCCTGGGGCGGAAACTGGTTCTTTCTGATCGGCGAGGCGCCGCGCGCGCTGGTGATGGCCGAGATTGCTGAACTGACCCGAGCGGCCGACGCGATCTCTCGGGCGCTCTGGACCTCAGGCATTACCGGGAGCGACGGCGCCCGCATTGACCACATCGAGTTCTTCGCGGCGCCGGCCGACCCCAAAGCCAATAGTCGCAATTTTGTGATGTGCCCGGGTGGGGCTTATGACCGCTCGCCCTGCGGCACTGGCACCAGCGCCAAGCTGGCCTGTCTGGCCGCTGATGGCAAGCTGGCGCCGGGTATGCCCTGGGTGCAGGAAAGCATTCTGGGCAGCCGCTTCGTGGCGCAGTATCGCTTATCTGAAGACGGCCGAATCATTCCGCGCATTCGCGGACGAGCCTATGTCGTGGCCGAGGCCACCCTGTTGCGTGATCCGCATGATCCGTTCGCAGACGGTATTCGGGTGCCTTAAGGGCATGGGCTGCGTCTGCGGAATGGAGGCCTGATGATCACCTTCATAGAGTCGCTGCTAAGTTTTGCGCAGTCACTTGCAGATGAGGCCGCCCGCATGGTGGCTGAGCGCCTGGGCGCACAGATCAGCGTCACGCTCAAGCCCGATCGTTCATTTGTGACCGAGCTTGACCAGGCGATTGAGGCGCGGCTGCGCGAGCGGATTGCCGATCGCTATCCCGATCATGGCATTCTGGGGTACCCGAAGGACGGCACCTTCACCACGCCCGAGTTTCTGGTGTTGGCTAAAGACGCACCCAACGGTGCGATCGCCCGCCGAGCCTTTGACCACATCATTTCAAAAGACGTTCAGATCACCTTGCTCGAGAACGCCTTCCGCCGTCCAAGCCGCAGCGATATCGACGTGAGCCGACATGCTGAGCTGCCCAATCTCAGCGCTATCAAAGTGTTTGATCTTGATGAGAACGATGCCGCAGCCAAGCGTAATGAGTTTCCGGCCGAGTGGCAGGCCATGGTGGCCGCCGCGCGCTGAGCGGGCGAAGGGCTCTGATCGCGTTGAGTCGGCAGATGAGCCGCGCGACGCTGAGCTGTATACGGAGCCTCGACCCGCTGAACGGGACGCTTGACGCTTCGATCCCGCATAACGGCCAGGTCCCGGTCCGTGCAGGCGGACGGACCGGACCCGCTTGCGTCGATCACAGAACGGCCGAGAAACCGCCGTCGACGTAAATGATCTGGCCATTGACATAGTCAGAGGCCGGAGAGGCCAGAAAAACCGCAGCGCCCGCGAGCTCTTCCGGTTGACCCCAGCGTCGCGCGGGGGCGCGGCTTTTCACCCAGGCATCGAAGCTGGGATTGCTTATGAGCGCCTGATTCATGTCGGTGGCCATGTAGCCCGGGCCGATCGCATTAGCCTGAATGCCATGCTCAGCCCACTCGGCTGCCATCACCTGCGTGAGCAGTTTGATGCCGCCCTTGGCGGCTGTGTAGGGCGCAATGGTGGCTCGTGCCAGCGCGCTGGTGAGTGAGCCGATGTTGATGATCTTGCCCTGCTTGCGGGGCAGCATGCGGCGAGCGGCTTCGCGTCCAACGACAAAGGCACTGGTTAGGTTGACGTCAATGACCCGTTGCCAGTCGGCCGTCGAGAGTTCCACCATGGGTTTGCGAAACTGGATGCCCGCATTGTTGACCAGAATATCAATGGCCACGCCCTGCGCGTCCAAGCTTTCGAAAGCCTTGACCACGGCGGCTTCATCAGAGACGTCAAAGCAGATGGCCTCGGCCTGTAAACCGGCCTTGCGCATGTCAGTGACGGCGCTGTTCACCCGGGAGGCGTCCGTACCATTGATGAATACGCGGGCGCCCGCTCTCGCCAGGCCCTCTGCCATGGCGCGGCCCAGACCGCGGCTGGAGCCCGTTATTAGGGCATTACGCCCGCTAAGGTCAAATAGTGGATTGGTCATGAGTATGCTCGGATGCCGAAGTGGCTTGATTCGTGAGCCCTTAAAGGGCGGGCTGAGCGTTGCAGTGTGTGGTGCCGGATCACTCGGCCTTGATGCCGATTCGCGTGGCCAGAGTCTGCCATTTGGAGATTTCGCTGCTGATGAAGGCCTCGAACTCCGCCGGGGTGCCGCCTACAGGAACGATGCCGCGGGACTCGAAGTTCTGACTGATTTCAGTCGACTTCACCAGGCCTGAGACTTCAGCGTGCAGCTTGCTGATGATCGCAGCCGCGGTGCCGGCAGGGGCCAGAAGGCCGAACCAGGTGCCGCCGGTGAAATTGGCCAGCCCGGCTTCGTTCATGGTGGGTACGTCACCTGCCAGCGGCGAGCGCTGTGGTGTGGCAATCGCGATCGGTTTGAGCTTGCCGGCTTTAACGTGCGGCAGCACCGCGGTCACGGTGTCAAACATGTAGCTCACCTGCCCGCCAATCAGGTCGGTGACGGCCGGTGCGCTGCCTTTGTAGGGCACATGGGTTGCGCCCAGGCCAGCCTCGGCCTTGAATAGTTCGCCCACCAGATGATTCGACGTGTTCTGGCCGAAGGATGCGTAGGTTGCACGATCACCCTGGGTTTTGGCCCAGGCAATTAGCGATTTCAGATCATTGGCAGGAACCCCGGTGTTAGCCACCAACAGGAAGGGGACGGTACCGACCAGCGTGATCGCCCTGAGGTCTTTGGACGCATCGTAGGGCAGGTCTTTGCGGGTGATGCGACTGATGGTGAGTTCAGGCGACGCGGCAAACAGCAGCGTGTAGCCGTCAGGTTGCGCCTTGGCGACCGACGCGGCGCCAATGGTGCCGCCCGCACCCGCGCGATTTTCAACCACCACCTGCTGGCCGAAGCGGGCCGATAGACGCTCAGCGATCAGTCGGGCGGCCACATCAGTGCTACCGCCGGGAGGATAAGCCACCACAATTCTTACTGGCGCCGCAGGCCAGGCCGCCTGGGCACTCGCCGCGTGGGGCAGCGTCATAAGGCCTGCCAGTGTGCTGAGTGCGGCCAGCAGGTAATGTCGTCTGCGTGTCATGCTCGTCTCCCGATTAATGGTTGAGGTGAACCCCGTGGCGTGATTATCACCGTAGACTCGTCAATAGCAATCCTCAGATTTCAGGAGCCCAAATCATGTCCGAGCGTGGAGATGCGTATGTACCCGTGGCCAGCGCTGGCCAGACTCAGGCGCTGGCGATCGATGAAAGAGAGTGGGCGCTGCGATTACGCTTGGCAGCAGCCTACCGGGCCGTGGATTATTTCGGCTGGTCTGAGCTTACGGCCAACCATATCTCGCTGCGTGTGAAGAATCAGCCGTCTGAATTTCTCATCAATCCCTATGGCCTGCTGTACTCTGAAATTACCGCCTCAAATCTGGTGCGTATTGATGCCAGCGGTAATGTGCTGACCCCTACCGACTATCCCATCAATCCGGCGGGCTTCAACATACACTCGGCCATCCATGAGGCAAGGGCGGATGCGCATTGCGTCCTGCACGTGCACACCGTGGCAGGCATGGCGGTATCTTGTCTGTCAGAAGGGTTGCTGCCGCTGACCCTTGAGGGCACTGATTTTCATGACCGTATTGGATATCACGATTTTGAAGGCCCCAGTCTTGCCGTTGATGAACGCTCGCGGCTAGGTTCCGCGCTGGGTTCGCGCAACATTGCGCTAGTGCTGCGCAATCACGGGCTGGTCATCATTGGCGAAACGGTCGACTCAGCCTTTCTGCGCATGTATCGACTGCTGCTGGCCTGTGAGGTGCAGCT
>JBIKMC010000184.1:0-7000 GCA_044359405.1 Burkholderiaceae bacterium
TGCGCGTGATGATGACCGGTCAGCCTTTCAACCGAATATCAGACAAGACGCTTGAACACTCAGCCCAGCGCCATGACTGGTTCTTCCGAATCGGGCCTGGTGGGCGCAAGATCGGCCACGGTGAACTCGACTTCAGTGCCGTCATGCGTCTGATGGCGAAAATTGATCCTTCCTACCAGACCTGAAGGCGTACGCGGCACGCCATCTTCGTATCAGGCTGGTACCAGCGACTTACGCGGCCTTCAGGCTTTAGCGGCCTTCATGCCTCAGGCCCCCTTGGCGACTCAGGCCGCCTTCAGATGGCTGGCTTCGATCTTCTGCTTGATATGCCCACCCGCGCTGATCTCCGGATACTTGGGCTGTTCGCCCGGTCCCAGGCAGGTGGGTACGCAGGCAATGCGCTGGTCATAGTTGGGATGCACGAACATGCCGATGGACAGACGTCGGCTTGCGGCTGAGCCCAGCGGCGGGTTCACCACCCGATGCAGCGTCGATGTCCAGCGGTCATTGGTCCAGCGGGCCATCATGTCACCCAGATTGACCACGAACTCGCCCGGCTTGGGCTGCACAGCCGCCCATTGACCATCCGGTAGCGCGACCTCAAGGCCGCCCTGTGCATCGGTGGCTGCCAGGAGCGTCATTGCGCCGTAATCGGTGTGGGCACCGGTACGCAGCTGGCCAGGTTGGGGCGGCTCCTTGAGCACCGGATAGTGGTGACAGGACAGTATGCTGAAGTGGCGCTTGAGAACGCCATCGAAGTAGCCGGACGGAAGCCGCAGCGCCGCCCCAAACAAGCGCATCATGTCTTCGGCGAGTCGCTCATAGGCGCGATAGAGCGCGATCAGCGTGCCATCAAGCCCTGCAGGCTGGGTTGGGATGGTGTTGGGCGCATAGCTGGTTGCCGCTTCAGGCAGGAAGGCATAGTGCTCGCGATGATCATCCACGGGCCCCAGAAACAGGGATTCACGCAGATCGGGTGGCGTCTGCTGACCCAGGGTATGCGCCAGCCCACGGGTGGCAAAGCCATGGTAGCCGCGCTGGCGTGAGGCGCCCGAGGGATGCCACTGATTTTTCACCGCATCATCGAGATCATAGAAGGCAAACAGCTGCTGCTTGGCCCGCTCAAACAGATCCTGCGGAAACCCATGCCCCGAGATAATCAGAAAACCGATGCGTTCGCAGGTTTCGGCAACCTGTTGCGCGATGCGCTCAGAGGCCTTGTCGTCACCCGCCAGAAAGGGGGCGATGTCGATGGTGGGAACAACGGCTTGGGTCATTGAGTTCTCCCAGAAACAGTGGGGCTGGCGCTATGTTCGCGCAAAGGTTCTGATCGACGCCCGATCTGCCAGCTCGCCTGGCCGTGACCTTGCGCAGCGAATCGGCCGTTCAGTGCACATCACCGGTGCTAAGACCCGCGTCGATGATGCGATCATAGGGCGGATCTGACGTAATCAAGGACCCCGAGATCAAGGCCGCCTTAAGACGCACAAATGCAGCTGCGGGTAACTCGGGTGAGCGCGCCCACAAGCCGTGCTCACGGTAATTGTCGATGATGCGCACCAGCCCTTCGCTCGGGACATCGGGCAGGAACTCGGCCACCGCCTTTGCAACGCTGACCGTGCTTGCGCGGACTAAGGCAGCCTGCGCGCGGGCCATACCCGCCACCAGACGATGGCAATCATCGCGTCGGCGTTGTGTGGTTCGGCGCATGGCATAGAACGTTGAATAGCCGATGTCGCCGCGTTCTGAGAAGCGGTGCCAGACAGACCCTTGGCCCTGGCTGGTCAGCGCGTCGGCGTAGGGCTCGTAGACCTGGACCACATCGAGTTCGCCGCGTGCAAAGGCCTTCAAGTTGCGAGCCATGGGTCGTACGCGACGACCGGCGATGCGTCGTGGGTCAAGTCCGGCCCGCTGCAGGTCATCCTGAAACGTCATCCAGGGCGTGGGTACGTCACCCGCAGGTCCCACCTTGAGACCCTCAAGGTCAGCAAACCGAAAGTTGCTGCGCTTACCGCGCCCCACCAGCACGAAAGGATCGCGCGCCACCACCTGGGCAAAGCACACCAGCGGGCAACGCGGATCGGCGTCGTGATGCATCATCACGCGCATGGGACCGCCCCATGACACGTCAGCGTGGCCTTCCAGAAGCATCAGGGGTGTGTTGGAGGCCGCTGGCGACACCACGTGCTTAATCGCCAGGCCCTCTGCCTCCCAGTAGCCACCTGCCAGGGCGAGATAAAAGGGCACATAGGGCACGGCCCGCATGTTCTCGCATAGAACCAGCTGGCGAGGCATCAGCGTTGTCCGGCGGAGGATGCGCGAGCAGCCAGCGCTTGTGCAGCAGCGACCTCGCCTGCAATGCGCCCCATGTTGGTAGCCATCAGAAGGCCCGAACCTGAGAGATATCCCCAGTCAGCCGGGCCTGACAGACCGCGCGCAGCACCACCTCCGGCAAACAGATTGGGGAACGCCGATCGGTCTGGGCGCAGCACCCGGCCCTGGGTGTCGATTTCAAGTCCGCCCTGGGTGTGCGTCAGCGCCCCCATGATGCGTGCAAAGTAGTAGGGCGCGCGCAGCACAGGCTTGCCTCGAAAGTTGCGGCCGAAGGCATCGGTACGTTCGCCACGCGTGCAGGCTTCAACCTCGGCAAGAGTCTGAGCGAGAGCGCCGGCGGGGCAGCCGATGGCTGCCGCCATCGCGTCCACCGAGTCATAGCGCTTGATCGCGCCTGCCTCGTTGGCCAACACATGACTGTGCTGCTTGTTGGCGACCTGTTCGCAGCGATCATCCCAGATGGCCCAAGCCACATGCCCGGGCTGGCGATACACGCACAGGGCCTGCTCGGAATAGCCAGCGTTTTCATTGGAGAAGCGAAGGCCATCACGATTGACGTGAAAGCCGCCCTCGGTGATGTGGGGATAGCTCAGATGCATGCCGTGTGGATCACACACTGCGCCAAAGCCCTGGAAAGAGCCCATGTCGCGAACAGAGGCGCCCAGCGCCTCGCCCCAGCGAATGGCGTCGCCCTGATTACCCACGTGCCCCTCGTAAAACATTCCAGCCGCTTCGGGCATGTATTTACTCAGCATGTCGCGATTGCCCCCAAAGCCGTTACAGGCGAGGATGAGCGTCTGGCAGCCGATTTCTTCGCTGGCACCGTCGGGTCTGCGTACCCTTACGCCGTGAATGCGGCCACTGTCATCGGCGTACAGATCGGTGGCCAGAGCGCTGGTGGCGATGGGAATGCCTTCGCCTTCAACCGCAGTCAGAAGCACCGCCAACAACTCGGCACCGAACCGCGAGGGAGAGGCGTGCATATGGGGGCGGCTGTGCCCCGGGTACTGGAAGTCAAGAACGCAGCTCAGCGGTAACGCGTAGCGGTCGACCAGCCACTCAACCGTCTTGGCGGCCTCGTAGGCCACGACGCGCGCGATGTCATGATCACACTCACCGTGCGCCTTGGCGATGATGTCCTGGTACAAGAGCTCAGGCGTGTCATCGAGAAGACCGGCTGCCTTC
Organism: Burkholderiaceae bacterium; assembly: GCA_044359405.1. Lineage (GTDB taxonomy): Bacteria > Pseudomonadota > Gammaproteobacteria > Burkholderiales > Burkholderiaceae_E > SYIM01. Next base: position 3,520 of record JBIKMC010000184.1, read on the forward strand.
TGAAACTTGGTGCCCGCTGCCGGGATCTGGCCGCCCGACAGTGCAGTGTTGCCCGAGGGCTTGGCGTCGCGCTCGAGCACGAGCACCTCGGCACCTTGCTCATTGGCGGCCAAGGCCGCAATGGTGCCGCAGGCACCCGAACCGATGATCAACACTTCGACGTCGGTGTCGAAGGCGTGTCCGTCGTACTTCAGCACTGACATGCCAGGGCTCCCTGCTTACGGCCAAGAAACCTCAATGCTACTGCGACACCATGTTGGGCAGCCAGGTCAACATTTCAGGAAACGCCACATAAAGGCCGAGCGACAAGAAATCGAGCAAGATGAACGGCGTCACGCCGGCGAAGACCTGTCCCAGTGTGACCGGTATGGGCGACGCGCTTTTCACCACAAATACATTGAGCCCCACAGGCGGCGTGAGCACGCCGATTTCAGCCAGCTTGACCGATACCACGCCCAGCCAGATGGGATCGAATCCGGCCGCCTTCATAACCGGGAACATCACTGGCAAGGTCATCACCATGATAGCGATGGGCTCGATGAAGCAGCCCAGCACCAGGAATAACAGGATGTAGCCCATCAGGTAGAAGTACTTGCTGCCACCCAGTCCAATCAGCCAGGTTGAAATCGAAGTGACGAGTCCGGAATACGTGAGAAAGCGGGCAAACAGAATGCCGCCGACCACGATGATGAAAATAACCGAGGTTGTGGTGGCGGCCTCACGAAGCACCTCAATCATCGAGGCGCGATTGATACGCCCCTTAACCAGGGCAATCAAAAATGCGCCAAACGCACCGACGGCGCCTGCGTAGGTGGCCGGAAAGTAGCCCCCATAGATGCCGCCGACCACGATGACGAACAAAGCCAGAATGCCGTAAACACCGCGAAGCGACTGCCAGCGGTCGCTCCAGGTAAATTTGAGATCGGCACGGGGGGCCAGATCCGGGCGCACGCGAGCCACCAGGTAAATGCCGCCGCAATAAATGACCGCCGTGAGTATGCCGGGGATGATGCCCGCGATCAGCAGCTTACCGATGGACTGCTCAGTGATGACCGCGTAAATCACCATCAGAATGCTGGGCGGAATCAGCGCGGCCAGCGTGCCAGCCGCGGCAATGCAGCCCGCATTCAGGCGCACGTCATAGCCGAATCGCTGCATTTCCGGCATGGCCATGCGGGTGAAGACGGCCGCATTCACAATGGTTGAGCCGGATGCCGCACCAAAGGCCGCCGACGACATCACAGTGGCCATAGCCAGACCGCCCCGCAGCGACCCCAGCCAGACATAAGCCATGCGGAACAACTCAGTTGTGATCGCCGAGACGGTTGCAAATGACCCCATCAGAATGAATAGGGGAATCACCGCCAGAGAAAATGAATTGGTCGTGCCAAACGGTATGGCAGACAACTGCGCGAAGGCGGCGTCGGGGCCGACCGATAGGTAGATACCGAGGAAGCCAGCCAGACCGAGTGCCACCCCGATGTGTACTCCGATGACCAGCCACAGAATCAACAATCCGAAGACGATGACGCCGGTTACTTCAGGGGAAAGCAAAGCCATGATGCAGATTCCGGTGGTTTGCGCGCAGCGCCCGACAATTTGAGAATGAAAGACGGTGGTCTTGGTCGACTAGGCGTGTTGGCCAAGAGGTTCACCGCCGTGACGAACGCGGCGGGCATCTTCAACGAGATCAATGACAAGCTGAAACAAGAGCAGCACCGCACCGGCCACCAGCAGGCAGCGCGCCGGCAGCAGCGGAAAGCGGATTGTGCCCATCGTGGCCTCACCGATCTGCCAGCTGTACTGCGCCTCGATGATGCCCTGCCAGGCAAGCAACGCGAAGTAGATGAACGCGACCAGGTGGGTGACGAAGTCAGCCAACGCCTTGCCGCGTGGACTGAAATAGTTGTAAACGATCTCAACCCGGATATGCCCGCGTTTTGACTGCGTGTAGGCCAGGGCGCCAAACACGATCAACACCATGGTGCTTTCGGTGATTTCGAGCGTACCAGGAATCGGAAAGTCAAAAAATTTGGTGCCCACCACGTCCGAGAAGCCGAGCACGGTTGAGGTAATCATGCCGAGCGTTCCCAGCAACAGAAGTCCCAGGGCGAGTTTGCTGACGAGCGCGGCGTAAATCTTCATGGGTTGAACCTGGGATAAGCAATAGATGCGAGAGGTCTGGGGCTCAACGGTAACGGATGAACCCCGCACCGGGCGGGGCTCATCCGGGTCTCACACACGGGGATCAGTCAGTCGATGAGGGCGATCTCACTGACCAATCAGTTGACGCCAGCGCGCCGCCACCTTCTTCGGGGTCTCGGCATCGCCGGTCGCCTGCGCCGTCTGCTTTTCCCAATCGGCCAGGAAGTCGGGCGCGGCTGCGCGCAGCTTCTTCATCTCGGCATCAGGCATGGGTATAACCTGACCGCCGGCAGCCTTCATGGCCTCAACCGCTTTAGCCTCGGCGTCGGTCACCCAGTTCATGTAGGCCTTCTGGGTTGCCTTGCCTTCTTCCATGAAAATCTTCTGGATGTCGGCGGGCAGGCGCGCCCAGGTACGCTTGCTGATGGTGATGTTGTGACCTGAAATCGCCATGACGGGGCCGCAATGCACCTTGGACACTTCAAACAGCTTGAAGGCCTGGATGTTGCCCGGGTTGATAAATGAGTAGTCAAGGTTGCCCGTCTTGAGGGCCTCGTACACGCCCACCGGCGGCACGGTAACAGGCGTTGCACCCACTGCGGTGAACATCTTGGGGATGTCGGCACCGAAGCTGCGTACCTTCTTGCCCTTGAGCTTGCTGATGTCGGCGCAGTCAGCGTTTTGACCGCTCATGTAGTACTCGCCCAGCGGTTGCTGGAAGAGCCACACAACACCGATTTTGTCCATTTCTTCGCGGTAGACGGGAAACTCTTCGACCACCTTCTCGAGAACCTCAATGACCTGCTTGGTGTTTGCAAACACCAGCGGTGTCTGGAAAGCACGCCAGTAGCGCAGCTGGTCGGGGTTGTAGCCCGGTGCCGTTGCCGTCATGTCGATGGCGCCCCGCGCAGTCAGCATAAGCAGCTCGGTGCCCTTGCCCAGACCTTCGGCGAAGGTGATGTCGATTTTTACCTGGCCGTTGGTACGCTGCTCAATGCGCTTGGCGAAGTCCTTCTCGAGCTGAACAAAGGGGCCGTCAGCCAGGTAGTGTCCCCAGCGCAGCTGGAACTTGGGCTGCGCCGCGACGCTTCCGGCCAGCATGAGACCCACCACGCTTGCGACCGCGGGCTGCCAGACTTTCTTGAGTACCTTCATAGAAACGCTCCTCAAAGTGCTGATGAAGAAGATCAGAAATGGGTGACGGGCGCGACTCTTGCGCGAGCGCCTTCGAATGTCAAGTAATCACCGGTCGCCAGAGAAGTCACTGGCCAACGGTTTTTGGCCGTAAAACCCTCTGACATGCTCAACCATTGCCGCTGATGGCTGCATGTAAAGC